>PWID01000236.1 GCA_003555145.1 Balneolia bacterium | reverse complement strand
CAAAGTAACGCGAAGGATTGCGCAAAGGGCGCTAAAGGAAGCAAGTCCTAAAAAATCTGCGCGAATCAGCGTTGTAATCCCCGTTCCTCTGCGTCCTGAACTAAGCTAATCTAAACTTTTGCCAGGCTTTCGCGGTGGCGTTTTAGCTCTTCTTTGAGGTAGCGGCCGGTGTGGCTTTCTTCGATTTCGGCTACCTGCTCAGGGGTGCCTTTGGCTATGAGGTTTCCGCCGCCTTTGCCGCCTTCCGGACCCATATCGATGATGTAATCGGCCGCCTTAATGAGATCCAGATTGTGCTCAATCACCAGTACGGTGTTGCCTTTGTCGACCAGCATCTGAATTACGTTTACGAGCATTCTTACGTCTTCAAAATGGAGGCCTGTTGTGGGCTCATCCATCACATAAAGCGTGTTGCCGGTGCTCACCTTGGAAAGCTCCCGCGCCAGCTTTATTCGCTGCGCCTCCCCACCGCTCAGCGTGGTGCTGGGCTGACCAATTGTGAGATATCCCAGGCCAACGGCATCGAGCGTTTCCAGTATTCGCTTGATTCTTGGTAATGCGTCGAAAAACTCAACGGCCTCAGAAACGGGCATATTAAGCACATCGGTGATGTTTTTGCCCTTGTAGAATATTTCCAGCGTCTCCCGGTTGTAGCGCTGACCCTGGCAGGCTTCACACTTCACATACACATCCGGGAGGAAGTTCATCTCTATTTTCTTGAGTCCGTCGCCACCGCATTCTTCGCAGCGCCCGCCCTTCACATTAAAGGAAAAGCGTCCCTGTCCGTAGCCTCTGATCTTCGACTCGGGCAGTTCGGCATACAGCGAACGAATCGCATCAAAAACCTTGGTGTAGGTTCCCGGATTGGATCGCGGTGTACGGCCGATGGGGCTTTGGTCAATCGAAATGATTTTGTCCACATTGTCGATGCCCTCAATTTCGTCGTAGGGAAGAGGGGCCTGCTTCGACTTGAAGAAATAATTACTCAGTACCGGAACCAGGGTCTGATTAATGAGCGAGCTTTTGCCGCTTCCGCTCACGCCGGTTGCGGCTATGAACGTCCCTAAGGGAAACTCTGCCTCAATCCGCTGCAGGTTGTGCCCGCGGGCGCCCGTAATCTTGATACTCTTTCCGTTGCCTTTTCTGCGCTCCTCCCGTATTTCAATCACTTTGTCGTAGCGCATATAGGCGGAGGTCATGGTGCTTCCGTCGAGCTCATCGGGGCGGCCTTTACTCACAATTTCGCCGCCGAAGGTTCCGGCACCGGGTCCCATGTCGATTACGTAATCGGCTTCTTCTATGGTTTCACGGTCGTGCTCAACAACCAGAACGCTGTTGCCGAGGTCGCGCAGGGTTTTGAGGGAGTTAATCAGCTTGATGTTATCACGCTGATGTAACCCGATACTCGGCTCATCCAGAATATAGAGCACACCAACGAGCTGCGTACCGATTTGTGTGGCCAGACGAATACGCTGTGCTTCACCGCCACTCAGGGTTTGTGTCTCGCGATCAAGTGTGAGGTAGTTCAAGCCCACATTCAGCAGGAAGTCGAGGCGGTCACGGATTTCCTTTATTACCTGTGAGCCGATCAGCTTCTGACGATCGCTCAGATCGAGACGGTCAATAGTATGGCGCATATCGGAAATATCCAGCTTCACCAGGTCGGCTATAGTGTGTTCACCCAGCTTGTAGGAAAGCGCCTCTTTGTTCAGGCGTCCGCCGCCGCATGAAGGACACTTCACCTTGTTCATATACGCTTTGGCTTTGTCACGCTGCTTGGGCGATTTACTTTCTTCATACGATTTCCGGATTACGGCCACCAGTCCATCCCAGCTGTGTTTGTAGGTGACGCCATTCGAGCCGAAATCATATTTAATATCATATTTGGTGCTTCCGCTGCCGTAAAAAAGAATATTGAGCAGCTCATCGGGCATCTTGTTGAAAGGCGTGCTGAAATCCACATCGAAGGTTTCAAGAATGGCCTCCATCTGTTTGAAGACAAAGGTGCCGCGCGGTTTGCCCATGTAGCGGATGCCGCCTTCTTTAATGGTTAGGCTGTGATTCGGAATCACGAGATCGGGGTCAACATCGTAATCGTAGCCAAGGCCGTCGCATGTAGGGCAGGCGCCGTACGGGCTGTTGAATGAAAACAAATTCGGCGCAGGGTCTTCGTACGCCACGCCGCTTTCCGGATCGAACAGCTTCATGGAATACAGCTGATCCCGCTCTTCCTGATCTTTCGATTTTGGAATGTGAAGAATCACGTTGCCATCAGCCATTTCCAGGGCGGTTTGTACCGACTGCGCGATGCGTGAACGACTGTTTTCGGTAACAACGAAGCGGTCGATCACCACATCAATATTGTGGGTTTTGTAGCGGTCGAGCTTCATATCCTGTTCGACGTCAACGAATACACCGTCCACCCGTACCCGGATGAAACCCTGCTTCAATGTCTGTTCGAACAATTCCCGGTAGTGACCTTTACGACCACGAACCACTGGCGCGAGACAGTAAGCCTTGGTCTTTTCGGGCAGCCTCATAATGGCATCAACCACCTGGTCGGTGCTTTGTTTCTCCATCTTGTTCCCGCTGATGTACGAGTAGGGAATTCCGACGCGCGCATATAGCAGACGGAGGTAATCATAAATTTCGGTAACCGTGCCGACCGTAGAGCGCGGGTTACGGTTGGTTGTTTTCTGATCGATGGAGATAACAGGGGAGAGTCCGTCGATGAAATCCACATCGGGTCGTTCCATCATACCGAGAAACTGTCGCGCGTAGGCAGAAAGTGATTCCATAAAACGGCGCTGACCCTCAGCATAAATCGTATCGAAAGCCAGAGACGATTTGCCCGAGCCGGACAGGCCGGTAATAACCACAAGCTGTTCGCGTGGGATATCGATATCAATTTTTTTGAGGTTATGCTCGCGTGCGCCGCGTACTATAATGGATGAATACACTTTTGGATATTGGAATCTTGTAAATAAATGGTTTGGGCCAATCGTTAACGGGCCATCTCTAAGATAATAGTTACAGCGCTAACATAGTTCCGGTCTTTTAGTGTCTCTGCTATGAGTAAATTGTATTGGTTGGTGTTGGAGGCAATCAAAAAAATCGGGTAATTCGCTCGGGAATACCTTATTTTCAGGGTTTCCAAGAAACAAATTAGCTATGAGATGTCATAACCAGTACTTGTGAACGTAGGACTGTGACCAGTGTTATGATGTTATCTTTTTTTATGATGAACGACTTTTTGACCTAAATGAACAACGATATTAAAAAGGCTGACTGGAGTCCGGAGAGCTGGAGAAAGCTTCCGATCAGCCAGCTTCCCGACTATCCCGATAACGACGATCTTGAAAAAGCATACCGCGAGCTGCGGAAGTATCCGCCGCTGGTAACCTCCTGGGAGATTGATTCCCTTAAGAAAAAACTAGCAAGTGCATCTCGTGGAGAAATGTTTCTGCTACAGGGTGGCGACTGTGCCGAGACGTTCGAGCATTGCAACGACGGCCATATTGTGAAACTGCTGAAGGTATTGCTTCAGATGAGTTTCATTATGATTCATGAAATGAATATTGGTGTGGTTCGTGTGGGCCGGATTGCGGGTCAGTATGCCAAGCCGCGATCCAATTCTCACGAGCGTATCGGCGATCTGGAATACCCGATTTACAGGGGGGATATTGTTAACGCATTCGATGTGGATGCGAAGCTTAGAGTGCCATCACCTCAAAGACTGGTGGAAGCCTACCACAAATCGGGTCTTACGCTCAACTTTATCCGTGCGCTTACCGAAAACGGCGGTTTTGCCGATTTGCATCACCCGGAATACTGGGAATTAGACTTCATGCGGAAGAATAAGTATTACGAGGAGTACGCAAATCTGGTGAATTCCATTACCAACGCCGTGCGCTTCATGGAGGGCATTTTGCCGACCGAACTGGTAAGCGTGCGTCAGGTGGAGATGTTCACGAGCCACGAGGCCCTCAACCTGTATTACGATTCGGCTCAGACGCGACAGTCGCCGCACAAAACCGGCTGGTACAACATGAGCACGCACATGCCGTGGATTGGAAACCGTACCCGCGATCCGAAGGAAGCCCACGTGGAATACTTCCGTGGCATCAACAATCCGATTGGCGTAAAGGTAGGACCGCCGTATGATGTGGACGAAATCGCCGATCTGGTGAAAGTGCTGAACCCGAGCAATGAAGAGGGCAAAATCACGCTCATCACCCGTTTCGGAAGCAGTAAGGTTGAGGAAGGACTTCCGGCTTTGATCGACAAAATCGAGGGTCGCGGCCTCAAGGTACTTTGGAGCGCCGATCCTATGCACGGCAACACCTTTGCCACCGATGAAGGCATCAAAACGCGCGCCTTCGATGACATACTTTCTGAAATCAAGAAGAGCTTTGCCATCCATAAGGATGCCGGCACTATACTTGGCGGCGTTCACCTGGAAATGACCGGCGAAGATGTAACTGAGTGCGTTGGCGGTGCAAACGGCCTGAAGGCAAACGGCCTGAGTTCCAACTACCAAAGCTACTGCGATCCGCGCCTCAACTACGAGCAGAGTCTCGAGCTGGCGTTCCTCATCTCACGCGAATGGAAACAGCACGCCCGCAAGTGATGCTGGACGCAGAGTGCGCAGAGTTTAGAGCAGATTAACGCAAAGGTATAAATTTTTTTCTTTGCGTTAATCTGCGTCGTAATCCGCGTTCCTTTGCGTCCTGCAGCTGAGGGAATCAATTGCCCAAATGCCGGATATTCGCTTCGATGGGAACATGGAAGAGCGTGGCATCTGAATCGCTGATCAGGAAAAGCATTCCGGCTTCGCGGTCAACGGCTATTCCCTCGATATCGAAAAAAGGCGCGTCCCAAACGGCAAGTACATCACCCTCCGTGCTAAGGATGAATACCGCACGTGCTTCATCGCTTACCATCCAGATCACATCATCCTGCGGATCGTAGGAAAGTCCGGCAAAGCTGAGTCCGCCGGCGCTGCCTGAGGCTCCGAAGTTTTTTTCATCCATCCGGATCACATCGCCCTGAGAATTAAGCTCTATAAATAACCGGGGATTGCGTTTGTTCACCGCATAAAAGTGAAGGTTGTTCGGATTTATGGTGATGCCCTCAATGCCGTTATTGGGATCATCGCCGGGAATGTCCAGCTCGATGCGGCCCAGAGTGAAGCCAAGCGTATCAATATTTACCAAAGCCCGCTGTCGCTCCTCGGAAATCCAGAGCGAGAAGTTTACCGGATGCTGAACAATGCTCTCAACGTCTTCACCCTGATAGCGGCTAAGAACCTTCAGTAGCTCACCCGAGCGCGTTATTTTGAACACAGAGTCGCCGGGATTGTCGCCCACAACCCAAAGCTGAGATGAGCCGGCAGCGTCGAGCGTCACGCCGGATGGATCGCCAACGCCCAGACTGTGAACTTCAGTAGCTTCGAGTGAATGAAGCCTGTTTTTCTGTCCCGGACTCGGCTGGGTGAACGGCATGTCGTAGAGTACGGATGAACCCGCAAAACTGATTCTGCCGTAGGAGATTTCCGTATGCGCATGAAAACTCTCCCAGCTGAAAGCATCAATCTGGGTGTTTTGTCCATCGGTGAGCGTGAGGCTGCCGGACTGGGCGGGGATAGGGAATCCGGCGCTGAGGACGCCATCACCCTGCTCGGAACTCATCCAGATTAAGCGAATATCACCGGGTGCCAGCGTGATGCCGTTCGGAAAATCATACGGAACCTGAGATCCGGAAAAATCCAGCTGCCAGCCGTTCAGCAGAATAGCTTGATTGGAAACGTTGGTGATTTCCACCCATCCGGGAGTCTGACTTGTACCGGGCTGTTCGATGAGCACCTGGGCTTCGGTCATCATTTCGGTAATGCGTACCGAGCCGGGATTGAAAGCGTCGGGCTCCGGGCTGAAAGAATCGGAGCAGGCCATAAGCAGAAAAGCAGCAATCAGAATATAAACAGGCATGAAAGAAAAAAGCAGTTCGGAAAAAAAATAGCAAGTTTTAATATACCCAAACGGCCGGAATAGCTGAAGCATAAAAAACGTATTGCCACGAATGGCATACCCGACTGAAAATTTTGCAGTCCAAATCTGACGCAACCGCAGAGGCACTGAAAGCCTGACTGACAGCCAATGACAAACCTTCAAATTTCAAGCTGATAATGGCATGAAACCGATCATTAAATCAATTGGCACGCGCTTTGTACATTGTTTAGTGAAACCATATGCTACTGTTTATTAACACAAAAAAAGGAGTCAGCCATGACACTCGTAAGATTTAGAAACGACCGCAATCTGGATAATCCAGTTCCCAAAACATTCTCTGATATGCTCGATACATTCTTTGATGACGCCATCGGTAAAAAT
>PWID01000212.1 GCA_003555145.1 Balneolia bacterium | reverse complement strand
GCCCTCAACAAAGCGTGGCAGGGACTCGAAACGGGTCATTCCGGCCTGGGCGCGGACGGCTTCGAAGAGTTCGACCGCAAAACGGTTCGCGACCGTCTGCTAAAGCCCTACTGGGACCGCAGTCTTCAAATTCGAAACGCCTTCAAGCTGGGCGCATCGGTAGAGGAAATTAACGACATCACCTCCGTTGATCCGTGGTTTCTGCAGCAGATTCGCTACATGGTAAGTCTGGAAAACCGCACCGAAGGTCAGCAGCTGAAGAGCATCTCCAAAGAAGATTTCATCGAGCTGAAGCAGGCCGGATTTGCCGATAAACAAATCGCCTGGCTCCTCAGCCAAAGCGGCAAAACCGTTGATGAACATGCCGTGCGCAAACAGCGACTCAAGCTTGGGCTCAAACCCGTGTTCCGCGTGGTTGATACCTGCGGGGGTGAATTCCCGGCCGAAACGCCCTACTACTATTCCACCTACGAGCAGCAGAATGAAAGCGTTGTTTCCGACAAACCTAAGGTTATGATTCTGGGCAGCGGCCCGAACCGAATTGGTCAGGGCATTGAGTTCGACTACTCCTGTGTTCACGCGGTGCTCGCGGCCAAGGAAATGGGCTACGAAACCATCATGATTAACTGCAACCCGGAAACGGTTTCCACCGACTTCGATATAGCCGACAAGCTCTATTTCGAGCCGGTCTACTGGGAGAGGGTGCTGGATATCTGGGAGCATGAAAAGCCCGAAGGCGTAATTCTTCAGGTAGGCGGGCAAACCGCGCTTAAGCTTGCGCGGCGTTTCCATAAGGGCGGATTTCCGATTTTCGGAACGCCATTCGAAATGATGGACCTGGCCGAAGACCGAGGCAAGTTTTCCAAACTGCTGGAAGAGCTTGAGATTCCCTTCCCCGATTATGGAATGGCCACAAATTTTGATGAGGCCAAAAAAGTGGCGAAGGAAGTTGGCTATCCGGTGCTTATCCGCCCGAGTTACGTGTTAGGCGGTCAGGGGATGCGCATCGCCATTAAGGAAGACGAGCTGGAAGAATACGTGGGCGCCATCCTCAAAACGCACCCTGAAAACGCCTTCCTGATTGATCACTATCTGGAAGGTGCCATTGAGGTCGATTTCGACTCCATATTCGATGGAGATCAGCTTCACGAAGCGGGCATCATGCAGCACCTGGAACCTGCAGGCGTCCACTCCGGTGATTCCACGGCCGTGCTTCCGCCCTACTCGCTGAGTGACACCGTTCTGGAAAAGCTCCGGAAATATCAGCTGCAGATTGCCCGAAAGATGCAGGTGAAAGGCTTCATCAACGTGCAGTATGCGGTTAAGGGTGATGACGTCTTTGTGCTCGAAGCCAATCCCCGCGCCACCCGAACCATTCCGTTTATCGCCAAGGCTACCGGACGGCCGGAATCACAAATCGGGGTCAAGGTAATGCTGGGCGCGAAGCTGAGTGAATTTGACCTGACCTCCACGTTGAAGCACTACGCCATCAAGGAGCCGGTATTCCCGTTCGACAAGTTCCCTGAAGTGAAAAAGGAGCTCGGCCCCGAGATGAAATCAACCGGCGAAACAATCTACTTCCTGGAAGACTTCAACGACGAGCACTTCCGCAAGCCGTACGAGTTCAAGAATCTCTACCTCAGCAGGTGAGGATTTTTGATATCTGATATGCGAATGGTGTGAGGGAAAGAGTGAGGGAGTGAGGTTGAGGTTGAGGTTGAGGTTGAGGTTGAGGCTGAGGCTGAGGCTGAGGCTGAAACCCTAAACGGTGCGAAGCACCAAAACTGGCGCAGTGAGCGGAGCGAGCCGCCCTAACAGTCCTCAAATGCTTCTGAGTTTGAACAAAAAAAAAGCCCTCCCGTCTTGCGACAGGAGGGCTTTTTAATTTCAGGTTTTGAATCAGCGCAGGGCTGGTTCAGATATACCTAAATTTAGTTCGCCTGCTCGTGGTTTACTTCAACAGCCTGGTGGTTGAAGTTAGGCTGGAAACGGAACGGGTGAATCGGCTCGGTGTGGGCACGACGCATTTCGCGGCAGCCACGGTCGCCCGGTACTGGATTCATACATGGGTTAGGATCAACACCAAGACCTACAACGGTCATACGATCGGAGTTCACACCGTTTTCGCGGTAGTATTCAGCTACAGCGTTTGCACGACGTACAGACAGACGCAGGTTGTACTGGTCGCCACCTACATCATCAGTAAAGGCTTCGATACGAATGGTGTAGTTCGGGTTGCTGTTGAGCGCTTCCACGTTTGAGCTAAGCTTCTCGCGGGCTTCACTGTCGAGGTTGCTGCGGTCGAATGCGAAGTTAACCTCAGCGAAGTCACGGATTACGCCAGGATCGTTTGGATCAAGCGGATCGGTACCCATTTCAATTTCCTGACCATCGGTAAAACCATCGCCGTCGGTATCTGGATGAAGCGGGTCGGTACCGTGTACGTAGATTTCGTCGTAGTCATTCAGACCGTCGCCGTCAGTATCAGCGTTCAGCGGATCGGTGCGGTACTTGTTGATTTCGTCGTAGTCAGAAAGGCCGTCACCATCGGTATCCGGGTTGAGCGGATCGGTGCCGTAAACATAAATTTCTTCGTAGTCGGTCAGGCCGTCGCCGTCAGTATCAGGATCGAGCGGGTCGGTGCCGTATACGTGAATCTCGTCGTAGTCGTTCAGGCCATCGCCATCGGTGTCAGGATCGAGTGGATTGGTGCCGTAAACATAAATTTCTTCGTAATCATTGAGGCCATCGCCGTCGCTGTCCATTCCTCTAAGTACATCGTCGGGAAGAGACATCAGATATTCAAGAGTAAGGACTTCCGGATGCTCGAGCTCTTTGGAAGAACTACATGCTGAGAAGATTAGTACAGACACAAATAAGAAGAGCAGGGCTCTTACAGTCATTGTATTATTCATAGGTTTGTAACTATGTTAAGGTGTGATAGACGTGAATTCCAAATATATCACTTTTTAATTCGAAGTGTATATTTTTTCATCTTACACAAAAAAAATAATTAATGCCCAGCTATTTCTTTTTTCTTGCTCTTGGTACATGAATTACCGTATATTTGGAATCTACGAGAAATCGGGGCTATAGCTCAGCTGGCTAGAGCGTCGCGCTGGCAGCGCGAAGGTCTGGGGTTCGAATCCCCATAGCTCCACACGACAATAAAAGCCCGTTTTCCGGGCTTTTATTGCAAAGAACAAATCGGGGTAAGTGCTGCACGACCAGCTCCCTCTGAACTCCGTCAGGACCGGAAGGTAGCAGCGGTAGGAGGTTGTAGCGGTGCGATGTGGTTAGCTTACCCCGACCTTTTTGTAAAAGCTTTTCCCCTCTGAGCTTTTGTAGTTTCCCTAACGCCCGTCTTTTAAGGGAATAATTTCGTCGATACTCAATCCGGAATCACCCTGATTTAACCAGATTTCTGTAACGAGACTTTAGCTGTATATCCATCCGAAGTCTCGTGCAGGCCCGCAGCCTGCGTATTTGGGGCGCAACCAGCCTGATACGCTGCATCAGGCTGTGTTGGTTGAGGCTTTCAGCCTATTGGGGGCAACCTCTTCAGTCCCAATTCAGTAACTGTATTTCTTTATTTAAATCTGTGTTTCACTACAACCAGGTACGAATCTGCCATGGTCTCATTTGAATGGAGATTCCTCGACTTGCTGCGCGCGCTCGGAATGACAGGTAGCCTGTGGGGATAACGGCGGGCACACTCTCTTAGCTATTTCACCGGTCAGGTTGCCCGCCGTGCATTAATTTTCAAGCCGCGGCGGCACCCTAATGTTCGTACAATTCTTTAATTCTATCGCCGCGTTTTATCCTCCAACGCCCTTGTCATTCTGAGCAAGAGAGCGAACGCGAACGCGTCGAAGAATCTCCATTAATATGTCTTGATGTGTTTGGGGGATTCCAGTCGTTGCTCAATTCGCCATTCCATTTCTCCATTACTCTCTGCAAGAATCCGCGCCTGCCTGGCTTCACTTCAGCAGACAGGCCATAATCTGCGCAAATCCGCGTCCTTCCCTATTTAAATAATTCACCATTCACAATTCACCATTCACAATTTTTCCCACCCCGGAGTTAACTGAAACCTGGATATCTGCTACAATATGGATATCCGTCAGGACATCACCCTAGCCCCTTCCCTCACCTTCTCCAAATGACGACCAATGACTTCCGCGTGCTCGATGGAGTTTTCGATAAACCATTTACTCGTGTTTAGTCCGCCGCAGACCACTCCGGCCAGATAGATGCCGCCGCGTGATGTCTCCATGGTTTCGCTGTTATATACCGGCGTACGGAATTCATCGTCTTCGAAATCGAGCTTCAGCATTTCGAGGAATTCGTAGCTTGGCTCGTAGCCAGTCATTGCCAAGACAAAGTCGTTAGGTATGCGGATTTCTCCTTCGGGCGTGGAAATGACGGCCTCGTCTTCTGTTATCTCCTTCACCTCGCTGTTGTACCAGCACTTAATCGCTCCTTCCTTTATTCGGTTTTCAATATCCGGTTTGACCCAGTACTTCACACCTGGCTTCATTTCTGGTTCACGCACCACCATGCTCACGGTACATCCGCAGCGGTAGGTTTCCAGCGCCACGTCTACAGCAGAATTTCCGCCGCCGACTACCAGCACGTTGAGACCGGCATAGGGATGAGGCTCATCATAATAATGCTTCACTTTGGGCAGATCTTCACCCGGCACGTTCATAGTATGTGGCAGACCGTAAAAGCCGGTCGAGACAATAATTTTTTCGGCTTTGTAACTGGCTTTGTTGGTTGTGACGGTGTAATTGCCGTCTTCACCATCTATCAAGCTCACCTCTTCATACACGTTAACCGGCAGCTTATAAGCCTCTTTAACCCGGCGGTAATATTCGAGCGCCTCTCTTCTTGTGGCCTTCACCCCGTGCGAAATAAAAGGCACCCCGCCAATTTCCAGACGGTCTGAAGTCGAGAAAAACGTCATATTTGTCGGATAGTTGAACACAGAGTTCACTAAACAGCCTTTCTCAATAATGAGAAAAGGTATATTTCTTTTTTTAAGTGCGATGCCGCAGGCCAGACCAATCGGGCCCGATCCAATAATAATTACCATGGTGTTTCTTTAGTGTGATGTCGTCTGTTCTACCTGTATAACCTTCCAAATATATGAATAGTGCCTTTTCTATGCAGGAAGATGAAGGTGCATGGTGATGGCACCCGGATGACTTCACCCTATACAAATGAATCTCCCTTTTTCTGCGTTTTCCCGTGTGCTGATGGCCAATAAACCGTACTTTTCGCCCATGCGCAAAATCATACATATTGATATGGACGCCTTTTTTGCCTCCGTGGAGCAGCACGACGCCCCGGAGCTGAAGGGCAAGCCCGTGGTGGTGGGCGGTTCGCCATCCGGTCGTGGCGTGGTGGCGGCAGCGAGCTATGAGGCGCGCAAGTTCGGCATCCACTCGGCCATGCCTGCCTACCGGGCCATCAGATTGTGTCCGGGTGCGATTTTTGTAAAGCCCCGCTTCGAGCGCTACAAAGAAGTATCGGAGCAGATCCGCGAGGTTTTTTATGAGTTCACCGATCTGGTTGAGCCGCTTTCGCTGGATGAGGCCTATCTGGACATCACCGAGAACAAAAAGGACATCAAGTCGGCGCGAAAAGTCGCAACGCTGATCAAGCAGGAGATCAAAGCCCGGACCGGGCTTACCGCATCGGCCGGTGTGGCTATCAATAAGTTTCTGGCCAAGATTGCGTCTGACCTCGATAAGCCTGACGGGCTGGCGGTCATCACCCCGGATAAAATGATAGGTTTCCTGGAGGAGCTGCCGGTCGGCAAGTTTCACGGGATTGGCAAGGCAACCGAGGCCAAAATGCACAGCATGCAGCTGTTCACGGGAGCTGATCTTAAAAAACTCAGCGAAACTGATTTGATTCGCCACTTCGGCAAAGTCGGCTATTTCTATTACAACATCGTGCGCGGCATCGATGAGCGCAGGGTGAAGCCAAACCGCATCCGCAAATCCGTCGGGGCCGAAAATACTTTCTCGGATGATCTTGAAACCCTGCCCGAAATGCACGACAAACTCCGCACCATCGCGGCCAAAGTTTCGGGCCGCATGGAAAGAGCCGAAGCGCTCGGCCGCACCATCACCCTGAAAGTACGGTACGAAAATTTCGAATCGGTAACGCGAAGTCAGTCGCTCGATCAGATGGTCTCAGACGAGGAAACCCTCTACGGCGTGGCAACCCGGCTCATGGAACAAACCGAAGCAGGCATCAGGCCCGTGCGGCTTTTGGGCATCTCCGTATCCAACCTCAACCTTCAGGACGACGACGAAGAAGACGATGATAAACAGCGGGAAAGACCGAAATCCAGCGGGCGGCAATTAGAGCTGTTTGAAGTCTGAT
>PWID01000001.1 GCA_003555145.1 Balneolia bacterium | reverse complement strand
GTTCGAAAAGATGAAGACACCATCGATATGAGCGGAAAGGATGATGAAGAAACCGATCTTTGGGACGGCCCGAAAAGCAAATTAAAGAATCAGTTAAAGTCGTGATAAAATCAGCTGTATTCATTAACTTAAGGCATCTCTTTTTTTGAGAGCCATGTGGTTTATAAAGCAACATTAACGCTGTTGACATATCCACGGTTTTTCAAGAGATTGTTTCCAACGAAAAACCTCATTTTTCACTTTTTCAGACCAGCACTTATGGGCATTACGGCACTTGAGATTAAGCAGCGCACGTTCACAAAATCGCTTCGTGGATATGATGTGGCCGAAGTAAATGCCTTTCTGAGTATGCTCGCCAGCGAATGGGAGCACCAAGTGATTAAAATGAAGGATTTGGAGCGCGACCTCAAAGAAATTAACGACAAGCTGGGCCACTACCAGCGCATCGAAGCCACGCTGCACGAGACCCTGCAAACAGCACGGGAAAACGCCGAGCAGCGTCTTGAAAACGCCCGCCGCGACTCCAAAAACAAGCTTCAGAAAGCCGAGCTTGAGGCTGAAAACGTACTGGCCGAAGCGCGTCAGCAGCGCCAGCATGTGCGCCAGAGCATTCTGAAGCTGCTCGAGCGCCGCGATGAAATCATCCGGGGCATCAGCTCCTATCTTGATTTCGCGCGTAAATCCATTGAGGGCTTTGAGCAGGACAACGAAAATATTTACTCGCTTCCGAAAGGTGAAGAAGATACTTCCGGATCGCTTGGTACAACCAGAAAACAAAAATCACCAAAACCCGCGGCCGTCACTCCGGAAGCCTTCAGCGCTCCCGGTTCTGAAGACATAGACGAGCTGCTCGACGAAATCGACTGATATCCACCATAATTATTGACATGAGCATAGATTCTGTAGAAGTATTCAGAGAAAAAAGAGCTGAAGCCGTAACATTTATTCAGTCCAAAACCAGCGTTAAGCCGGAAGTACTTGTTATCCTCGGCACCGGCCTTGGAAACCTTGCAAGCCAGATGGATGTTGAGACCGAAATTCCATACGAAGACATTCCCCATTTTCCCGTTTCAACTGTAGAAACACATTCAGGCCGCCTTCTTTTCGGCAAGCTCGGTGGTAAAAACGCCGTTCTGATGCAGGGCCGTTTTCACTTTTACGAAAACTACAGCATGCAGCAGATTGCGTTTCCGGTTCGGGTTGCAAAAGCTTTGGGCGCGCACACGCTGCTTGTTTCCAACGCTGCAGGCGGCATGAATCCGCTTCACCGCCGCGGCGACATCATGCTGATTACCGACCACATAAATATGCTTGGCGACAACCCTCTTATCGGGCCGAATGACGAGAATCTCGGCGTTCGCTTCCCTGATATGAGCGAGCCGTACAGCAACGACCTTATTGAGCTGGCCGAGCAGGTTGCCCTCGAAAAAGGCATTAAAATGCACCAAGGGGTGTATGTGGCCGTTACCGGTCCCAACCTGGAAACACGCGCCGAATACCGTTTTCTTCGCTTTATCGGCGCCGACGTAGTAGGAATGAGCACTGTGCCGGAAGTAATTGCCGCAACCCATATGGGCATGAAGGTGCTTGGCGTTTCTGCCATTACCGATGAGTGTTTCCCCGATTCGCTTCAGCCGGTTAATATGGCTGAAATCGTGGAAGCAGCCAGCATAGCTGAGCCAAAATTAACGAAGGTAATCTCCGGCGTTCTCGAACGTTTGTAATAGATAATCACAAACCATAAATCGACGTTTTTTCTGAAAAAATTGAAGAACATGTACAATTTTCAGGCATTCCTTCCGGTTTTCGGACCGGAGGAAATGCCTTCTTTTGTTTTACACCGCAGCATTAGTATCAACCTCAACGCGTCAGGCTATTCAGATAACCTATACCGCTTATGAAATTCAACTCATCAAACGAAATCTGGGACGAGCATCAGTGGGAAACCCACATCACTCAGGCTGAGCAGAAAAGCGAGGAAATTCGCCACTTTCTGGACAAGACCTTTGGTGATGAAGGACCGCGCTGGGTAAAAATCCTGAAGGAGTCAGAGTCCGAACACGACGCTCTTGATGCCTTCATTGAGGAAGAGCTTATGTTCGATGAAGCCTACCTGCCCGATGACGACGACGATTGGGATGCAGACGACCTCGACGACGAGGACTTCTTTTTTGGTGAACACACCGAAGAAGACAGCAGCCTGTACACCCTCGACGACCTGCTCACCGACCGCAGCAGAATGGATGATGATGATGACGACGACGACGACGATGATGCTGACACCAAAGACGAAGACTCAGACGAGGATGACGAATTCGAAGGTCTGGGATTCGACAGCTTCGATGATGGGTTCGACTCCGATGACCTTGACGATTTCGACGATCCCGATATGGAAGACGGAGAAGAGTGGAAATTGCTGAGCGATGATTACACGCTGAGTGACTACGGCTCCATCGACAATCTTGCGGTGTACAATCAGGCCCACAACTACGGCGCCCACATGCTGATGCGCTCCGCCGGTGTGGTGATAGACGATGCGGAAAACCGCGAGCTGTTCAACCTGTTTGTATCCGACGTGCTGCAGATCAGTGCTAAGATAACGGCCGGATATTCTCTTGGCTTTGAATCCGACATGCTCGGTGGCAACATTGCCTACTGCAAGCGCGGACTTCAGGCTTCAAACCGCGCCCTCACCACCCTTCAGCTGCTTAAAAAGCGTAAAATTGAATTCGGGGAAGTAGAATACCGTCAGCTCCACGCCGACCTCACCTCTATCCGAAACGACCTCGGAATCTACATACAGGACCTCCGCGAGCTCTTCCGCAACGAAGGTTAAGAGGCTAACAAATTGAGGTAGTACATTCAAAACTCATCAAGGTTACCAAAACCTTGATGAGTTTTTTTGTTTACTGCTATTTCAATTTCAGTCTCTTCTCAATCCAAAACTTCCGCCTCATCCCAGATGGAAACTTCGAAACGGCCGCGGGAGTCAGCGGCTGCGCGGAACATGCCGGGGCTGTTAAATACCATCGCAATTTCACCAGTATGGCTCACGCCAATGATGCCGCCATCCCCTGGCTGAAGCTTTCCGTTGATAACCTGATCGGCGGCTTCGTTAAGCGTTGCGCCGGTGTACTCCATGATGGCCGAAATCTGGAAAGCCACCGCATGACGAATAAACTCTTCGCCCGTACCGGTCGAAGAAATAGCGCAGGTTTCATTATTGGCATACGTTCCTGCTCCGTGAATCGGGGAGTCGCCCACGCGGCCAAAGCGCTTGTTGGTCATGCCGCCGGTTGAGGTACCCGCCGCCAGGTTGCCGTTTCTGTCAAGAACGGCCACGCCAACGGTACCAAACTTGGCATCATCGATCTGCGCATGACCATCTAGATTCAGGCTCTGCTCACCGGAGTGATCAAGCTGCACCTCGTCGCGCTCCTGCGCTCTTCTCAGCTGCTCGTGGCGCCTTTCGGTATGGAAATACGACGGATCAACGCGCTCAACGCCCATTTCATCAGCAAAACGCTCGGCCCCTTCTGTTGCGAACAGCACGTGTCTTGAATTCTCCATCACCATTCTTGAAAGGGTGATGGGATGCTTCACGGTAGTTACTCCCGCTACGGCACCTGCCGAAAGATCGCGCCCGTCCATGATTGAAGAATCAAGCTCAAACTTTTCCTCGTTGGTCATT
This sequence comes from Balneolia bacterium, assembly GCA_003555145.1. Lineage (GTDB taxonomy): Bacteria > Bacteroidota > Rhodothermia > Balneolales > Cyclonatronaceae > Cyclonatronum. The sequence goes on along the minus strand of PWID01000001.1, from coordinate 2,726 downwards.
ACAGCACCTTTTCCGGCATTAAAAAGCGGATTGTCTTCCATCAGGCGCACAACCTGCTCAACCACATCAAGCGCCTCGGCTCCGTCTTCGAGCATGTCGCGGCCCAGACGGATGGCTTCATGAAGGGCATCCACGTACTCCTGACGAATTTCATCGTCAATATCGCGCGAAATAACGCCCGCGCCACCGTGCAGCGCAATTGCATATTCCGGACGATCCGTCTCCGTATTTTCCATGGATGATGATTCCTCACAGGCTGTTGTTAACATTAATGCAGAAAACGCAATCAGTACAAGGGTCGTGATATGGTTGATCATAGTTCAGTTAGTTCGTTTTAGTCCGGTGTTTGGTTTGGCTGATGATTTTCAAGGTCAGAAATAAACCCCAATTTTACAATGCGCAATTCGTGCGGGAGGCAGGGCAGGGGGTTTTCAGGTGACATAATTCAGGTATCAGGTTTGGCAGGCAGGCCTGTCTGCCACAGCCAAGCCAGGCAGGGCTATTATTGGTATACCCCATTCGGGCTCCTACTTATTCCCTAGTTCCGGATATTCAACGGAAAAAGCCAATGGAATATCTCAGATACAATTTCTTTTTAAAAGTATTTTTTATTGAGTGGCATTTTCAAGAAAAAAATACGCAATAATGATATCCGGACCCTACATATCAACACTCTACCAATTCGGATAAACTTGTTACAGATCAGGCAACCCACCCGATCCGGTCATATTACCTAACACGGCATTTTACTGCCAAAATCTACTTAAAACAGATGATCAACTCTATACAACAGATGAAAAAATTATACCTGACAAAATCTTTGCGGGTACTGGCTCTTGGGGTCATTCTATTCAGCTTTATTACAGAAAATGCTGATGCACAGGATAACAGTACCTTCCTCATCGCTGAAAATGGCGTAACCGTTCTTTGTCCGGATGCTGAATTTGGTGAATCCGGTGTAGTTCTGATTAATGGTGAAGAAGCCATATTTACCAAGCGTGACCGGGAGGATATTACCGCTGAAAATGCAGCAACGACCTGCACAAGTGGTATAACCAGTATGTCCAGCTTATTTAGCGGTCAAAATGAATTCAATGCCGATATTAGCTCATGGGATACCAGCAACGTAATAACCATGAGCTCCATGTTCAACGGAGCGCATAGCTTTAATCAGGATATTTCAAACTGGGATGTTAGCGGGGTATTCGGAATGAACTTTTTGTTCAAGAATGCACTTGCATTCAACCAGGATATTAGCCGCTGGGACACATCCCGTGCAAACAATATGTGGGAAATGTTCTACGGTGCGGTTGAGTTTAATCAGGATATAGGAGAATGGGATGTGAGCAACGTTTCGGATATGAATGGAATGTTTAGGTTTGCCACGGTCTTCAGTCAGGATATCTCAAACTGGTGCGTTAACAGAATCATCAGTATGCCTCCGTTTTTTGCTTCAAACAGCGGGCTAACCTTTCCACAAATGCCGCGTTGGGGCACCTGCCCCGCCACAAGCATTCCGGGTGATGAAGAGCTCGTAACACAAATCAGCCTGATGCAAAACTATCCCAATCCTTTCAACCCGTCTACGGTAATCAGCTTTTCTCTCACTGAGGCTGCAGATGTCCGCCTGGATGTGTACACCCTGGACGGCAGAAACGTAGCTAGTCTTATTAATTCACGCCAGGCACAGGGTGAACACAGCATACGTTTCAACGCAGCAGGAATGAGCAGTGGTGTCTACATCTATCGCCTTCAGGCTGGAAATCAAGTCTTAACACAAAAGATGACGCTCGTCAGGTAAGCTTATCAATGACACTTTTTTGATTTCGATAAATCCGCTCCTGAATCAAACACCGGAGCGGATTTATTAATTTTAGAAGTAACCCTCTTAATAAAGAGCAGCAGCACTCAAACTCCAAACCTGCCTCCCCGGCACTCAGGTCCCCCCAACGCGCAGCGACAACGGAGCAGCCCAAACAGTCATCAACTACCTCGGAGCCCCCCAATTCACAATTCATCATTCACTGTTGTCCGGAGAAGTATTTTAGCAGTTTTGTTTTCTGTTCAGGCCGTAAGGAGAAACCTACCAAGTCTGTCAGGCAGGCCTTTCTGCCGCGGCGGAGACAGGCAGGTTCAAAATTGGGAGCGTATGCGACCCTCGTCCGCACAAAAGGTCAAAGGTCTCGCCTGATTATAATCTTGAGCAGGTTTAAGAATCCCGAATTTGAGAGACCTTCGACTTTCGACTTTGGACCTTCGACAGTAATTCACAATTCACCATTCACCATTCACAATTCACCATTCACAATTCACAATTGTGAGCGCGAGCGCAGCGAGCTGCCTCACTTGACCAATAGCATTTTCCTGACCTGAATATGGTTCCCTGCCTCAATCCGATAGAGGTAAACCCCGCTGGCCATGGATACGTTGCGGGAATCGAAGGTTACGGTGTGGTAGCCGGCGCTTTGTGTGCCGTTTTGAAGAGTTGTTACAAGCTGACCGTTTACGCTGTACACATCGAGGCGCACGTGAGTGGCCTCAGGCAGGGCGTAGGTAATCTGAGTGCTCGGATTAAACGGATTCGGGTAGTTTTGTCCCAATTCGAATTGTGATGGCACCTCATCGTCACCGCCGCCTTCGGATACGTCGCTCACCAGATCCAGAACAATCGGCTGCAGCATTCCGCCTGATGGATTCACCGTAGAGACGCCCTGACCCCAGATTCC
>PWID01000021.1 GCA_003555145.1 Balneolia bacterium | reverse complement strand
TTAACGCTATTTTTTTCCATAGGCCGGATTGATTGGATACACATTTCACCTTTAGTGCTTTTAGTGTTTTCCTTTTTAGTGTTTCTCCTTACAGCCAGTATAGTTTTCCCGGACAACAATGATTTAAAACTTAAAACCTGTCTGCCGCGGCGAAGACAGGCAGGCTTAAAATTTCCTGCCAGCCGAAGGTAGTGATCAATTCATCTGCCACCGGGCCCATAAAAACAAAAAAGGGAACCCGATCAACGATCGAATTCCCTTTTTTAAACATCTAAGCTACCAATTCCTAACCTCTGTCATACTGTTGGCACTGTAGCCCTGACATACTGAAAACCTGTTACTTGATCAACGTCATTTTCTTCGTAAATACCTGCGTTCCAGCCTGAAGGCGATAGAGGTAAACCCCGCTCGACAGGTTTGAAGCATCAAAACTTACGGTGTGTGTACCCGCGGCGCGGCCTTCGTTAACCAGGGTAGCAACGCGCTGACCCTGAATGTTGAAGACATCCAGCCTTACCTCAGCACTTTCCGGCAGCTCGTAGCGAATCTGAGTGGTAGGGTTAAACGGGTTCGGGTAGTTCTGCTCAAGGGCAAATACGCGCGGTAACTGGCCGTCTTCCGGAGTGCTTGTAGGCAGCTCGGGGTTGAAAGTCAGGAAGAAACGCTCGCCTGCAAACTGTGTACTCATCATCGGAGAACCTTCAGAACGAATATCGGAAATATCGTTGAGGGTTTCCATTTCACCAGACTCCATCATAAATGTATACTGGCTGCTCTCACGCAGATCGATTACTTCACCGGTGAATGTATCGGTAAGCGTAATATGCCAGTGCTGCGGATAGTTATCGGTACCATCCCAGCTAATGGTTGCCTCACCCTCATAAGAAACGCTGCCGTTAAACGCACCCGCAGCCAGCGGAACCTGGAACTCTTCGGTGAATTCAGAAGGCAGTGAGTTTATCTGAGCAGAACGATCATCTTTCAGAGTGTACAGATAGGCAAAAGACGAGGAAACCGGAGACAGGAAATAGGCATCTGCACGGCTGAAGGTATTGCTGTAGTCATCGCCAAATCGCATACCAGCATTGCTGCTTAGCTCACCGGCCTGAAGGCTGAACGTTACCAAAGAAGGCTGAGGCCCCTGGAAAAGTTCTGTATTGTCGGTTTCGAGTGTACGCGCAGCTTCACCAAAAACGAGGCTGGCGCCGCTTTCATCAGCCTTCACCCAGAAAGCCTGGAAAGGTTGTATTACACCAAGCGAGCTTCCGGTAACGGTTTCATTTCCGGTTTCATCATATATACGATACACTTTGGCGTTAGGGTCCCAGATGTACATAAATTCGTTGAAGGCAGAACGCTCAAACCATGCGCTGCTTCCCCAGTCGAGCGGAACGGCAAACGGGTTTGCAAGCAGATTCCAGCCGTCTTCAGTGGAGTTATCGACTGCACCGGAGTAGGTAATATCCGGGAAGGTGTATGATCCGCCGGTGAATGACGCCAGAGAACCTGTTACGCTGAACGGCAGGCTGTAATCGACTGCAGAACCGGCATCATCCGGATCTTTGTTTTCGAACAGGTAGGCTATAAAACCCTGACCTTCGTTAATTTCGTTATTCTGAGGAGCTTCAAACCGGTCGTCTTTACTGATTGCGGTATTGCTTTCGTTGTAAAGAAATACGTTTGATGCTACTTCCGTACCCGGGAAGTTAGCACCGGCAAATCCCTGAGTCAGGATATTGCTCAGAAGCGCGCGTTCCTGGTTTACAGGAGCATTTATATCACCTTCTGCAAACACAGCATTGGTAACAGGGCTACCCAGCGTAATCCAGTGTCCGTTGCTTTCACTGAAATCGGGTGAGCTTATAAGACGCTCTGCGGTAAATTCACCACTGATGGCTCCATCGTACCAGAAATATGCGCCTGAACCAATAGTAACGCTACCCAGATTGTTAAATACAGAACCGCTGGCAGTACGTAGTACAGAGCCCGTTTCGGCCGTAATTGTGGCGTTTTCAGAAACGTTGAAAACCGTACCGGAAAGAACATCAAGAGTGCTTCCGGCGGGAATAACAAGGCTCTGATCCGGGTTAAGCGTAACGCTTGAGGCTGGTGAAGCCTGGAAAGCAATACTATTAACAAAAGGAACAGAGTTAACTAAAACCGGTGCTTCCAGGTCAGAACGCCCGACAATAACGCTTTCAAAACCTGGCTGAATGTTGATATCGAAAAAGCTGTCCAGCAGCTGAAGCGTACCTAATGCTCCGCCAACACCAATTGATGACGTAGCATCAGATGGCTGAAAACGAAGGTTACCGGTTCCTTCAAAAGTTACTGAAGGTAAAATTGCCGAAATACGGTTAGAAGTAATTGTAATATCACCGGATCCTCCTGTACCAATACGGGTATCGGATCCCAGAAAAAATGACTGTAAACCTGTTCCAGCTATAGTAGCTTCAATTTCAATATGTCCGCTATTTGAAAATATTTCAACCTGACGTGGCAAAATCCACAGACCATACGTAGGGCGATTAATAGCGGATGCGGTAGCGGCATTCCCCGAAGTAATATTAATATCACCACTTTCTGATGAAACAATTACAGTAGTTGTTAAAGAACGCTGAAAAAACGAAATGCCTGCCGAATCCATAGTGTCTGTACCCGAAAACGCACCGTTTGTACCAATAAGCGTAATCGATCCGGATTCAGTTTGAACTATGTTGTCCCGAAGTGTATCTCCATGAAATAAAATGCCGTGTCGGTATCCGCAAAATACCTCTTCACATATACCCTGGTCAGCTATGGGGGTTTCACCCTGAACAAAAACGCTTCCGCTGGTTGTGAATAATTGTGCTCCGGCACCAAATAGAACGCCAAGGTTAATACTACGGCTGTCAGTAGCCATGTTAGAGCCGCTTCGCCCGTACACAGCAATATTGCCTTCGCCCGTAGAAACTGTTGTAATGTTATCTAAAGACACCCCGTTAACAGATACGTTAGAATCGCTGGCTGTATTTTGCGGTGTATTGCCATGAGCGAAGCCATCACCAACCGTAAGACCATTCCAGACCGTTGAGCCAGCACCGCCACCAATCCAAAGGTGGCCATTGTTTGTGTTTATTGTGGCAAATGTCTGGAGCCAAACCATACCCTCGGCATTACCATTGGTATCTGACCAGAATACCACATTAAGAGCGGCGCCAGCGGCCGTAATCTGGCTGGCAGACTCCATAATGATATCACCGGCTGCCCGGAATGTAAGAGTGCGATCTTGAGTTAGACTCGCAGCGAGATTACCATCGAGGATGATATTTTCATCAGATTCGATGAGGACATCACCATTTTCAAGCTGTATGGCAAGATCCGCGAGATCAACCACGACGTCCTGTGCTTGTATACCTGCAACGAAGCAAAATGATAAGATGAGTGAAAGTAACAGCTGTTTCATAGGTTTAATGATGTTAGGTTATCTGAAAATGAAAATATTGCCATGCCATGATGAACTCTCTGAATTTCGGGCTAAACCACTTACCCACGTCTTTACTTAAAGACCATGATCGAAGAGCTTTATCTGATTTTTTGTTTGCAAACTCTTTGTGAAAATAATCCTTCGTTTCCTTATTAACAACTTTATAAATATTAATGTAACCATATCGCAAACATGTGTAAATAAATCATGTACACACCACTTTTTACAGATATAGAAACCCCGCACCAATAATCTAAACCGCAGTGTCCAGTCCGGCCCGGAGCCCATTGAACAAGGCCACGGAGCACCCCTGATTTTCGTATATTAAAGACTTCGTTTCCAACCCATTTCAGACTTTTCCACAATACATGAATATTCTTGGCATAGAGTCATCCTGTGACGAAACCGCCGCCGCTATTTACTCCGATAAAGGACTTTTATCAAACGTGGTCGCTTCTCAAGCCATACACGAAAAGTACGGCGGAGTAGTGCCAGAACTGGCTTCAAGAGCACACCAGCAGTCTATATTTGGCACAGTTGAGCAGGCGCTTAATGAAGCCGGGATGACGCCTGCCGATATCGACGCCGTTGCCGTTACCCAAGGTCCAGGGCTTATGGGCGCCCTGCTGGTCGGATTATGCTTTGCCAAAGGGTTTTCAATCTCCAACCGAACCAAACTGATAGGCGTTAACCACATGGATGCCCATATGTACGCCAATTTTATCGAAAACGAACCAGAGTTTCCATTCCTCTGCCTTACCGTTTCCGGCGGACATACCCAGCTTATTCACGTAACCGAACCCTTCAACCACCAGCTTCTGGGCAAAACCCGGGATGATGCTGCCGGAGAAGCTTTCGACAAAATCGGCAAAATTCTCGGCCTCCCCTATCCCGCCGGCCCCGTGATGGACAAACGATCCCAAAGCGGAAACCCGAAGTTTCACAAATTTCCGCAGTCCATGCTGAAAGAAGGATTTGATTTCAGCTTTTCGGGCCTGAAAACATCTGTGCTCTACTACCTCCAGAACAAGGGTGATGAAGCCGCTCAGCAGGCGTTTTTGAACGATCATCTGGACGACGTGTGCGCCAGCGTTTCTGAAGCCATCACAGAAGTCCTCATCAAAAAGCTTGACCGTGCCGTTAAGGAAACATCATGCAAAACGGTTCTCCTTGCCGGAGGCGTAAGCGCCAACTCCATGCTCAGGGCCAAAGCTGAGAAGCTCGCCCAAAAACGGGGACTCCGGCTGATGATCCCAAAAATGGCCTACTGCACCGATAACGCCGCAATGATTGCCATCACCGGACACATGCTGGCCAAACGCGGTGAGTTCAGCGATCTGTCGCTTAAACCATTCGCGCGCGTTCCGGAATTCGGTTAAACCAAGAAGAGACTTGACTTACCGCTAATAATGTATTACATTTTGTAGTACAATAGTAACTCTACCCGAATAGTCATGGCATCTGTACGTCTACCACATAATCAGGAGCAAAAGCTCGACGAAATCGCGCGCGCTAAAAATGTGAGCCGTTCACAGATTATCAAGGAAGCGCTCGAGCTGTATATTAGTCGCGAAGAGGCTGCGGCCAACCCATACATGGCTGGAGAAGCATTGTTTGGCATTCATGGCAGCGGAGAGTCAAATCGCTCTGCAACCTACAAGCAGCGCATCAAAAAGCAGCTTAAGCAGAAACACAACCGCTCGTAGATCGCTATGAATCAAACGCTCGCCGATGCCGGTCCGCTTATTGCACTATTCGACAAGGATGATGCAAATCATCAGCGGGTGATGTCGTTTATGAAGGATTACAGAGGTCAGCTTATTTCAACCTGGCCTGTAATTACGGAAGTGATGCACATGCTCAATTTTAATCATCAGGTGCCGGCTGACTTTATGAAATGGGTCTCTTTAGGAGGGCTTCAGATTTTCCCGCTCGACCAATCGCACCTGCCCCGACTGCTGAAGCTCATCGAAACGTATTATGAGCTGCCGTCTGATCTGGCCGATACTTCATTAATCGTTGCTGCCGAAAGCTCAGGCGTACGAAAAGTGTTAACCATCGACAGCGATTTCTACGTCTACAGAACCAGCGACGGCCGCTATCTTGAAAACGTGCTGCACGGGTAAAACCGCCCCGCAGCCTATTTGAACTTCGCGGCTGCGGCAACCGCCAGCTTATCTACCCGCTCGTTTAGGGGAATGCCGGAATGTCCCTTCACCTTTTTCCATGAAACCTCGTGCGGCTTCATCGCGTCGAGCATATCCTGCCAGAGATCCATATTTTCAACCGGCTTTTTATCGGCTTTTTTCCAGCCCTTGCGCTTCCATCCTTCTATCCAGCCCTTCTCGAACGCGTTAATAATGAGCGCACTGTCGCTGCAAATCTGTACTTTGCAGGGACGCTTCAGTCCTTTGAGCGCCTCTATAATGGCGCGCATCTCCATACGGTTGTTTGTTGTGTGTGGCTCACCGCCGCTAATTTCCTTCTCTTTGCCCTGCCACAGCAAAACGGCACCATAACCGCCTGGTCCGGGATTTCCACTGCAGGCGCCGTCTGTGTAAATGGTAACTTCAGGTTTCAAATGCTTGGTTTGTTTAAGTAGTTCAGTTCAGTTTCAGCTTGAATTTAACCCGCTAAAGGACGAAAAGCATCGGAATACGTTTGGGCGGCTTTCTGCACCGAGCGTATCCAGTGCGGATCATCCTGTTCATACGCATAAATGATGCTCCGGCTAATCACCGGAATGGCTTGATTATCAAAATCGCGCATCAGTTCGATAATGCCATCCGGAGTTCCACCCTGCAATCCGATACCGGGTATAAGCAACGGCCCACCGGGAAATGCCGCAATTACGTCACGGAGATATTCGGTTTGAGTGGCGCCGGTTACCATTCCAATTGTTCCCTTCACTTCGGGCTGCTGCTGAAGTTTGGACATTTCTCCAGCCAGATGTTCAG
>PWID01000047.1 GCA_003555145.1 Balneolia bacterium | reverse complement strand
GTGCTCTTCCGATCTGTGCTTCAAAACGGGAGTTGGCGAACACATCGAGATGGTTATAATCAACACGCGCACCGGCCTGAAGGCTAAGGGCAGAGGTCAGCGGGCGCTCAACAAAGCCGAACAATGCAAGGTTGATCGTGCGCCCGTCGGGAGTAAGGCCTTCATCACCGCCAATATTTATTTGCCGTAAAAGCGTGCTTGCGCCAAGTACGCCGCTGTAATCTCCGCGACCTTCACTGCGTATCAGCATAAAAGAGCCGCTGAAGGTAAGCGTACGGAAATCAATCTCGAGATCTTCATCAGCTAGTGAGCCGTCGGGTTCGCTTTCGACTTCCCATTCCTGATGACCGTAACGGCTCATGTTGAATCGTGCCTGAGCCTGATCAAACGATCCGGCGAGACTATATTGACCAAAGCCGCTTAGGTTGATGCGATTCAGTCGTATTTCCACCCGTTCATCGTCGCTTTCTATTTCCTCGGGCAGACCATAAATCTGATCCAATCCTGATATCGACAATCCTCCCACAAATCCCGGATTCCGGAAACCAAATCCCAGTGCCCCGTTAAAAGACTCATTGAAGGTATCCGGCAGCAATCCGGCCGGAGTTCGGATGTCGCCGGTGCTGCGAAAGCCAATGCGTGCGTTTACAGCGCTGCTTTGAGAAGCATATTGTACGCGGCCATATCCGGATCCCCCATCGTTTACAGAGGTTCCCGTTCCTGAAAACCGTCCGCTCACGCCTGGCACCCACTCTGTGGGAATGTCGCTGTTGAACAGGTTTACCACGCCTCCAATTGCGCCTGAACCATAAAGAAAGCTGGCCGGCCCTCTGATGATTTCAACGCGTTCTGCTGCATCCATATCCATAGATAAGGCGTGATCCGGCGCCGTTTCGCCTAAATCGCCCATTCGCTCTCCGTTTTCGAGTACCAGCACCCGGTTTCCGTCGAATCCTCGGATTACAGGCCTCGATGGAGCAGAGCCAAAACTCCGCACGGACAGGCCGGGCTCAAAAGAAAGGGCATCACCAAGATTATCAGTGGCGCGCTGCTGAAGGGCATCAAGGCTGATTGCGCCCGATGATCTGAAAGAACGATTGCTGCCAGCCGGTGATGCTGTTATCAGCACATCATCCTGCATTAGAGGATCGGGTCGGAGTGATATTTCCAATGGTGTCGTTAGTGGCAGAGAAACGGTGAGCCGTTCGGGAAGGTACCCTACGAAGGTTACAAGCAGCTCAATTTCATCATCTTTATAGTCGCGCAACTCGAGGCTGAACCGGCCTTCCAGGTCTGTTGCGGCGCCGTAGGCGAAATCAGTGCTGACCACCGATGCTCCGGGCAAAGGCTGTCCTGAATCGTCCAGAACGGTACCCTTAATGCTGTTTGAAGTCAATATGAGACTAAGTATTGTAAGTAAGTAAAGCATAGTAAGTTTTCGGGAGTGGTTTTATTATTTGCCAATAATTTAGTCAAGTCTAAATATTTAGGCAATATTATTTTGCAAGTTTGCGTAATAACCTCTCGGTATATTTTGATTATTACTTTAATACATAGACATTTAGTCTCATTGTAGATATATTAGAGCTGAAGAATTTAAACTAAGCTAAACTCTATGAAGCCAAAGCTCAGCGAGTCTCAGGAAGACTATATAAAGCACATTTATCTGCTTTCCGAGAAGTCGGAAGGTCTTGTATCAGCTCTTTTGCTGGCAGATCATCTTAAAGTAAAACCGGCCTCAGTTACGAATATGCTCAAAAAGCTATCGGAATCCGGGCTGATTGAATACAAGCCCTACCACGGAGCCCGTCTGACAGAATCAGGAGAGCTGATTGCGCTTGAAGTATTGCGCCATCACCGCTTGCTGGAGCTTTTTCTGTCCGAAACTATGGGCTTCGGCTGGGAAGAAGTGCATGAAGAGGCCGAGCGGCTTGAGCACGTAATCAGCGAGCGTCTGGAAGCCAGGATTTGTGAAATGCTTGGGAACCCAACGCACGATCCGCACGGAGATCCGATTCCATCGGTTGATCTTAAGCTCCCCGATAGCCCGGAAAGAAAACTGCTTACTGAAACAAAAGTGGGTGAAACCGTGAGAATAGCTCGTGTGAAAACTCAGGACACAGGAATGCTTAACATGTTTTCAAAGCTTAACCTCACTCTCAAAAATAGTATTAAAGTAATTGCGCAGGAGAAAAGCGGGGTGCGTATTCAGGTTGAAGAAGATCGTTTCCTGCTGCCTCCCGACATGGCATCAAAAATTATGGTAGAACCAATTTCAAAAGACCAATGAATAAATTTATTAACCCTCTTCTGTGGATTATTCTGCCTTTAGCTGCATTTTTTTCCGTCTCTTGTGGAAGTGAATCATCCGATGATGAGCGACCTTATGTGGTAACCACAACAATGATGCTCGAAGATGTGGTGAATCAGATAGCAGGCGATTTTGTGCGCGTGGATGGTCTCATGGGGCCGGGAGTTGATCCTCACGTTTACAGAGCCACCCCGGGTGATTTCAGGGCTTTGGAGCGGGCCGACCTCATCCTTTATAACGGTCATTTTCTGGAAGCGCGTCTGTCTGAAATCCTGTCCCAAATGCCTGAACGGACGTTTGCCGCGGCCGAACAGATCGATACAGAGCTGTTAATTGAAGCCTACGAGTTTGGCGGTAACTACGATCCACACGTATGGTTCGACGTTAGCCTGTGGATGCAGGTAACTGAAGCGGTGGGAGCGCGTTTGCAGGAGCTTGTTCCGAATCATGCCGAAGAAATAGCGGCCAATACTACTTCATACCTCGATGAGCTCAGAGAGCTGGATGAATGGGTGCGGGAGCGGCTGAATGAAATTCCTGAAGGCCGGCGCGTGCTCATCACCGCCCATGACGCGTTCAGCTATTTTGGGGAAGCCTATGGTTTTGATGTAATGGGCCTGCAGGGCCTCAGTACGCAGAGTGAATATGGGCTTCGTGATGTTTCGCAAATGGTACGCTTCATTATAGAAAACGAAATACCTGCCATATTTCTGGAAACCAGCATTGCACCAAGATCGGTGCAGTCGCTCATTAACGGAGTTACAGAAAGGGGAGGCACCGTGCAGCTTGGCGGCGAGCTCTATTCTGATGCCATGGGCGCCCGCGGTACCGAAGAGGGGACGTTCACTGGTATGGTACGATTTAACGTGAACACGATTACAGAGGCACTCAAATGAGCGGGAAGTCAATATCTGAAAAAAATGCGCCACCGGTTGAAGTCCATGATCTCACGGTTTCATACAACAATAAGCCGGTACTTTGGGATATCGATTTCGAGCTCCCAAAATCACAGCTCATTGCCGTTGTAGGACCTAACGGAGCAGGTAAATCTACGCTGATAAAAGCTATAATGGGCCTGATTGATCCGGTATCCGGTCATTCGCTTATTTACGGCAAGCCCCTTGAGCAGATGAGGAAAAAAATAGCCTACGTACCACAGCGCGAAACCGTTGACTGGAACTTTCCCGTAAGCGTATTCGATGTCGTATTAATGGGGCGATACGCTCACCTGCGCCTGTTTCAGCGGCCGACGGCTACCGATAAAAAGCTGGCAACGGAAGCTCTTGAGAAAGTAGGAATGGCCGATTTTGCCAACAGGCAAATTTCACAGCTTTCCGGCGGACAGCAGCAGCGGGTGTTTCTCGCTCGTGCGCTGGCACAGGATGCCGATATCTATTTTATGGATGAGCCCTTTGCCGGGGTGGATGCCTCACCCGAAGATCATATTCTGCAGCTGTTGCGCGAGCTGAGGAGCGAAGGCCGCACGGTTGTGGTGGTTCATCACGATCTGCAGACCGTTTCCGGCTACTTCGACTGGGTGATGCTGCTCAATCTGCGCCTTGTTGCATTCGGGCCGATGGAAACGACCTTTACCAAAGAAAATCTCCAGAAAGCCTACGGAGGCCGTTTAAATATTCTTTCTCAGGTTATAGAACTCAGCCGAAAGGAAGCGTTTATCCGGGAATCGGGCCATGAGTGAGCTATTCACAGACTTCTTCCTGCTTCAGGATCCTAACGTACGCTGGGTTTTGGCAGGAACCATTCTCCTGGGCTTGTCGGCCGGGGCGTTAGGCTGTTTTGCAGTTCTGCGTGAGCGCGCTTTAGTTGGTGATGCCGTAGCCCATGCGGTGCTCCCGGGCGTTTGTCTGGCTTTTATTATTACGGGAGATAAAGACCCGTTCATGCTTCTGATCGGCTCAGTGGTCTTTGGATGGATTAGTCTTATTGTGATGGATTACATTGTCAGAAATTCGAAAATCTCATCCGATACGTCCATCGGAATGGTGCTGTCGGTGTTTTTTGGCTTAGGCGTGGTGATGCTCACCTACATTCAATCCAGCGGGAACGTGAACCAAAGCGGGCTGGATGCCTTTTTGTTCGGCAACGCAGCTTCCATGCTGCCCGAAGACGTAATGCTGTTTGGTTTTGTGAGTCTGATGGTGCTGGTCGTAATTATTCTCATGTTTAAGGAGCTCAAGCTGGTGAGCTTCGATCCGGCTTACGCAAAAGTGATAGGCTACCCGCTGAAGCGAATGGAGTTTCTTATCGCCACTTTATTGGTGGTAACCATCACGGCGGGTTTGCAGGCCGTCGGAGTGGTCCTGATGGCCTCCATGCTCATTATTCCGGCAGCAGCGGCACGCTACTGGACCGATTCGCTAAGGGTGATGCTGGTGGTTGCAGCTATTGTAGGAGGCGTTTCTGCCATCTCAGGCTCATTTGCCAGCTATGCGGCCCCATCCATGCCAACCGGGCCGCTTATGGTTGTTTCTGCAGCTTTTCTGTTCACGCTTTCTTTTTTCTTCGCTCCGGCACGCGGGGAAACCAGAAAATGGCTGAAGCGCCGCGGACAAAAGGAAAAGGTGAAGCGTGAAAACATTTTGAAAACGCTCTACAATCTGGAGGAATCAGACGGAAATGAAACTAAGGTCCGAACGCTTCAGGAAATTTTGAAACGCAGACGCATGGTTAAGAAAATGCTGAAAAGCGGGTTGGCTTCGCTCGATAAAACGGGGCTGGTCGAGCATTTTACCGGACGCCCGGATGGATACGTACTCACTGATGCCGGCAGAAATGAGGCGAAGCGAATTGTTCGGCTTCACCGGCTTTGGGAACTGTACCTCACCGAAAAGCTGGAAATCGCCGGAGATCATGTTCACGATGATGCCGAGTCTATGGAGCACGTAATTACTCCTGAGATAGAAGCAGAGCTCCTCAGGATTTTGAAAAATCCGGAAGCCGACCCGCACGATAAGAAAATCCCTAAACATACAATAAACGGCAATAGATAAAATTATGTCCACATTTTGGATTATTTTAACGGCTTGTCTGGCTGCATCAGCCTGCTCCCTGGTGGGCAGTTTTCTGGTGCTGCGTAAACAGGCGATGCTGGGCGATGCCATTTCCCATGCCGTGCTGCCGGGTATTGCGATTGCGTTCCTGCTTACGGCTTCCCGTAATACGTTTCCCATGCTCATCGGCGCCGGTGCCTTTGGTCTGCTGACCGTTTACCTGACCGAAAAGCTTCAGCTAAGAGGGAGATTAATGAACGACGCGTCAATGGGCATTGTGTTCACTACTCTGTTTGCCATTGGCGTGATTATCATCACCCTGTTTGCGAGTCAGGTGGATCTGGATCAGGAGTGTATATTATACGGTGAAATCGCCTATGTGCCCTGGGACCTGTGGATTTTTAACGGAATGAACATGGGCCCGCGCCCCGTCTGGATTCTGGGCTTTGTGCTCATGCTTAACATCATCTTTATAGTAAGCTGTTATAAAGAGCTTAAGATCTACGCATTCGATCGTCAGCTGGCCATAAGTATGGGCGTTCCGGTCATGCTCATTCATTATGGTTTGATGGGCTCGGTATCGTTTTCTACCATTGCAGCGTTCGAAAGCGTAGGAGCAATTCTGGTTGTGGCCCTAATTGTGGTTCCACCGGCCACGGCTTACTTGCTAACCGAAAGGCTTTCACGGATGCTTATGCTATCTGTTGTGTTTGGTATTCTAAGTTCTATCAGCGGCTATTATCTCGCGCTTTGGACAAACAGCTCCATAGCGGGGGCCATTGCTGTAATGACGGGCGTGTTCTTTGGATTGGCACTATTCTTTAGTCCGTTAGACGGCATCTTCTTTCGCAAATACAGAGGGGCGCGTAAAGAACTTAACGAATTATCACTGGAATCGGGTAAACCAGTAGCTGAATATCCTCAGGTTTAACTATGGGCACAGATTCGGGTAAGAACATTTCGGTAAAGGCTGCAATACCATACGTTGCGCTTGGCGGAGCAATCGGGGCAGGGCTTCGTTATTTAATGCTTGAGCTGAGCCCGTTTTCAGATGATTACTCGTATCTGGTAATAATGGCAGAAAACGTAGCAGGAGCATTTCTGCTGGGGCTACTCGCCGGACTTATAGCACGCACTAAAGTAAAATCGTGGCCATGGGCACCGTTTCTGGGTACCGGGATTTTAGGCTCGTTTACTACTTTTTC
>PWID01000263.1 GCA_003555145.1 Balneolia bacterium | reverse complement strand
CGATAGAAGTACCGATTCTCAAATCTGAGATTGCTACATCCTCGGCAAGCCCAAATATAATCCGGCATATCACCTTCGATTTAAGCGGCACCGAACTTGCCGGAAAGTTCTATGCCGGCCAAAGTATTGGTGTGTTGCCACCCGGTCTTACTGATAAAGGAAAACCCCAGCCCTTAAGGCTTTATTCAATCAGTTCTTCTTCTAAAGGAGAAGACGGGGAAGGAAAGCATCACTCTACAACCGTGAAGCGATTGATAGGCGAACACTGGGAAAACCAAAAGCTTCACACCGGAATTTGTTCAAATTATCTTAGCAGTTTACGTCCAGGCGATACTGTTAAAGTAACGGGACCAAGTGGTAAACGCTTTTTGCTTCCTGAGAACTCAGAAGACTTTAACTACGTCTTCTTTGCTACCGGTACAGGTGTAGCCCCTTTTCGCGGTATGATAAAAGACCTTATGAGAAATGGTCACAAGGGCAGTATTACGCTTATATTCGGAGCACCTTATCGTACTGACTTATTGTACGAAAGCTATTTCAGACAGCTTGAGAGCGAAAACAAAGATTTTCATTACGTAACGGCTATATCCCGGGAGGACCCCAGAGAAGACGGCTCCAGGCCTTACGTTCAAACGCAGCTGGAAGACCGCAAAGAACTGTTATACCCAATATTGAAGCAGGAAAATACCCTGATATATGTTTGTGGTTTAAAAGGAATGGAAACGGGAATAATTCAGAGTCTTGCATATCAGGGTTTAACAGACTACCTGGATTTTAAAAAACCTCTAAATAGTGATCCCTACAAATGGGAAGCTGATGTAATGAAAAAAGCAGTTAAGCCAGGCGAGCGAATGTTCCTCGAAGTGTATTAAATAAGCAAAATGATGCTCATGGGAGGCAGGAAAGTCAATCATTTTTAATTGTGATGACTTTTAGCTTTAAAAAAGCGCTTTTTTGTTCTAATTTAGCATTTCAAGAATCTATTCCATCAAATCTATTAGAACAACTGCTTATGTCCCCCTCATCTGCAAAACGCCTTATAACGCTCGAAGAATTTATTATTCAGGGTCAGAACAGATTCCGTGGTGCAACCGGAGAGCTTTCTCAGTTGCTTAGAGACATTGGTCTGGCTTCAAAAATTATTTCAAGAGAGGTTAATAAAGCGGGCATAACCAATATTCTTGGACTCGCTGGTTCCCAAAATGTACAGGGTGAGACTGTTAAAAAGCTGGATATATTTTCTAATGACCAAATGCTTCACGCTTTTGCACGATCTGGCATCGTAAGCATGGTAATCTCAGAAGAGAATGAAGAAATTA
This sequence comes from Balneolia bacterium, assembly GCA_003555145.1. Classification (GTDB taxonomy): domain Bacteria; phylum Bacteroidota; class Rhodothermia; order Balneolales; family Cyclonatronaceae; genus Cyclonatronum. The sequence continues at coordinate 23,367 of PWID01000263.1, read as the reverse complement.
TCCGGATGCAGTCATCCTCAGGAAAATACGTAGTGTTCATGGATCCCCTGGATGGTTCATCTAATATCGACGTAAATGTAGCTATAGGAACCATTTTCTCTGTTTTCATGCGAAAATCAGACTCCGAGGACTATCCGGTTGATGAAGACGCGCTCCAGCCCGGAATTAATCAGGTTGCTGCCGGATATGTACTTTATGGCTCGAGCACGATTATGGTTTATACCACCGGAATAGGCGTTAATGGATTCACCCTTGATCCCAGCATCGGAGAGTTCTTTCTGTCACACCCTGATATCAAGATTCCGGAGTTTGGCAGCTTTTACAGCATCAACGAAGGAAACTATAACGGATGGTCGCCAGGACTCAAAAAGTTCATCGAATACTGTAAGGAAAAGGATGAAGCAACAAAAAGACCGTTTACTTCACGATATATTGGATCGATGGTAGCCGATGTACAGCGCACTCTACTTAAAGGTGGAATTTTTATCTACCCGGAAAGTATAGCCAAACCCAAAGGTAAACTTCGGCTCATGTACGAATGTAACCCAATGGCATTTCTGGTCGAACAGGCAGGAGGCATGGCCGTAGATAAACACGGAAACCGTTTACTCGAGCGCGAAGTCACAAATATTCATGAGCGCAGTGAGATTTACATGGGCAGCCGCGATAATGTGCAGTTGTGTGCCGACTACATGAAACGATACCGCAAAACGGTTTCTTCGGGAACCAAGGCGTTCGAGCCCGCAGAAGTTTAATTTGCATTATTTGTAGAACACATAAAAAAGGCCATCATTTTAGAGAAATGATGGCCTTTTTGGGTCAAAGTTGTGTGCTCCTACATATCTCCGTAGAAATGAAAGTTATCCGGAAGTCCCTCGGTTTCTGCATCTGAAGAAGAGCTAGACTGAACCCGTGCTCCGCTGATTGTGTAAACACTTATCAGGTAGCCATCTACATAAACTTCATCGATACTAAGTGTACCAGTAATTCTTAGAGGATCGTACGTGTAAGATGAAAGCGGACGCTCGGTTTCAATCATTAGCGTTTCGTTAGCGCCGGGTGGTGGCACGTGCATACATCCCATAAAGGGTGCCTGCAGCAGGATAAACTGAGTGATGTTCTCAATACGGTCGAAAGGGACCATGTATCCAACTACTTCAATCTGCTTACCATCGAGTGCCATGAGTGCATCGGGAACCTGCGCATTTTGCCGGTGAATAGGATATGACCTGAAATCTTTAAAATAAACGCGCTGTACGGCATCAGTCTCAGATAGTGTGGCCGGCTCCGATCCTGTTTCAGCCAGGGCAGGAGCAGAGAACAAGCCTGCAGAGATAATAAAAATGAAAAATAGTGACTTCATCGTTTTAATATTTTGAAAGATTATAGGTTAAGGAGCAAGGTTGGTAACCACATCAGTGCGGTAAGCCTTCACTGCAGGTATAATTCCGGCAACTATGCCTAAAAACACGAATATCGCTAATGTAACGAATTGCTGGGCTTCTATTGCATAAGCCGATACTATTATTCCTGCAGAATCTGCAAGATAAGGAGCTACGGAGCCAACAATACCCATTCCCAGCAGCAGACCGATAAGGCAACCCAGTGTTGTGATAAATCCGGCTTCCATTAAAATAAGAGAAAGAATCGTTGAACGCCTTGCGCCAAGCGAGCGCATAATGGCAATATGACGCCGACGATCTTCCATGGTGTTATAAATGGCGGCAAGCACTCCAAACAGTGCTACTATAAATACCAGCCAGCCGATTGCACGGAGTACCTGCTCTGCATTTCCTACTATCGACATGAGCTCCTGAATTTGTACGGCCGGAATTACAGCCATAAGCTCGTCTTTATAGACAAAGAAAGGATCGCGCATCATGTTTCTGGCCAGCAGGGGATTGGCCGGAGTTGGCATATTCAGCATTCCGGCAAGTTGTATAGCTGCAGCCTGATTATTGAATTTAATAAGTACAGCATCGAGCTTTTCAACACGCTCTTCATACTCTGCCAGGCTGAGAGTGTACTGTGAACTTATGTGCTCATGTTCGTGGTCATCGTGGCCATGATTATCCCCATGCTCATCATCATTGTGGTTGTGCGAGTGACTATGGTTTTCGTGATCATGTCCATCACCATGGCTGTGGTCTTCTTCATGCGAATGCTCTTCTTCGTGAAGTGGATCATGATAGTGTACAGCATACGTCGAATAGGTACTGGTAAAGATTACGTTGTCATGTGCAGTTCTGCTGGGTGAAAGTATCCCGACAACTTCGAGCTCATATTCATCATGTACATGCGGCTCAACGTCTTCATTATCTATTTCGGCAACGCCGTGGGTCATGGCAAAACGATGCCCGACGCTTATGCCGAGTCTTTCTGCAGCGCGGCTTCCGATTACGGCCTCAAAAGGTGCTTCGAAATTACGGCCTTCGGCCATTTCAAATCGCTGGCCCACGCGGGGTTCGCTTTCACCAATAAAAGCAGCTGATGTACCAATTACACGAACGCCACGATAGTTATCACCCACAAAGAACGGGAATGCCCGCTCTATACGCTGATCATTAAGAGCAGCCAGATAAACGGCATTTGGAATAACACCCGTCGAGGTTTCCAAATGATACATGGTATTGAGCGTTGTCTGCATTCGACTGCCAGGGGCAGCCAAAATGAGGTCGTATCCGACAGAGGTCTGTGTATAGTTCTGCTCCGTTTCGCGCTCAAGAGTTTGAACTGCGATAACGAGGGCAGCCGCGAGAGCAACAGAAGCTACGGTGAGCAGCGTACTCAGCAGGCGTAGCTTCATGTTTTTAAATACAATCAGTACTGGATTCATAGTGCCATAGCCCGGTTTAGAGTTTCAAGATCAAGCTGCACCTCGAACTGGCTCAGCACCTGCTCTTCATGACTTACAAGCATAAGGGTTTTTCCATCTGCAACTTCTTTAATGAGCTCCAGAACTTCAGCTGATGTTTTGGGATCCAGCGAACCGGTGGGCTCATCGGCAAGAATGATTTCCGGGTCATTTGCCAGTGCCCTCGCTATACAAACGCGCTGCTGTTGGCCTACCGAAAGCTGTGATGGCTTATTGTGTAGCCTGTCTTTAAGACCAACTTTCTCCAAAAGCTCCGCCGCTCTCGAAGTATCGAGCTTTTTATCTGCAAACTGCATTCCAAGCTTTACATTTTCGAGTGCTGTAAAGCCATCAAGAAGGTTGAAGGACTGAAATATGTAGCCAATGTGATTTGCTCTGAAACGATCGCGGGCAGCTTCAGAAAGCGTAGTAATATCGGTGTCCAGCAGGGTTATGCTGCCTGACTCTGGGAGAATCATACCGGAAATGCAGTGAAGAAGCGTGGTTTTGCCCGAACCTGACGTTCCGCGCAAAGCGGTGTGCTTTCCGGCTTCCAGCTTTAGAGACTCGATGTCGAGAACGGGAACACTTCCCGCCCCAGACGGGTCGGGATACGCCTTAATAAGACTTTTAATATCAACTACTGACATGGGTGATATGGAATTGAGTTGTTTGATTATCTGATAAATTCAATAAAATGCCCTTCCTGAATATCGTGGCGGGCTGTGTACCCGGCGTTTACTTCAACCGCGTAAATAGCGGGGTAACCAGACCGAAACTGCTGCTGAGAGTGCGGAGGAGTATTGGAATGAATACGTACTATCTCAAAATCCTGGTTCACAAAGATAATATCCAGCGACAGGGGAGTGTTGGCCATCCAAAAGCTAAGCTCCTGCTGCTGTTCGAAAACGAAAATCATTCCGTTGTCTTGAGGCAGTTCGTACACGTTCATTAATCCTTCTTGCCTGGCAATCTGTGATTCCGCTACTGCAACATCTACAGAACTTATATACTCATCGGCATCAGCAGAAGCTTTAAAGTGCACCACAGCGGTAAAGTCGAGAGTTCTTGCTGTAGCAGTAGGTGATGATCTTTCAGTATCGGAGGTATCATTTCCACAAGAGCTTGCAAAGAAGAGCAATAATAGGAAAGTTGCCGAAAAGCGTATCATAAAGGAAGATTTAGCGGTTTCTGAGAATTGATGTGTTAAGTTAATAATCCGTCTTGTAAATAAAAGGAGTTATAAACGTTAAATTGATAATGCGTATTTCCAAATAGATGAGAGGATGAACATACCGAAAACAGAATTCCTTAATCATCGGATGGTATGATTACCAAGAATAACCTTTCTTTAAGAGCCGTTTCCCGCCGATTATGTTCAATCTATTGTTACTTACGAATTTGTATACAGCATGATAAAGCCTTATATTATCGAACTGTAATAAAAGTGAGAGCTCACAAGGGTCTCACTTTTTTTGTATTAAGATTATTTCAAATATGCAGCTAAAAGATTCACTTTTATCGGAACTCACTGAAATCGTTGAGAGAACTATCTCCAGAGACGATATCTTTATGGTAGACCTGGAGTTGAAAACCGGAGGCAAAATGCCGGCCCTTTCTGTTTATCTTGAATCCGACAAAGGTGGTATAAAGCTGGATGATTGCGCCGAAATAAGCCGGAATCTTCAAACAGTAATTGAAGCTAACGAGCTTCTAGGTCAAACCTTTACCCTGAACGTTTCGTCTCCGGGGCTGGATAGGCCGCTAAAGCTCAAAAGGCAATACGAACTCAATAAGGGTCGTACGGCCAGAGTGAAGGCTATTTTGGGAGAAGAAAATAAAGTGGCAATGGTCGAGGGTAAGCTTACCACTACAGACGACAAAGGCATTGGTCTTGAGTCTAAAAGCGGCACCACATTTATAGAATTTGATAAAATAATTGAAACTAAAATTGTACCGTCAATTTAGCGGCGACAAGTTCGGAGAAATGCATGACAACTGATGTTTCAAAATTAATAATTCAGTCATTTGCAGAAATTGCAAAGGACAAAGGAATCGACAGGGATATGCTCCTTTCGATTCTGGAAGATGTATTCCGCTCTATGATTCGTAAGAAATACGGATCAGACGAATCCTTTTCCGTAATTCTTAACCCGGACAGGGGAGACATTCAAATGCTTCACATCCGTGAAGTTGTGCCTGATGACGAATTAACCAATCCGGTAACAGAGATTGCTATTTCTGAAGCCAAGAAGCAGGATCCGGATCTTGAATTATTTGACGAATTTGCCCAGGAAATCTTTATACAAGATTTTGGTCGTCGTTCCGTAATGATGGCTCGCCAGACACTGGCTCAGCGAATTCGCGAAATTGAAAAAGACAATGTGTTTGAGGAATACTCAGAACGCGTTGGTGAAATTGTTTTGGGAGATATTTACCAAATCCGTTCTAAAGACGTGCTTATAAATCATAACGGTACCGAACTCGTTATGCCGCAAAAGCAACAAATCTACAAAGATCGGTACAGAAAGGGTGATACTATTCGCTGCGTAATAGAAGAAGTACGGCGCGACAATGGTAACCTGTCAATAATTGTTTCCAGAACATCTCCTGTGTTTCTGGAAAGACTGTTTGAAAATGAAATTCCCGAAGTTTATGATGGCATTATAGAAATCATAAAAACCGTTCGTGAACCAGGTGATCGCTCTAAAGTAGCTGTTATATCTAACGATGAGCGCGTAGATGCCGTAGGCGCATGCGTGGGAATGAAAGGAATTCGAATCCATTCTATCGTTCGTGAGTTATGCAACGAAAATATCGATGTAATCAACTACACAAAAGATAAAATTGAATTCATAAAACGAGCGCTTCAGCCGGCCAGAGTACTTTCAGTAGATCTCGACCCTAGTGGAAAGCATGCCCGCGTTTATGTTCCGGCAGAGCAGGTTTCAAAGGCTATAGGTAAGGGCGGCGTAAACATCAGGCTGGCATCTATGCTAACAGAATGCGAAATCGATGTTTATCGTGAGCCTGATTTTGAAGATGATATTGAGATTTCTGAATTCGGAGATGAATTCGGAAGTGAAACAATCGATATCCTGTATGAAATTGGATGTGATACAGCTCGTGCTGTATTAAATCTTAGTGCAGGTGAACTTGTGCGTAGAACCGAAGGTCGTATCGACGCTGAAAAAGCTGATTTGATTTTCAAAACAATCCGCGAAGAGTTCGAAGAAGATGAATTAAACTAACGTATTTAAACCGGTAGGAAGAAATATTTCTATGTCGCAAGGTGCAAAACCAAAACGATTATTCAAAGTAGCCCAGGAATTCAACGTATCTACTCAATCTATTGTAGATGCACTTGGCGAGAAGGATTATAAAGTCGATAACAAGCCGTTAACGAAAATAACGCCGGAGATGTATTCGGTGCTTGAAACCACCTACGGCGAAGACAAGGCTCGCTACGAAGAGCACGATCAGTCTCGTGATGCATATCGTGAAAAACGAGACAGCATACGTGCATCGGGGTCGAAGTCTGTAACCCTCGACAACTTTCTGGAACCTGAAGAAGAAACTGCACCTGCCTCTCCGGAAGACGCTCTCGCTCCTCAGGACGAAAAGCCTGCACCAAAAAAGCAGGCCCCCGAGCCAACTTTAGAACCTTCTCTTGAGCCTGTTGAGCATAAAAAACCTGCTGCTAAGGAAGAAAAGCCCGCAGAAAAAGTGGAAGAAAAATCCAAAGAGGTTAAAAAACCTGAGACCGAACCTGAGGAAAAAGTAGAATTAAAACCCAAGGATCCCGAAAAAGTAGTTGCCAAAAAAGAAGAGACTGAAAAGCCTTCTGAGAAAAAACAAGTAGAAAAGGCACCTCTTGAGAAAGAAGAAGAAGAAAAAACAGCGGCTAAAAAAGAAACTCCTGCGGTAAAAGTCCCGGAAGAAAAAGCAAAGCCTAAGCAAAAAACCGAGCCTGAGCCTGAACCTGAAAAAGAAGCAGAGCCAGAGCAAGAAGTTGTTGAAAAGGAAACTATTCGTGCACGCTCCAAAAACAGACTTCAGGGCACAAAAATATTAGGAACAATTGATGTCGCTAACGGCGATGAAAGTGATTCCGGCAAAAAGCGTAAAAAGAGAAAACGTAAAAAAGCTGGTGAAACGACAACAGTTGAAGAAACCAAGCCAGTTAAAGGTAAGCCTAAGAAGGATGAACCGGTAGACGACGCCGCCTCGCGCAAAAAGAAAAAGCGCATCAAAAAAGGCAAGAAGTCGGAAGTAACCGAAAAAGATATTGAGAAGAAAGTAAAAGAGACAATGTCGTCTCTTCAATCCGGTAACAAGGGTAAGCAGCGCCAGAAACGTCGTCGTCAAAAACGCGATGAAATGGCAGAAAAACGCGAAATAGAAGCGCTGCAGCAGGAAGAAGAAAGATCAATTATTGAGGTCACGGAGTATATTACTGTGAGCGATATAGCTGAACTTTTCGACCTTACTCCAACGCAGGTTATTACCAGTTGTATGAACCTGGGACTTATGGTTTCAATCAACCAGCGTTTGGAAGCCGGAACAATCGAGTTAATTGCCGAAGAGTATGACAAAGACATTCGTTTTGTAGATGCCGATACGGTAGCAGAAGAGATATTTGAAGAAGAAGAGGATGCTGAAGCTGATCTGAAGCCCCGTGCACCAATCGTAACCGTTATGGGTCACGTAGATCATGGTAAAACATCTCTCCTCGATTACATAAAGCAAACCAAAGTTGCTGAAGGCGAAGCAGGCGGTATTACCCAGCACATTGGTGCTTATGCCGTGGAAGTAGCAGATGGCAAACGCATTTCTTTCCTTGATACTCCTGGTCACGAAGCGTTTACCGCTATGCGTGCCCGTGGTGCTCAGGTTACTGATATTGTAATTCTGGTTGTTGCAGCCGACGATTCTGTGATGCCTCAGACTATTGAGGCCATAAATCACGCTCAGGCAGCCGGCGTTTCTATTATTGTAGCAATCAATAAAATAGATAAAGAAGCCGCGAGCCCGGATCGAATCATGCAGCAGCTTTCCGAACACAACGTTCTGGTTGAAGACTGGGGCGGAAGCGTTCAGTGTGCCAAGGTATCTGCACTTACGGGTCTTGGAATAGATGAACTTCTCGAAAAAGTACTCATCGAAGCCGAACTGCAAGAACTTACAGCCAATCCGGACCGCAACGCAGCTGGAATCGTGCTGGAAACAAAACTTGATAAAGGTAAAGGTGTTGTAGCCAACGTTCTTGTACAACGTGGTACACTAAGAGTTGGAGACACCTTTGTAGCAGGTAATCATTATGGTCGCGTACGGGCTATGGAAAACGAGCTTGGTAAGCGCATTGAAATGGCCGGACCATCCACACCTATACAAATGACCGGTTTTGATGGCCAGCCTCAGGCTGGTGATAAGTTCAACGTTACTAACGACGACAAGATCGCTAAAGATATCGCGCTTAAACGTCAGCAGATAAAACGTGAGCAGGATCTTCGCAGGGTGAAACACATGAGCCTCGATGAATTCAGCCGACGCATGTCTGCAGGTGATGTTTCAGAACTCAACATCATTATTAAAGGTGATGTTGATGGCTCGATTGAAGCACTTTCGGGTTCACTTCAGAAACTGAGTACACAGGAAGTTAAGGTGAACATCATTCACACCGGTGTTGGAGCCATTAGCGAGTCAGACGTGCTATTGGCTACCGCATCTAACGCCATTATTATTGGCTTCCAGGTTCGCCCGACAGCAAATGCAAGAAAGCTTGCCGAAAAAGAAGAAATCGATATCAGGCTGTTCAGTATCATTTATGAAGCTGTAGACCTCGTACATGATGCCCTTGAAGGTATGCTCTCACCTGAACTCTCAGAGAAGATTGTTGCCAGCGTAGACGTTCGCGATATCTTCAAAGTACCAGGAATCGGAACTATTGCCGGTTCTTACGTAACTGAAGGAAAGATTACCAGAAATACTAAGATCCGCCTTATTCGCGATGGAATAGTAATCTTTACCGGAGAGCTTTCATCGCTCAAAAGGTTTAAGGATGATGCCAAAGAGGTAGCGGCAGGATATGAGTGCGGTATCGGAATTAAGAACTTCAACGACATTAAAGTCGGCGATATAATTGAAGGATTTGAGGTTGTTGAAACCAAGCGTACGCTTGACGAATCCAACTAACCAACTTCTTTCAATACAAATGGAGATCCAATGAGTATCCGAACCGAACGTGTTGCTTCTGTGATAAAGCAGGATTTGAGTAGAATCCTGCTGCAGTATCAGAACAACAATATGATTACAATTACCGAAGTTAAAATGACTCCGGACCTTTCAATTGCTAAGGTATATCTAAGCGTTATTGACCCCGTAGGCAGTGAGGATTCTGTTTACGAACTGATACAGGCTAATGCTACAAGCATACGCCATGAGTTAGCTGCTCTGGTAAGACATCAGCTAAGAAAAGTACCGGAAATACAGTTCTATAAGGATGATACGGCTCAGTATGCCAGTAAAATGGAAAACCTGTTCCGTAAAGTAAAAGACGAGCGACCGGAGGATAACGAGGATTGAATTCCTCTAAAAAGACACCAGCACCCGTAGATACTTTTCCGCTTTTTTCAACTGACAGTAAAGAAGCGGATGTGCTGAATTATGATTTCAGCACCGGTGCCGTCTTTTTACTCGATAAACCCAAACACTGGTCCAGCTTCCGCCCGGTGGGTTTATTGCGAAAACTAATTAATCTCAAAAAGGTTGGCCACGCCGGTACACTCGATCCGATGGCAACCGGACTTCTTGTACTTTGTGTGGGAAAGGCTACAAAATCTATATCCCTTATACAGGATTCGCAAAAAGAGTATGTAGCAGAAGTTCAGTTTGGAAGCTCAACCCTCAGCTATGATGCGGAAACTGAAGTTGATCAGGAGTCCGATTACTCCCACATTACTTCAGAAGCAATATGCGAACAACTGGCACAAGCTTTTTCCGGAATCATCAAACAAGTGCCCCCCATGTACTCTGCGCTAAAAGTAAAGGGTGAACGTCTCTATAAAATGGCCAGGCGCGGGGAGGAGATAGAGCGAAAGGAAAGAGAGGTAGAAATCTTTGAAACAGAACTGGTACATTTTGACTCTGCTTCCGGGAAAGCTGAAATCCGTATTCTATGCGGGAAAGGAACCTATATCCGTTCTATTGCACACGATCTCGGACACCTTTTAGGCACGCATGCTCACCTCACAGGATTAAGACGAACTAAAAGCGGTTCATACACCGTTGAAAAAGCGCTCACTGTACACAATCTTGTAACACTGTTCAACGCTCATGACGACATTGACCTTTCTTGAAGATGTAACCCATCATCCGAATACGGCTGTAACGGTCGGAACATTCGACGGCGTGCATCTTGGACATCGTACGCTCATCAAAAAGCTTGTAGCTGAAGCCCGGCGCATTAACGGAAGAAGCGTACTTGTAACCTTCAATCCCCACCCAAGAGAAGTACTGCATGGTGGTCACAACACCGTGGGCCTGTTAACGACTATAGAAGAGCGGGCCGAGATCCTGCATGAGCTTGGTGTAGACGTAATGGTGGTCATACCGTTCGACAGGGACTTTTCCCTGCTCAGTTCACAGGACTTTATCCAAAAGATTATCTACAAGGAGATAGGGGTAAAGGAGTTCATAATTGGGTACGATCATCAGTTTGGCAAGAATCGTGAAGGAACCATTAAAACGGTAGAAGACCTATCAAAACTTCTTGGCTACAATGTCCATCTCATCCATGCTCATGAAGTTGAGCATCATACGGTTAGTTCCACAAAAATACGTAAAGCGCTCGTAAATGAGGGTGATGCAGCCCTTGCTAAGTCTTTCCTTGGGCGTGCATACCCGTTAACCGGAATGGTAGTTCACGGTGATAAAAAAGGCCGTCTGCTTGGCTATCCGACGGCCAACTTACGTGTTGAAAATCCAAGAAAGGTAATACCCGCAAACGGTGTTTATGCTGTGGAAGTCGACTATGAAGGGAAAAATTACGGAGGGATGCTAAATATTGGTATTCGACCTACGGTTACTAACTCGGAAGAGCTTCGGATTGAAGTAAATATCTTCGATTTCAATGAAGATATTTATGGTAAAAACCTGCGTTTACGCTTCCATGAGCGCATCAGAAATGAGAAAAAGTTCAACGGCCTTAACGAGCTTAAATCTCAGCTTTCAGAAGACAAAGAACATTGCATAAAAGTTCTTAAAACGCTATATTAACTAGCTTATAAGTTAAAGTTTTCTACTTTAGCATGGTATTAATCTAAAGCGGAAAGGACGTATTCAATGAATATTACTTCTGAAGAAAAAAAGGCCATTTTTGAAAAATTTGGCAAAAACGGTGAGGACACTGGTTCTACCGAGGCGCAAATCGCACTCTTTACCGAGCGCATTAACCGTCTCACAGACCACCTGAAATCACACAAAAAAGATCATTCGACCCGTCTTGGTCTGTTGAAACTTGTTGGTAAGCGTCGCCGCTTGCTCAATTACTTCATGGCTAAAGACATCGAGGCCTACAGGGTACTTATTAAGGAACTCGGAATTCGTAAATAATTTCAGTGACTTTCGAAAGGCACGGGTAAATCCGTGCCTTTTTTTGTATCCACCAATTAAACAGGGCTATTGAATTAAGAAAAAGCATTCTTACCCATTGATAACCCAAGCAGATAAAGCAGACAAATAAAAAGATAGAAATGAAACCAGATTTTAAATCAGTAGAATTTGCTCCAGGCAAAACGATGTACCTGGAAACCGGCCGACTGGCTAAACTTGCACACGGTTCAGTAGTAGCCCGCCTGGGCGACACTATGGTACTTGCAACAGCAGTTGCGAACGCCGAACCAAAACCCGGACAAGGCTTTTTTCCACTTAGCGTGGAATTCCGCGAAACTTACGCAGCCGGAGGTAAATTTCCGGGCGGATTTATCAAGCGGGAAGGTCGTCCTTCAGAAAAAGAAATTTTATCAGCGCGCCTGATTGACCGCACCATCAGACCACTTTTCCCAGACGGGTACTTAAATGAAGTACAGATTATTGTAAATGTAATCTCCTCCGACGGACAGAACGATGCTGACGTTCTTGGTGCTGTTGCCGCATCGGCCGCACTTCACCTTACTGAAGCTCCGTACGACGGTCCTATGGCTCAGGTTCGCGTAGGCCGTATTAACGGGCAGTTTGTCATTAATCCAACTGTAGACGAACTGAATGAATCCGATCTTAACCTAACGGTCGGTGGAAAAGCCGATACCATCGTAATGGTAGAAGGCGAGATGAAGGAGACCAATGAAGATGATATGCTTGAAGCCATCAATCTGGCTCATGAATCCATCAAAAAACTTTGCGCATTTCAAGAAGAACTCCGTGCCGAATATGGCAAAGAGAAGCGCGAATGGGAAGCACCTGCAGTTAATGAAAGCCTAAAGGCTGAAGTTAAGGAGCTCGTTGGAACACAGTTTACAGAATTACATAGAAAGCAGCTCGACAAGAAAGCACACAACGAAGCCTACAAAGAAATAGTAGCTGCCATTACAGAAAAGCTTGTTGAAAAATATCCTGACGCAGAAGAACTCGAAGGTCAAATCAAAGAGTTCTGCAGTGAGTTCAGAAATGACGACATTCGCACGATGATGCTAAACGAAGGCGTACGTATGGATGGCCGCAAATCAACAGAGATTCGCCCTATCTGGAGCGAAGTTGGTTACCTGCCCCGCACGCACGGTTCAGCTATTTTCACCCGTGGTGAAACGCAGACGCTTGTATCGGTAACGCTTGGTACCAAGCGCGATGAGCAGTCTGTTGACACGCTTTTCGATACCGAATCCAAGCGCTTCATGCTGGATTATAACTTCCCGCCATTTTGTGTGGGTGAAGCCCGCATGATGCGCGGTACAAGCCGCCGTGAAATTGGTCACGGTAATCTTGCAGAACGCTCGCTTAAGCAGGTGCTTCCATCTGCAGATGAGTTTGCCTACACCATTCGTGTTGTTTCAGACGTGCTTGAGTCTAACGGCTCATCGTCTATGGCCTCCGTTTGCGGTGGCTCGATGGCGCTGATGGATGCCGGTGTACCTATGAAGAAGCCCGTTGCCGGTATCGCCATGGGACTCACAATGGGAGACGATGGCAAGTACATGATTATGTCGGATATTTCGGGTTCTGAAGATCACTTTGGTGATATGGACTTCAAGATTACCGGTACTGCCGATGGCATTACCGCATGCCAGATGGATATTAAGATCCAGGGTCTGGATTCCAGCCTCATGAAAGAAGCTATGAACCAGGCTCGTGAAGGCCGTATGCATATTCTGGAAAAAATGGCTGAAACCATATCCGCACCACGTCAGGATATTTCCAAGTACGCACCGAGCTTCACCAAGATCGAAATCGATTCCGACATGATCGGCGCGATTATCGGACCTGGAGGTAAGGTGATACAAGCTATCCAGAAGGAAACCGGCACCGAGATCATTATCGAGGAAATCGATAATAAAGGTGTTGTAACGATTGCCGCTGATAGCGCAGAGAAGGCAAACGCTGCGCTTGCACGCATTAAGGCCATCGCCGGTAAGCCGGAAGAAGGTGAAGTATATGAAGGTACCGTTCGCTCTATAAAAGAGTACGGTGCGTTTGTGGAGATTATGCCTGGTAAAGACGGTCTTCTTCACATCTCAGAAATTTCTCATGAGCGCATCAACAATGTTGAAGACGTTCTCAAGGAAGGCGACAAGATTCAGGTCAAACTCATTAAAGTTGAGAGTGGCGGAAAGCTGCGTCTGTCCAGAAGAGCACTGCTTGAAAAGGAGTAACATACTTCTGTAACATCAGGTAGTTTCTAAAATTTCGATAAAAGCGCCATTGACCAGTTCATTGGCGCTTTTATTTTTACTTCGCATAGTTAAGAGGATTCAATACATGTCTGATCAGCAACCATCACATATTAAAAAAAGCACCCTGCCAAGCGGACTTCGGGTAGTAACTGAAGAAATCGATTCCGTACGCAGTCTCTCCGTTGGTATCTGGATTAAAACCGGCAGCCGGGACGAAACAGACCGTGAAGCGGGAATCACACACTTTCTGGAGCACATGCTCTTTAAAGGCACTAAAAAACGTTCTCCATTCGATATCGCTCAAACCATGGAGTCCGTTGGCGGCTACCTGAACGCCTTCACATCTCTGGAGCACACCTGTTACTACACACGCTGTCTGGACACGGCTCTGGAGCGCGCTGTAGACGTTCTTTCCGATATGGTTCAGAACTCTACCTTCCCCGTCGATGAAATCGAGAAGGAGAAGAAAGTTGTCGTGGAAGAAATGAAAATGTACCGCGACAGCCCCGATGATTACGTCTTTGAAATCTTCAACGGGATGATCTTCAAAAATCACCCCCTTGGTCGCCCAATTATTGGATTCGAACACACCGTAAACAGCTTTACACAGGATGATCTGAATACCTATCTGGCCAGGCGCTATAATCCGGCTAACTTAGTGCTCTCTGTTGCAGGTAACGCAACGCATGAGGAAGTGGTGAAGCTCGCTGAAAAATACTTCACTGCCGATAGTTCACCGTTTGAGGAAGTCGAAACGCTGGCCCTAAGCACCTACGAAAAGCAGCGTAAACGCGTGACTAAAGCTATCGAACAGACGCATCTCGTAATGGGAAGACGCTCATTAAGCACCAGCGATCCTGACCGCTACAAACTGCTGCTCGCCAACACGCTTTTAAGCGGCGGTATGAGCTCGAGACTTCATCAGAATATTCGTGAAAAATATGGCTACTGCTATTCAATCCATGCCTTTAATCAGACCTATAAAGATTCAGGTTTATTTGGCGTATATGTGGGCACAGACCAGGAGTATGTTGATCATGTTCAGGAGCTGGTCTACCAGGAGCTGGATCGTATGGCAAATGAAACGGTAGGGGACAAAGAGCTGTCAGAAGCCAAATCTCAGCTGAAGGGCAAACTTTTATTAGCCCAGGAGAGCATGAGTAACCGCATGACCCGCCTCGCAAAGAGCGAAATGTACTTCGACCGCTACATCACACTTGATGAACTTGTAGACCAGATTGATGCGGTAACTTCCGATGAGATTCGTAACTTCTCGCAGGATTTTTTCAAGCAGGAATATTTCACAGAAACTATTTTAACACCCGAACAATGACCAAAGAAAATCTTTCGACCATTCGCGATATCCATCAGTTTGAAGACAAGACGGCTACGCTTCAGGGATGGGTGCAAAACATTCGTACCAGCAAGGCGCTTGTTTTTATTATTATGCGTGATGGCACCGGGCTGAATCAGTGTATTGTAGCCAAAGACGACATAAGCGAGGAAATCTGGGAGAAGGCAAACTCCCTCACACAGGAATCCTCACTCCGCCTGAAAGGTGAAGTAAAAAAAGATGAGCGAAGCGTTGGCGGCTACGAGCTTCACGTTCGCGATCTTGAAATCATTCAGCTTGCTCAGGATTATCCCATCACGCCAAAAGAACACGGCGTTGAATTTCTGATGGAAAACCGCCACCTGTGGTTAAGAAGCCAAAGGCAGTGGGCAGCCATGCGGGTCCGGAACCAGATCATTTTTGCAATTCACCAGTTTTTCCAGAAAGAGGGCTTCATCCAGATGGATTCGCCTATTTTCACTGGAAACGCAGCTGAAGGTACTACCACGCTGTTCGAAACCGACTACTTCGATGAAAAGGCCTATCTGAGCCAGTCTGGTCAGCTTTATGGTGAAGCAATGGCTCTGGCTCATGGAAAGATTTACACCTTTGGTCCGACCTTCAGAGCTGAAAAAAGCAAGACCCGTCGCCACCTTACCGAGTTCTGGATGATTGAACCGGAAATGGCTTTCTACGATCTTGAAATGAATATGGATCTTGCGGAAAACATGGTCATTTTCATTGTTGAGGAAGTTCTCAAAAACTGCCGGAATGAACTCGACATTCTTGGCCGTGATGTTTCCAAGCTGGAAAACGTGAAGGGCCCGTTCCCGCGCATAACTTATACTGAAGCTGTTGAGCTGCTGACCGGCGAAAAGACAGCAGCGCTGCTCGATAGCATGGAGCGCAGTAACATGGATGAGCTTGATTCTATAAAAAAAGAAGTGCCGGAGCTTGAAGCGGAGCATGGTCAGGCCAAGAAAGGACGCAAGTTCCAGATTGACCGTCGTCTGAAAGAGCTGCGTGCACGCAGGGAAGAAGTGGAAGAAAACCTGCGGAATATTCCCGTTTGGCGTAAATCAGCGATGGAAAAGGTTTGGGGTGATGATTTCGGAGGAAGTGATGAAACCCTACTCACCATGCATTTCGACCGCCCGGTAATGGTACACGGCTATCCGTCTGCTATTAAAGCCTTCTACATGAAACGCGATCCAAACGACGACAAAGTTGCCCTGGGCGTAGATATGCTCGCACCGGAAGGCTATGGCGAAATGATTGGCGGCGCACAGCGTGAAGACGATCTGGATCTGCTGCTCGAGCGAATTAAAGAGCACAATCTGGATGAAGAAACCTTTAAATGGTATCTTGATCTTCGCCGGTTTGGTTCCGTGCCCCACAGCGGATTTGGACTTGGGCTCGAGCGGACCGTTGCATGGCTTTGCGGCCTGTCTCACGTTCGTGAAACCATTCCGTTTCCACGTATGCTCGGAAGGCTTACTCCCTGACAGAAGCCATCACCTTAACTAACACACATCACCACCATTCTTTTGTGCTGAAAGGTATTTATGGCTAAGAAAGGAAAACAGGACAGTCAGGAAGTGTTTATAAACCTGATGAACGAGCTGGATTCAGGAAAGCTGAAACCGGTCTACTTTCTGTGTGGTGAGGAGCAGTTCTTCACGGACCAGATTCAGGACAAAATCCTGAGTCTGGTGCCGCCGGAGAGCAAAGATTTCAATTACGACCTGCTTTACGGTCAGGATGTTGATCCATCCAAAATTCTGGATATTGCCCGAAGCTACCCCATGATGGGTGAAAGAAGATATCTTTTTGTCCGGGAGTTTTTCCAGTCGCTGGATAAGACCTTCGTACCGGAAGGAGAGGAGGCTGATGCAGATGCAGGCCGCGCCGGGCTGGATGCCTTCATCCCTTACTTTGAAAAACCCGCTGACTTCACAGTTCTCGTCATTCACGATTTCAAGAAGCCAAATAAGAACAGCAGATTCTACAAGGCGCTTGCGGGATCAGAGAAGTGTGGGTATTACGAATTCGATTCTCCGGCTGAACATCAGATTGTTCAGTGGATTACACAATGGACACAAACGAAGCATAACAAACAAATTGACCCTAAGGGTGCGGAGATTCTTTATCAGATTTCGGGCACTAACCTGCACAAACTGTCTACAGAACTAGATAAGATATGTACATTTAATAAGACAGCTGAGAGCATCAGCGTTAAGGATGTTCGTTCAGTTGTAGGTTTTTCACGCGAGTTTTCGGCTTTTGAGCTGCAGGAGGCCCTTTTCCAGCGTGATAGCAAAAAAACCATGTTCATTGCGGAACAGATGTTGCAAAACGGATCTTCAGACGCAGGTGAGATTATTCGAACTATTGCGCTGTTGCATAACTCGTTTATAAACATGTGGCAGTACAAGCGCCTTGCGAGCCGCAATCTGAGTAATGACCAGATTGCAAAATTGATGTCGGTAAATCCATACCGGCTGCGGTTTATCTCGCGGGATGCAGCAAACTTTAAAAACGAAGAAATCCCGCTGGTTTTTGAAACACTGCTTGATGCTGATCGCGCCATAAAGGGCTACAGCAAGCTTGACTCAAAAGCCATTTTCGTAATGATGCTTAAGAGAATAATCGCCTGAGTCTACTGTAGCACGCTTGTAAACCAAACTACAACCGTAAGCAAAAGGCGATTTATTATGATGTCATCAACGCAGGTAAAATGTACCGTTTCGACAGATGAACAGCTCATGCGGCAGTTCCAGGCCGGAAATGAAGGCGCTTTCACAATGCTTGTACAGCGCTACCAGCAGCGGTTGTACCACTATCTGATCCGCTACACCCGTAGCCATGAAGATACGGAAGACATCATACAGGAGACCTTCATTCGTGTATACAACAGCCGTAACGCCTACGAAGAAGTAGCCCGTTTTTCCACATGGCTGTATACCATCGCCGGCAACCTGATGCGCACTCAGTTCAAAAAGCAGCAGCGCATGCAAACCAGCTCCATTAGCCAGCCCGACGACGAGCCCGGCAGTTACAGCAAGGAAATTCCCGACACTGTACTCACGCCAGATGAACTGGTAAACAGCTCACTTACGCTTTCCATGATTCGTAAAGCTCTGGATGAACTTCCTGAAGAGTACAGCGAGCTACTGAACCTGCGTGAATACAAAGATTTGAGTTACGAAGAAATTTCAGCTGCGGTTAACCTGCCAATGGGAACCGTTAAATCCAGAATTAACCGTGGCAGAAACCGTCTTCAGTCTATGCTGAGCGGTATTATTGATAAAGAATCTGTTTACTACGCAGCCTGAATTACCTGGAATTTTATTTCCCCTCAACACATAGTACCCTGCACAACTGACACTTGTGCAGGGTTTTTTATTGTACAATTTAGAGGTTTTAATACTTCAACAGTTTTTCGATGGTTGCGTTGAGTCTGCTGTTGGCCAGATAGCCCTTCTCGAGAGTCTTATTAACAGGTACAGGAGTGAACAGAGAGGAACAGCGCAGCAGTGGAGCATCCAGGGCGAAAAAGCACCGTTCCGAAATCTGTGCTGAAACTTCTGCCATGGGCCCCAGTACGGATGAAGCTTCCTCAAGAAGAATCGCCATATTGGTTTTGGTTATACTCGCCTCAACGGTATCCATGTCGAGTGGCATAAGAGTCCTGAGGTCAACCACTTCGATATCCAGATTGTGGGACTGCTTGTATTCTTCTGCAGCCTGAAGCGCCCAGTGGACGCCCATACCGTAGGTAATAATAGACATATCGCGGCCTTCTCTAATAACCCGTGCTTTACCAAGAGGCTCGTATTTAGGGGCATTAAGCACATCACCTTTTATGCTTCTGTACAACATTTTATGCTCCAGGAATAACACCGGATTAGGATCCTGTATAGATGAGTACAGCAGGTTGAAGGCATCCTCAACAGTTGAGGGCACAACAACTTTAATTCCGGGGTGCTGCATAAACCAGGATTCCGGACTTTGTGAATGAAACGGACCGGCCCCAACCCCGGCACCATGTGGAGCCCGAATAGTGATGTTGAGCGGTGGCGACCATCGGTAGTGAGACTTAGCCACGTTATTAACAATTTGATTAAACGCACAGGTAATGAAATCGGCAAACTGCATTTCAACAATTGGTCTGAAGCCTGATAATGCTAACCCGATAGCTGCACCAACTACCCCAGACTCAATAATAGGCGTATTTCTCACGCGCTCGAAGCCGTATTTTTCCAGAAATCCTTCAGTAATTTTAAAAACTCCTCCGTATTCGGCAATATCCTGACCAATGATTATGGTTTTATCATTTTCGGCCATGGAATAATCGAGAGAGGATTGAATGGCATCTACAAAGCGTAATGTCTTTGTTTCCATCGCCTGACTTCCATTACCATTACGCTGGCTGAATAGTGCTCCATCCGGTGCTGGAGCAAAGACAGAGGATGTTTCAACATGCTCATCAAACAGTGGCTCATCAGCGCGGAGAGCTCGCTCCAGATCATCCTTGAAATAATCGTCTGCCTCTGCGCGAATAATTTCCATATCATCACTATCAAGGTGTTTTTCGCGTAGTAAAAGGGCCTCAAACTGAAGAATCGGATCTTTCTTCGCCCATTCTTCCATCAGCTCTTTGGGCACATATGCAGTGCCGGAAGCCTCCTCATGACCACGCATGCGGAAGGTCATGGCTTCGATAAGAACTGGTTTTTGTTCTTTAACAGCAAATGCACGGGCTTCGGAAACCGCTTCCATAACATCTGTAAGCGAGTTTCCGTCAATCCTCATTCCTTTAATTCCATATCCTGCCGCTTTATCAACAATTGAATTACAGCGGTATTGTTCACGGGTAGGAGTAGAGAGAGCATAGCCATTGTTTTCGACCATGAAAATAATGGGCAAATCCCAAACTGCTGCCAGATTGAGCGCCTCATGGAAATCGCCCTCGCTGGTGGATCCCTCGCCACAAAAAGCCAGCGCAACCTTGTCTTCATTGTTAAGTTTTGCCGAAAGTGCAAAACCGGCTCCAACCGGTAGCATTGCCGCAAGATGGGATATCATGCCAACGATATTGTATTCCGGGATACCAAAATGAAACGAGCGTTCACGCCCCTTACTAAAGCCCTCTTTTTTTCCTAAAAGCTGGCAAAACAGGGGATAGAGTGGGACATCTCTTGTTGTAAATACCCCAAGATTCCTGTGCATTGTCATTATGGTGTCTCCGGGCAGAAGAGCAACAGCGGTGCCTACTGCAATAGCTTCCTGACCAATCCCTGAGAACCATTTTGAAATTCGGTTCTGCCGCAGCAATTTGAGCATTTTTTCCTCGATACGTCTGGGCTGTATTAGTCTTCGGTAGAGGACAGCGGCATCTGTCTTGGTTAAAAATAATTTACTTGACGGCATTCTAATTCGATAAAAAATTTAGTATTTTTGATGTTCTGTACTAATTATATCTTATGGTTGTGCAGAATGGGTTCCTATCAGGCACCTGCACTTCAAATCTTTTTATGGAAGATACTTCATAATACCATTTATTATAACTTTCAAAACAAAGGAAACAAAGTCGAATTGACCTACCAAGTTTCTAAAAGACTTCAAATGGTTCCAGCATTGATGCATCGTTTACCCAAAACGAAGACCAATGCCAGCCAGCCGGCAGTCTCTAACAGCCGTACGTATTTTTTAAGCACACAGCTACTGCTAGCAGCTTCAACCCAACGCGACGCCACCACGCGGGAAGCACAGGCCGAAAGTGCCCTTTTAATCTCCGGTAATACAACTCCGGGCTTTTCACATCCGTCCACTTTAATACTCAGAGGTTAAAGTTATGCAAGCTTTAGGAAGACAAATCTTAGTAGAATACTATAACTGCAACAGCGAAATCATTAACGATGTAGCTAAAATCGAGTCTATTTTACTCGAGGCTACACGCCG
The DNA here is from genome assembly GCA_003555145.1 of Balneolia bacterium. Classification (GTDB taxonomy): domain Bacteria; phylum Bacteroidota; class Rhodothermia; order Balneolales; family Cyclonatronaceae; genus Cyclonatronum. Next base: position 2,330 of record PWID01000263.1, on the reverse strand, counting down.
GTCGCAGGCCAGTATCATCTCTCATAACTTTCACAAGTTTAGCCCGCATGGTGTTAGTGGAACCGTTGTAATCGCCGAGTCTCATGTAGCGATTCATACATGGCCCGAGTATGGCTATGCAGCCGTCGATATCTTCACCTGTGGCGAAACAATCGACCCATGGATAATTCAGGAGTTCATTAAAGAATCTTTTGAGTCCCAGAACGTATCCAGCATGGAAATGAAACGGGGCATGTTTAAGGTAGCCGAAGGTGAAGAACTTCTATTCAAACCAAAAGACGCGGCAAAATTCAACAGCGTTAATTAATATTATCAACTAAGTACACATTTATTTTTTTGCATTATGATGGTTCAGAACCCAAATATATTCTCTCTTGTTAAAGGTGCGGGCGAAGGCAACACCGTTCTTAACGCGTTCGATCAGGCGCTGCTGAATGCAGGTGTTGGTGATACCAACCTGGTACGAATGAGCAGCATTATCCCGCCAAACTGTGAATTGGTAGATGAGATTATACTTCCTAAAGGTGCACTCATACCGGTTGCATACGCCGCAATTCAATCAGACAACCCAGGTGAAGTCATCTCTGCCGCCATTGGTGTAGGCCTCCCTGAAAATGAAGGCGAGCCGGGACTCATCATGGAGTTTGAGGACACTCAGCCGCTTACCGAAGTTGAAGCCGTTGTTCGCCAAATGGTTGTAGATGGCTACGAGTACAGAGGCCGCAAGTACCGCGAAATCCTGACTCTAGGTGTAGAGCATACCGTAGTTAAAAAAGGTGCTGTTTACGCCGCAGCCGTACTTTGGTATAAGTAAGCTTCACCAACTTTTTTTCCGATGCCGGTTCACTGCAAGGAGGACCGGCATTTTTTATGAATTGAATTAATCAGGATTACACGCATGCCTTTTCAATACAACGAGTTTTATAACGAACAAACCGGTCTGACCATCGGTATAAAAAAACAGCTTTTTCACGAACAAACTCCGTTTCAAACGGTTGAAGTATTCGAGACCGATACATGGGGTAACCTAATGACGATCGACGGTATGGTGATGCTCTCCGAGAAAGACGAGTTTGTTTATCATGAAATGATGGCGCACGTGCCTTTGCTCACGCATCCTAATCCGGAGAAAGTTCTCATTATTGGCGGCGGCGACGGTGGTACCGCCCGTGAAGTTCTCAAACACCCGGGCGTTAAGCACGTTGATATGGTTGAGATCGATGAAGCCGTAGTACGCGCAAGCAAGCTGCACATGCCCGAGGTCGGAGATTTCTCAAACCCTAAATTGAACGTAGTCTATGAAAACGGACTCGAGTTCGTAAATGGTCCGGTTAAGGAGTATGATGTAATCATAATTGATGGCTCAGATCCTGTTGGACCGGCCGTGGATTTATTCAAAAAAGACTTTTACGAAAAATGCCATACCTGTCTGAAAGATGATGGCGTTCTTGTTTCACAAACTGAAAGCCCGTTCGTTGAATCGTACCACGACAGCATTCGCAGCGTGCAGAACGCAATCTCCAGCCTGTTTCCTGTAGCGAAGCTATTTTTGACTTATATTCCGCTCTATCCGACCGGAATGTGGTCTATGTCGATAGCCAGCAAGCAGCGCGATCCGCTGTCAGATGAGGTTCTCTCAGAAATTGAAAAACGCACAGCATCATTCTCAGAATCACTGAAATATTACAACAAAGACGTACACCACGGTGCTTTTGCGCTTCCGGGATTTGTACGCCAAATCTTCAGCTGATTATCAGTTTCTGCAGCATAAGAAATCGAAAGCTCCGGTACTTTGCAGTGCCGGGGCTTTTCTTGTTTTTATTTCTGGTGATGCTGCCCGGGCCTGCATCTGCATCTGCTTCAAATTCAGCTGAAATGATTCCGACCCTGGCTGATACTACAACTGGAAGCCGCTTCAGCGTGCGCCTTATTGCAGATGGCCGGAACGTCTCACTGCCCGATTCTTTGCGAAACATCACCCTTCCTTCTGAGCCTGCTACTCCTCAGTCCTACCCAAAACATCTGAGGGCTGTTCCACAGATTTTGGGGGAAGATGGTTACCTTTCGGCCCAAGTCGATTCAATCAATGTGGATAGGGGTAGGGAACGCATCACCCTGTACGCAAACCGCGGCTGTCGTTTTACAATCAGTGCGTTTAGCGTTACCGTTGAACCTGATCCACAGCAACAGGAAGATCTTGAATCGCTTACGGAAGAGTTCCGGCTTGAGCAGGGCAGAAATTTGAGAACCGGAGTCATTTATAATCAGCAGGAGGCGGACCGGGGAATTCGTGAATTTATACGGTTCTGGGAGCGTGAAGGATATTTATT
>PWID01000127.1 GCA_003555145.1 Balneolia bacterium | reverse complement strand
AAGCCTGTCAATAACTTTCTCTCCCTCTCCCACTCTGGAGCAGACCGACCAAATTCACAATTTAATTCAATGGGCCCGATTTATTGAGGGCATATTAAATATTTAGTTTTTTTTGCGCATGGCTGCCAAAAATGGCAGCCTTTCCTTTGAGTGCTTGCCTAACAGAATAGGTAGGTGTTCCTTCAGGTTTAGAATACCAATAAGCAGGAAAAACTAAATACTAAATAGCTTCAGATGGCTGCTCTTCATCGCTCATCAGATCATTCCAGAACTGGATTCCGAACACGATTAAGCCACGCAGAATGAAAATCGAAAACACGATCATCAGCCCGTATTCCTGCAGCACTATTATCGTAAGGGCATAAAAAAGGAAGAGAAAAACAAGTCCGCGGTTCTGCCTCATGTATTCCTTGTTAAAACGGGGCACTTTATCGAATGGAACCGTGCTGACCATCAAAAGAGAAAGCACAAATATGATCCCAATCACTACGGAGTTTACCCCATGTTTTAATCCGTCAAAAAACTCCGGGCTACCCTGAAACGTGAGGAAAAATCCCACGATTATCATGGCCTGAGCAGGAATAGGCAAACCTATAAAAAAGGATGAGGGCTCACTTTTCGCGTTCACATTAAAACGCGCCAAGCGAATTGCTCCACATAATACAGGCAGCGCGGCTATAAGCGGTAGCACGATATTGGTGGAATCGGAAAAAGCGTAAACATAAATCAGAAATCCGGGCGCGGCGCCAAATGAGACTATATCACTTAATGAATCAAGTTCGATACCAAATATGCTGTCACCATTTGTTAGGCGAGCCATAAAACCGTCCAGGGCGTCGAAAAATGCCGCCAGAACGATCAGCCATGCTCCGTTCACCAATTTACCCTCGTAAATCATGATGATGGCAAGAAAGCCCGAAAACAAATTCATCAGCGTAAAAAAGCTTGGATAAACCGAGCGCGGAATTGGCTTCTTAATGCGCTCTTTAAGCCGCTGATTCGCCTTTTGTCGAAACTCCTTCCCCCTGCCGCGTATCTTACTTCTCGGTATGTTCGATTTTACGCCTCTGCCAATCACTTCTGGAAAACTCCCATTACTGATTCTCCGGCTACGGTACGGTCTCCGGGTTTAATATGAAGCTCTGTGTCGTCCGGAACTAAAATATCCATTCTGGAACCGAATTTCATCATCCCGAATTTGGCGCCGGCTTTTACTTCATCACCCTCTTTAATATCGAACACAATTCTGCGGGCAATGTAGCCTGTAATCTGTCTGAAGAACACCTTAGTGCCACCCGGATGTATCATACCAAACTCAGAACGTTCGTTTAGCTCAGATGCTTTTTCGTGCCAGGCTACCAGGTATTCTCCGGGATAATAATCAGCCTGAATAATTTTGCCTGTAGCCGGCACCCGATTCACGTGAACATCAAGAGGTGAGAGAAATATACTTATTTGTGTACACGGGCCATCGAAGAAGTCGTGTTTAATGCCTTTATTAAGCAAAATAACTTTTCCATCGGCCGGAGCGACAAGCAGCTGATCTGCATTTGCCGGAGGTGTCCTTTCCGGATCACGGAAAAAATACAGCGTAAACCCTATCGAAAACAGAGAAAGTGCATAGAATAAATATGCCCAAATAGATCCGATTAGAAATCCTGTTACCGCCAGTATCAGACCAATGACGAATGAGTAAGTAATTACGGTGTAGCCTTCCTTAGCAAACATAAACACAATTTAGTTGACGATATGACGCATGATGTCGTTGAACGTAACGAATATAAACAGGCCAATAATAAATATTAAACCAATCTGCTGCAGAGCCATACGTACTTTAACTGTAGGTTCTCTTCGGGTGATGGCTTCATAAAGCAGAAATACAACGTGGCCTCCATCGAGTACAGGTATAGGCAACATATTTACGATGGCTAGAGAGATACTTAGAAAAGCAACGAGGTACCAGAAACCGCGAACGCCACCACTATCAGTTGCTTCCCGGGTAACAGAGGCAATAGCTACAGGGCCGCCAAGATTATCTTTAAATGAAATCGTACCCCGGAACATCATGCCAAATGCACCGAGCATACCTGTAGTAGTATCCCATGTCTCAACAAATCCGCCACCGAGTGAAGAAATCAGACCCTGACGTTCGTAAATAACGCCGAAGAAATCAACCGGATCAATCATTCCAACGCCAATCTGCAGCGTTTCCGGATTTGGCGTAACCTGTTTGTTTATCCGTTCACCATTGCGAAGTACTACTACTGAAAGTGCACCTTCAGATGCCCGGATTTTTTCAGACATCTGAATGAAGTACCCGACCTCTTCCCCGTTAATTTCAACAATTTTATCCCCTGGCTCAAGACCAGCCTCTTCGGCTGGCGAGCCGCTTACAACTTGCGATATTTCGCTGGGAACGGCGTAGGTTACATAAAGAAACTCCGGATTCCTGTTCAGGTAATCCAGAAAATTAGATGGTGCTTCTATTGTGTGCTCACTTCCGTCACGCAAAACCGTGAACGTAAGATTACTACGCGTTAGGTCACCAATCGGAATCATATTTCCACTGTGGTACATATCCGGACGATTGCCGTTTATGTACAGAAGCTCATCGCCCGTTTGAAACCCAATTTCGTGTGCTACGGAGGTTTCGGGTATATACATGGAGCCCACATTATCAGCCGGTATCATTTCCTTTCCGTAATGAAACAGAAGCATCCCAAAAATAAAGGCTGCAAGCAGGATGTTAAATGCAACTCCTGCAATCATCACAATTAAACGCTGCCATACCGGCTTCGAGCGAAATTCCCAAGACTTGGGTTCTTCGTTGAGGAAACGCCCGTCGTTGGTTTCGTCGATCATGCCGGCGATTTTAACATAGCCACCGAGCGGAGTGGCAGAGATGCAGTAATCTGTATCTCCAACTTTTTTTCCAAAGAGCCGTGGCGGAAAGCCTATCGAAAACTGATCTACCCGCATGCCAAACAGCTTGGCTGCGAGAAAGTGCCCCAGCTCGTGAATAAGAACAAGAATAAATATTGCTGCAACAAACAGCAGTATTGTTGTCCCTATGCTTCCTAAACTTAAAATAAATTCCATCTAATAGCTTTGTAATAGGTTGTTGCGATGCGCTGATTGCGCTGTTATTAAATTAATCTGCTAAACTCTGATCGATGCAGCGAATGCCCGGGCTTCCGTATCTGCTTCCATAAGTGTTTCAATTGTGAGATTAACCGTTGGCTGGATTTTAGCCAATGAGCGCTCCACAATCACGGGAATATGAATATACGGAATATCTTTATTGAGAAAGCGATGAACGGCAATTTCATTTGCCGCATTGAGAATCGCCGGGGCAAACCCGCCTTCCGATATCGCATTTAGCGCCAGTCGGAGGCATGGGAAACGTTCGTAGTCCACTTCAGAAAATGTTAATTCGTTTAACGTACTGAAGTCCATTCTTGGTGTATCCAGTGGAATACGGTCAGGCCATGTAAGTGCATACTGTATGGGCACCTTCATATCAGGGTAACCCATCTGGGCTTTTGTCGAACCATCCTTAAACGTAACCATCGAATGAATGATGCTCTGCGGATGAATAACGGCTTCTATATTCTCGATAGGCAGATTATAAAGCCAGTAAGCTTCAATGATTTCGAGGCCTTTATTCATCATCGTAGCTGAATCGATGGTGATTTTGGAGCCCATAGACCAGTTGGGGTGCTTGAGAGCTTTTTCCACGGTGATGTTTTTCATCTCCTCAAGCGGTGTTGTCCGGAACGGTCCTCCGCTTGCCGTAATGAGCAGTTTCTCGATGGGGTTTTGCTCTTCACCGACTAAGCACTGCAGAATTGCACTGTGTTCAGAATCTACGGGAATGAGATTTTTAATACCATCTTTTGTGTAGGATGACAAGAGCTCCCCCCCTACTACCAGGGATTCCTTATTTGCAAGTGCTACCTTTTTACCACTTTTAAGCGCTTTCACCGTGGGAAGAAATCCCGAGAAGCCGACTAGCGCGTTTAGCAGTACATCATATTTAGCATCTGTGCAGCGGTCCAGAATTTCATCGTAGCCACTGCAGAGCTCTGTTTCGGTCTGACCAGTGAGCTCTCTCAGCTGAGCTAGTTTACCCTCGTTTGCTATTACGGCAAATTCTGGTTTAAAATCCCGGATTTGCTTTGCTAAAAGCTCACAATTAGAGTTAGCCGTTACGCCGACCACCCGAAACTTTTCCGGATTTGCCCGGATAATTTCAAGCGTCTGCGTGCCTATTGAGCCGGTAGAACCGAGCAATAAAACGTTAATGGGTTCCACGTGTAGTTGATCTGAAAGTCAGGTTAATTAAAGCACCAATTTATTCGCGTTCTGATGAATCATAAACGCATGGTGCTCTGGTCTGGTTCCTTGTTATTTACTATACCAGTTTATCGAGTTCCGGGTCTATGCTTTGGTTTGCCACAAAGACGCGGCGGATGCGGTTCGTACGGTCAAATTCGAAATTAAGACGACCTAAAACCACGCCCGCATGCCCGACCTGCGAAATAATTGTAGGTTCTTTTCCAAATTTTTCAATTATGCGGGGCTCTTCAAGTAATGTATGTGTATGTCCGCCAATAATCAGGTCGATGCCGTCTACATTATTCGCAATCACCATATCACTTACAAGGTCTGTTTCGTACTCTAAACCCAGGTGGCTCAGGCAGATTACCATGTCACAATTATAATCCTGACGTAATCTGCGGGTCATCTGCCGGGCGACAATCTCGGCATTAATATGGCGAACACCCTCGTGCAACTCTGGCAGTACTAAAGTATCGAAACGAATACCCAGGCCAAAAATTCCGATTTTAACACCATCTACGTATTTAATGATAAACTCATCGATAAATTTACCCATCTCTGGTGCACCCCGAAAATCGTAATTCGAGTTCACAAACGGAAAATTAGCTTTTGGAGCCACGTTCACAAATCCTTCGACTTTATTATCGAACTCATGATTGCCTAAGGTTGTGGCATCATAACCCATCATCGACATCAATTCGTAGTCGAGCGCACCGTGATAAAAATTGAAGTAAGGCGTACCCTGAAAGACATCACCAGCATCGAGCAGCAGATTGTGCGGATTCTGTTCGCGTATTTTCTTTACGAGAGCCGCACGACGCGCGGCGCCACCAAGCCCTTCATACGAGCCGGAACCAGCCGGGAAAGGATCAATCCGGGCGTGGGTGTCGTTTGTGTGCATAATACTAATCACCTTCGAAGATGATGAGCGGCCGTAGGAAACCAGTGGCTTCATCCCAATTAGGGAAAGTCCGGCACCAGCGGCTGCAACCTGTCTTAGAAATGTTTTTCTGTTAATCATAACTATCTTCTCAACCTGCCGTCTGTTTCTGGTTCAATGGTTTCACGGGTGTTTAGGCTTTCGATAAATGCATCTCGTAAAAGCACGGTAGTATCAATACGTTCAAGGGCCTCCCAAAGGGTTGGGATGGGCCCGCCGCCGTCTGCCATCCAGTTGTTTGTTGCCAGCCAGTAATCACGATTGGGATCCACGCTTTTTTCTCCAACTAGCAAATCTACGGCTCTGTTACCATCTATGCGCATCCTGAGGCCGCTAATCGGCTCACCGCCCTCAATGGCCAGCTCATTTGCAATCTGGCGTACCTGACGCCCGTTGAAGCGCAGAAGCGTGATATAGTTTTCGAAAGGCATCAGTTCGAACATAGTTCCAACCGTAACATCACCCTCTGGTATCGGAATTCTCAGGCCTCCCCTGTTCAGAAGCGCAATATCAACTTCTTTTCCGAGTTCGCGTGAAGCATGGCTTCTAAGAATATCGGCGGTGAGGTTGCCAAGCGGACTTTCAGGCTGACCGCGTTCAATAACACCCTTACTTACCGTAATGCGGCGGTTCATAACTCTGTTCAGCTCTACGGCATATTCCTCAAGAAATGCGAGTATGTCCGAGTCCGGATCGATGGAGTCATCAATAAAAACATACTCGGGATCGAATGACTCCAGGGTGTGAATGTTGTCAACCTCGCCGCCTCCAAAAAGGGTGGCACAACCGGGAGCGCTTGAAAGAAAAAGAACGATGAGCAGCAGTTTCAGACGACTGCTCACTGTGCTGGTAATAAAGTTACTGAACATCAGTATAGATTAGATTTAGTTTTGCTGCATCATTAGCTGAAACAATGAAATAGCCTGTTTTCCATCCGGTATATCAGATTCTGCCTGTGTAAGGGCTCTTGATGTAATGCTCGTAATTTCGGCTCTCATGGTGAGTTCACCGGAATCGAAAACTTCCATAAGCATAGGAGTTTCGCTTAGCGGCCAGTCCCAGGAGGCTACATCAAGACTGCCTCCTAATGTTTTGCCAAGAGAAATCATAGGGCTGAGTAATTGCTCCCAGTTGATTCCTAAGTCTGCAATCCAGATGTGTGTTTCGGCATTTTCATTCTCTGAATCCTGAACCACGATCTTACGGCTGTTGTATCCCAAAATGCGTTTTCGCTCGCCCGTTTCAGTTATTCTGGCCCGTTCTTCGATATCGCTTTCGATTTCAGAAGCCTGATTGCCGTTATTTGGCAGAAACTGCTT
>PWID01000107.1 GCA_003555145.1 Balneolia bacterium | reverse complement strand
GTAGAGTACGGACTCGTTGGCAAGGTTGATGATTTCAAATTATACGGAGCCGGCCTGCTTTCATCCGTTGGGGAGAGTAAAACCTGCCTGAGTCCCAAGGTGAAGAAAATTGAGCTTTCCAAAGACTGTGTTAAAACCGACTACGACATCACCAAAATGCAGCCGCAGCTTTTTGTAGCACGGGATTTCCAGCATCTTCTGGATGTACTCGAAGAGTTTGCAGAGGGAATGTGTTTCCGCACAGGTGGCAGCAAAGCCATACAGAAAGTTATTGAGAGCGAAAACGTGGGTACTTGCGTGTACAGCTCCGGCCTGCAGGTTTCGGGTGAGTTTAAGACTTTACATAAAGACGGATCCGGTAACGAAATCTATATTGGTACGGATGGTCCTACTCAGCTCTCTTTTGAAGATACCGAGCTCGAAGGGCACGGCACGGATTATCACAAAGATGGTTTCAGCTCGCCGGTTGGAAAACTTAAGGGCTCAGACAAGCCGCTCGAAGATATGTCTGAAGGTGATCTGGCTACCCTAAATATCCGTCCGGGTGTTCGTTGTACCCTCGAATTTGCTTCCGGCGTAAAAGTCGACGGCAAGCTGGATTCCATGATCCGCAAGAACGACAAACTGCTTCTCATGAAGTTCAACGACTGTACGGTTACCGGGCCGAAAGGTGAATCACTTTTTGAGCCGGACTGGGGCGTTTATGATATGGCTGTGGGCGAGCGAATCAGCTCTGTTTACAGCGGTAGCGCCGACAAGGAGAAGTTTAACGTGTACCCGCCTAAGTCAACCAAGACGACGATTAAGGATGAGTATACGCCTGAGCAGGTACGTCTTTTCGAAATTTACCAGACCATCCGTGATATTCGCGACAGTGGAAAAGCAAATTATGATACGTTGACCAAGCTTCATGAGGAGCTTAACGCCAGCTATCCTAAAGCGTGGCTCCCAAGGCTCGAAATACTGGAACTCGTAAACATGAATCTGAACGGATCTGGTGAAGGTCTTCGAACCTCTCTCGAAAAAGAGCTCCATGCTCTTAAATCACACTCCGATCAGTATGAAGACGTGATTTCAGCAGGTGTGGAAAACCTGGTTTAATCTGCTTTTGAATCGCTTGTTTTCACACTGAATCATACTACCTTAAGGGATGTTAAGCCAAAAGCTTGACATCCCTTTTTCATTCAAAACAACTATCGATGCCTTCAGAAAATGCCGTTCTAATTACCGGTGCAAGCCGCGGAATCGGAAAAGAAACCGCCCTCGCGCTCCTCAAGCAGAATGTAAAAGTTGTAGCCCTGGCCCGCTCCGGCGACAAACTTCAGGAGCTCCAATCTCAGTATCCGGATCAGGTTTTTACCCTGGCGGTTGATTTAAGCATAGATGAGTCTTATACGTCTGTCATCAAACTGCTAAATGATAATAATCTTCAGCTTGAAGCCGTGATTCACAACGCCGGCGCACTACTCAACAAACCGTTTCTGGAAACAACAACCGAAGACTGGGATTTCCTGCTTAAAGCGAACCTCATGTCCTCAGTAAACCTTATTAAGACCTGCCATCCGTTTATGGTAAAAGGAAGTCATATAGTGCAGATTGGCAGCATGGGTGGTTTTCAGGGAAGCAGTAAGTTTCCTGGTTTATCGGCCTATTCCGTAACAAAGGGATCCCTGAGCATCTTAACCGAATCGCTTGCCGTCGAGTTCTTTAAAGATGATATACGCGTGAACTGCCTGTGCCTCGGCGCTGTACAAACGGAGATGCTGGAAGCCGCTTTCCCCGGACTGCAGGCGCCGGTACAACCTAACGAAATGGGTGCATACATCGCTGAGTTCGCTATGCATGCACAAAAGTATTTCAACGGTAAAGTATTACCGGTATCTTTAGCCGACCCATCATAAAATCACGATAATAAAAAAGTATGAAATTTGTCAGGATATTAGCAGTCTGCCTTATAACCATCATTTTATCATGGTCGCCTCAACAGTCGAAGGCGCAATCGCTTAACCTGGTTGCCGGGAATACCCTGTTTGGAGCAGCAACCGGAGCTGGTATTGGCGGAGCAACTATGCTTCTCACCAATAATGCCGATTATCGCCCATTGACCCTGGGACTTGGTATAGGTACCCTTACAGGTTTGGGAATCGGTATTTACGACATGGCAACCATGTCCTCGGGAATGCGCGTACACGGCTTGTTCAACTCTGCGCCTACATCGGGTGGGATTATCTTCCTTGACACGCTCTACGGCTCTGCTACGGGCTCTCTCGTGGGGATGGCTGTGGCTCTGATAGGTGATACCAGCGTTCTGAAAGGATTTCGCTACGGTGTTGGAGTCGGAGCCTACGCAGGTTTGGGGTTCGGACTGCTTGACGCCTTCTATTTCGGAGCCGTAGGTTCTCAGGGTGAATTCTTCGACTACGCATCGGAAAGCAACCACAGTAGCGTGCTCAACGACGGATTTATATCTCTTTACAGCAGTACAAATACTTCGCTAAGCAGCATGAATCCTGTTCTGCTTGATTACAGCATTACCACTCCTGGTGGTGCGTACAGGTCATTAGATACCAGCCTTGGTCTCGAGCTCCTGAAGGTATCACACAGGTTCTGAGCAGCTGTTCGATTCGGTATTCAACAAAAAAGGCCATCAGTTTGATGGCCTTTTTTTGTTGCTACTCTAAGTCATAATCATCGAGGAACTCATCCTCGATTCCATAGTCGAGATTGCTGCTTTTTACGGCCTTTCGGCTATACAGCGTTTTAAAGGTTTCGGTAACCGTCGCAATATGACCTGCTATCGAAGCATTAACGCCGTCGTTAATATAATTCCACTGCTCAGGCGGGTTTCCAAACCGAACGCCTTTAGGGTCTACTATGAAACCCTTACGCCCGGCAATAATTTCTCTGTACTGATTAAGATCCGTATTGTGAACGGTTCCTTCAAAGAGTGGAAACTTTTGCATTTCTGCGGTTAACACAGGCACGGGAGTTATCCAAACCATGGGATTATCGGTTGTGTCTTCGGCTACCTGCTCAATCGAGTTCAGGTTTTCCCAATACTCCGTGAGCGACACATGGTTTCTTTCCGGCATTACACCGTAACGCATGGCATCGTAAGTGCCTGCAGATGCAAACAGCCAGTCAGCCTTTAAATCTACAACCGAACGGTTTAACCTGCGGAGAATATCAAAACTTGTATCCTGATACACAGCAGCATTTTCGAATCGAAGTTCTAGCTCCGGACGCGCAATTTCCAGTACACGCCGCATGATTTCAAACCAGCCCTGCAGGTCATCGGTATAAGAGTCGCCAACTGCAACAATCAAATCACCCTTTTTAAAGGGTAGTCTTGTGGTGTATTTGAGGAACTCTTCATCCTTAAGCAATTCTTCAGCGGCCTGTTCGGCCTGTTCATGTAACTTAATTCTAGCTTCTGCAAACTCCTGGGGCGTCAGGCCGATAAAGGCTGCTACGTTTTCCGGATTTCGTGTGCCGGGCAGCAGCGGATATTTTTTCTCCAGATTCATGAAGTGTATCAGATAATCCTGAATTACCTCTTTTTCTAACTCTTCTTTTGTTTTTTCAGACATGATCAGCCATTAATTTTTGAACAAATTCGGGTACGCCTTTACTGGCGTTTTCCTGAATGATAGTGATATTTTTACTGAATGGATATGAATCCGGGGTATTGGGGTCAATCAGAGTGACCGGAGTTGTGGCAGGCACATAATCAACTAATGATGCGGCAGGATAAACCACAAGTGATGTTCCCACAATCAAAAAGTAATCGGCCTGCTGCACGATATAAGCCGCGTTTTCCATTTCCGGCACGGCTTCACCGAACCAAACTACATTTGGCCGGAGCTGATGCCCTTTTTCGCACAAATCTCCGATTTTGATTTCCTTGTTTCCAATTTCAATTACAATCGATTCATCACCCTCACTTTTAACTTCAGACAGTTTGCCGTGCAGGTGAAGTACATTTGAGGAACCTGCTTTTTCATGCAGGGAATCTACATTTTGGGTGATAATCTGCACGTCATACTTTTTCTCTAGTTCTGCTAGAGCAAAATGAGCCGTATTAGGTGTAGCTTCAAACGCCTGTTTTCTTCTGACGTTATAAAACTCTATTACACGTTCTTTATCTGCATACCATCCTTCAACAGAAGCAACTTCCATCATATCAACACCTTCCCACAAACCACCTGTATCTCGGAACGTACGTAACCCGCTTTCTGCACTAATTCCTGCTCCCGTGAGTACCACAACCTTTTTTTTGTTCTGAGCCATATTAAGTATATTACTACATAGTTATTAGAATAGAAGACTTCATTATTATTTCCGAAAAATATGGCTAACGTACCCGTAATTTCAACACTATTAAATGAAAACAGTTTTTTAACAGATATCAAAGCTGGGAAACACCAGTTTCAGAGCGATGAACCAGTAGATCTTGGAGGGTCAGATAAAGCAACAGATCCTTTGTCTATGGCTTTGGCATCACTTGGAGCATGCACTGCGATGACCCTCAAAATCTACTATGCGCATAAGCAAACAGCTTGGGAAAAAATTGAAGTTCAAACTACAAGTGAACTTGAGCATATCGATAAAAGCACGGCATCGGCAGAAATGCTTTCCATGGCAAATAATGGAAAGGTTCGAACAATCACAAAAGTGATTTACATCAAATCAGATATGGATGATAAGCTGCTGGAGAGGGCTGCGATTATAGCTGACAAATGCCCGGTCAATCTTATGATGAAAAAAGGCTGTAAAATGGAAACAATCATAAAGCGGATTTAAAATCTGCCTTATGATTGTTTATTTCCGGTTCGGACTTTCTTTACTTTAAATAAGAAGCCCAGTTGCTGTCTTCGGTATAATCTACAATTACAGAGAGCTCCTGCTTACCGGCGTAAGCATTAATGTGGGTTCCCGCTTCTTGTGCCAGATGGTTTAAAGCATTCTGAATAAGATCACTTCTGAATCCGGATTCACCAAGTTGAATAACAAAGTTCATAGAGAATACGCGGCTTAACGCACGACCTAGCTCAACCAATTTGCGCTGGCTAAGAGTATAATCGATATCGAAGTTTAGCGTATCCTTGAGTATAGACGATGAGTGTGCACTAAGCTCGTGATCTTTAAGAAATGAAAACAAGTTAGTGAGTTTTGCTCGTCTCATGGCCTTAACGACAGATTCTGTAATTTGCTGATACAGAATATCGTTTGATCCTTCAAATATTTGAAATGGACGACTGTCGATAGTGCCCTTTCCTGCTATATGCTCCTGCTTGTAACCTTTCGCTCCTACAAGCTGCAGCAAAGACTGAGAAGTCTCCTGCATATAGTCTGACATGAGGGTCTTAATAGTGTTTGCCTGAATATCAGCACGGGCAAGATCATGGCTCATACTGGCATTTATTGATGTAAATGCACACATAGCAGAGCAGGTTGTGAAAGCAGCCTGTATTTTAGAAATTCGCTCCTGCACCTGGTCGTACTCCAGCAAACTCTTTCCACCAACAAAGCGGTCTTTACAATGACTGATAGCCTCATCTAAATTACGTTTAATAAAGCCCATAGCCATTCCAGGAAACTGCATTCTGCTTCTGTGCAGAATGTCCAACATCATCTTAACACCAGTGGTGCGGGGTACAAGTTTAGAATCTGTGTTTACAGTTGTATCTATAACATTACGGCCATAGGGCAACATGAATAAACCTAGATTATTAAAGACTTCTTCGACTTCTATACCACCATCGGCTTGTGTACTATGTATAAAGAAATCGATATCCCGGCCAAGGTTACCTTTGTCATCCTGCTTACGAGCAGTGAGGAGCCAGTAATCGGCCCAACCGGTTAAGCCTGCCCAGTGCTTTGTTCCTTTAATATCAAAGCCATTACCAGACTCGGTATAAGAAGTCTGCATGTGAAGAGCATCAGAACCGTAACCAGGCTCGGTAATCATTAATCCACCCATTTTCCTATTGTGGATAAAATCATAATAAACAGATTCCTTTTTAGATTCCTGACCATATAAGGAGAGAGGCTGCAAAAACAAGGCTCCATTTATGCCAACCATCAGACTTAATGGCAAAGAGTGATACGAGGATACTTCCAAAACTTTAAGACATTCTGCGGTATCTGTACCACGACCTTCATATTCTTCAGGAATGAAGACTGAAAGTGGCTTACATTCCAGTATATCGCGCATCACAAGTCCCGGAATCCCGCGATTGACACTGGTTTCAAAAACGTTAAGGTTCGATGAGAAAAGCTCTGTAAGTGTTTTCTCATAACGACTTAGGTAAGTGCTGAAGTTTTCTTTTTGCTTAGTAATAATAGTAGAGTCCTGATCTTTCACTGTTAGTAACTTAAGTTCTTATTAAACCAATAATATATACATCGTCAGATAATTAAGTAATCTGACAGTAATATTTTTACATTAAAGACTAATAACAAAAATATCGTTCAGTCTATATGAGTGGAGCGCATAAAAAAAGCCCTGTTCAAGGCGAACAGGGCTTAGGGTAGAAAAAAAGATGAGGCGGCGACCTACTCTTCCGCTTGTGGCAGTACCATCGGCGCTGGAGAGCTTAACGGCCGTGT
>PWID01000304.1 GCA_003555145.1 Balneolia bacterium | reverse complement strand
AGCCGATCCTCCTTGAGTAAGATTTTACGTGAGTGATCGCGATGGCTTGAATTAAATCCTCATTGCTGATATCCTCATCCGGCGCATACGCCCACAGCTCTCGGCGCAATTTCTGATGCATGTATTCGGCCATGGCCTCGGCCAGTCGGTCGGCAATGGCTTTTAAAAGGATGGCGTTGTAGTCGTCGTGCGCTTTTTCGAACTCTTCTAACATTTTTTCAATGCCGATGCCAGCCGTTACGGCGAATCCGCCTACGTAGTCTTTGAGGCCGCTGTCTTTGGGCGCCACAAAATCGGTAAGTGATTTATTCGCCTGACCCTTCCGCTTCTGATTCTGCTGACGAAGCATCCTGAACACGGCCTTCACTTCCGTGCGGTTATCATCGGCGTAAATCTCAATGTCTTCATCAACGGCGTTGGCCGGGAATATGCCCTGCACGGCTTTGGCGCGAAGTTTTTTGTTCTTTATGATGTCATCCAGGAGCTCGTTGGCATCGCGGAAAAGAACGCGCGCCTGTTCACCCACGATCTCATCATCCAGCACGGCCGGATACTTGCCCGCAAGCTGCCAGGTAATGAAAAACGGCGTCCAGTCGATATAGTCACGAACCTCGGAAAGGTCCACATCATCATACACGGTAAGTCCGGTGGTTTTGGGAAGGGTGATGTCGTCCGGATTCCAGATAATGGGCGAGCGGTTGGCTTTGGCATCAGAAAACGTGAGTGCTTTTTTGCCATTGCCCCTGTTTTTATGCCCATCGGCCAGCGCATCATACTCCTCACGAATTTCGCGGGCAAATTCCTCTTTCATGCTTTTTGTGGTGAGCTTACTCACAACCGGCACGCTACGGGATGCGTCCAGAACGTGAATCACCGGACCGGAATAGTGCTGCGCTATTTTCACCGCCGTGTGTATGCGTGATGTGGTTGCGCCGCCAATCAATAGCGGGATATCCATTTCGAGGCGCTCCATTTCTTTGGCAATATGCACCATTTCATCAAGCGATGGCGTAATGAGGCCGCTCAGTCCAATTACATCCACCTGATGCTTCTTCGCTTCCTCGATAATCTTCTCGGGCGGAACCATCACGCCCAGATCAATCACCTCATAGTTGTTACAGGAAAGAACAACGGAGACGATGTTTTTGCCGATATCGTGCACATCACCCTTTACCGTTGCGAGCAGAACCCGCGCCTTCTGTGTGCTGGTTTCGGCCTGTCGCTGCGCCTCCTCGATATACGGAATGAGGACGGCCACCGAGCGCTTCATCACGCGCGCGCTTTTTACGACCTGCGGCAGGAACATTTTGCCCTCGCCAAACAGATCGCCCACCACATTCATGCCGTCCATCAGCGGACCTTCGATTACCTGTATGGGCTCGGGATATTTCAGTCGCGCCTCCTCGGTATCGGCTTCAACAAAATCGGTTATCCCTTTCAGCAGGGAATATTTGAGGCGCTCTTCCACGCTTTTTTCACGCCATTCGAGCGTTTTCTTTTCCTTCACCTTTCCGGTGTCGGCATAGTCTTCAGCAAAATCCACCAGACGCTCGGTGGCATCATTGCGACGGTTGAGCAGCACGTCCTCAACCAATTCGAGCAGCTCTTTAGGGATGTCATCATACACTTCAAGCATGCCGGCGTTCACGATGCCCATGTCCAGACCGGCTTTTATGGCGTGGTACAAAAAGGCAGAGTGCATGGCTTCACGCACGGGATTGTTGCCGCGAAACGAGAATGAAATATTGCTCACGCCTCCGCTCACTTTGGCGAACGGCAGGTTTTTCTTTATCCATTCCGTAGCCCGGATAAAGTCCATCGCATAGGTGTTATGCTCCTCAATCCCGGTTGCCACGGTTAGGATATTCGGATCAAAAATGATGTCTTCCGGCGGGAATCCGACTTCATCAACTAAAATACTGTACGCGCGTTCGCAGACCTGAATTTTGCGCTCGAACACGTCGGCCTGACCATCCTCATCAAACGCCATCACAATAACCGCAGCGCCGAAATTCATGACTTCACGGGCCTGCTTTTTGAAGGCTTCTTCGCCCTCTTTCAGACTGATGGAGTTGACGATACATTTTCCCTGCGCGCTTTCGAGGCCGGCTTTTAGCACCTCCCAGCGGGAGGAATCAATCATTATGGGTACGCGCGAAATATCGGGCTCTCCGGCCAATAGATTCAGGAATCGCCGCATGAGGGCTTCCGAATCCAGCATGCCCTCATCCATATTGATGTCGATAATCTGCGCGCCGTTTTCCACCTGCTGACGAGCAACGGACAGGGCCTCATCCAGATCGCCTTCTTTGATCAGGCGGGAGAAACGAGGAGAACCGGTCACGTTGGTGCGCTCGCCCACATTTACAAAATTCGTCTCGGGCGTTATCACCAGCGGCTCGAGTCCGGAAAGGGAAAGCAGCTGATTTCCCTCAGGACTGATTCTGGGCTTTACTCCTTTAGCAACTTCCGCCACGGCCGCAATATGATCCGGCGTCGTTCCGCAGCATCCGCCAACCAGATTCAGGAAGCCATCATTTAAATAGTTACCAACTTCGCGACCGAAAAACTCGGGTGATTCATCATATTCTCCAAACTCATTCGGCAAACCGGCGTTCGGATATAAACTGGTGAAGACATTTGCGTTCTTCGACAGCTCCTCGATAAACGGACGCATTTGTTTGGAGCCGAGCGCGCAGTTCAGGCCAATCGAAAGCAGGTTGGGCGTATGCGCCAGCGAAACCCAGAAGGCTTTGGTCGTCTGACCCGAAAGCGTTCTTCCGCTCTGATCCACAATCGTCCCGGAAATCATCACGGGTAATTCGATGCCGGTTTCTTCGGCATGGCGACGAATGGCATACAGCGCCGCCTTGGCGTTAAGCGTATCGAAAATGGTTTCGACTAAAAGGATATCCACGCCACCGTCAACCAGACCACGGATTTGCTCGAAGTAGGCGTCCGCCAGCTCTTTAAAACTGATGGCCCGAAAACCGGGATCATTCACGTCCGGCGACATCGAAAGCGTGCGGTTTGTAGGCCCCATCGCGCCGGCTACAAAGCGGGGTTTGTCCGGATTTTTTCGGGTGAAGGCATCTGCGGCCTCACGCGCCAAGCGGGCCGAAGCCAGGTTCAGCTCATAGGTGAGATCAACCTGATCGTAATCCGCCAGCGAAACCGGATTCGAGCTGAAGGTGTTGGTTTCCAGAATATCAGCGCCTGCCTCCAGAAACGCCTCATGAATACTCCGTATGATATCCGGCTGCGTTAAACTAAGCAGGTCGTTATTGCCCTTGAGGTTCACAGACCAGTCCTTAAAGCGCTCCCCGCGGAAGTCCTCCTCCTCGAGTTTATGCTTCTGTATCATGGTGCCCATCGCGCCATCGAGCACAAGAATTCGCTCACTTAGAATACTCCGGAGTCTTTCAGCTCCGTTTTCGCTGCTGCTCATAGGTTTTTCATCCTCAAATTTTACTTATCACTGCTGCTCATCAGGCAATTATAACCATAAAATACTGTTGTACGTGCCGTTAAACACTACTGGCTTTTTGCGCTTATAAAGTAGAAAGTTCGCAGCCAAACTCTTTTGCAGTACGAATAACTGCGTGAGATACCGCGTTCGGTACTTCAGGATCGAAAGGATCCGGGATGATGTGCTCCGGGGTTGGTGTCTTCACCTGATCGGCTATGGCTTCTGCCGCTGCAATAAACATACGGCGCGTAAAGTTACGGCACTGAGAGTTCAGAACGCCGCGAAAAAGTCCGGGGAAAGCCAGAACGTTGTTAATCTGATTTGGAAAATCGGAGCGTCCTGTTGCGACAACGTAAGCTCCTGCCGCCTTGGCATCATCGGGCATAATCTCCGGAATCGGGTTTGCCATTGCAAAGATGATGGGGTCTGTTGCCATGGAGCGAACCATATCCTGGGTGAGCACGCCGGGAACCGATACGCCAATGAAGACATCGGCATCCTTCACCGCATCGGCAAGACTGCCCTTCAGCATCTGGCGATTGGTGATGGTGGCCATGTGCTCTTTTTCAGCATTCAGATGTTCGCGGCCTTCATGTATGATGCCTTTGCTGTCGACCATTACCACCTGGGCCACGCCGCACTCAATAAGCAGCTTTATGATAGAGATACCCGCAGCGCCGGTTCCGTTAATTACTACTTTGATGTCTTTCATTTCGCGCTCAGTCAGACGCATGGCGTTGATCATGGCCGCCAGCGTTACGATAGCCGTTCCGTGCTGATCATCATGAAGCACCGGAATTGGCAGCTCCCGCTTGAGGCGCTGCTCGATTTCAAAACACTTGGGCGCTGAAATATCTTCCAGGTTGATACCACCAAAAGTCGGAGCTATCCGCTTTATAGTTTCGATAATTTCTTCGGTATCCTGGGTGTTGAGCACGATTGGTACCGCGTCGATTCCGGCGAAGCGTTTGAACAGTACGGCTTTTCCTTCCATTACGGGCAGGGATGCCTCAGGGCCAATGTTTCCGAGTCCTAATACAGCAGAGCCATCGCTGATTACAGCAACCAGATTTCCTTTGCTGGTATAGGTGTAGGCCAATTCCGGATTCCTGGCAATCTCCCTGCAGGGTTCAGCTACACCGGGCGTGTAGGCTATGCTGAGATCGTATTTATTATCGAGCGGCATGCGGGAGCGCACGTCGAGCTTACCTTTTGTGCGTGCATGAGCTTTTAAAGAAAGCTCCCCGTAGTTCACGTTGTTACTCATAGGTTTGGGTCTCTTATAATTTATAAAGTCCTTAAATACGCCCATTCAGAGCGACTTCCTGCCAGTTCCCGTAGCTTGCTGTTAACGAAACAAAAAAAGGCTGTATCCTTAAGAATACAACCTTTTTTAAATAACTGCGGGAAAACGCGTATTAAGCGCGGTTTGTTGACAAAAAGTCTTTAACCTGCTCGGACTCTACCATGGCTTCCTTGAACTTGGTTGCGCCATGAGATGCCTTATGCGCAATAATCACCTTAGCCATTTTGCGCTGAGAGAGCTTAGCTGCTAATACTTTTTCACCGAATGATTGCTTCTTAGCCATAGTAGTACCTTACTTGCTTTATGTTACTTAATTTCTTTGTGCATAGTGTGCTTACGCAGGCGGGAGTTATATTTCTTAAGCTCCATACGACCAGTAGTCGTTCTGCGGTTTTTCGTTGTAACGTAACGAGACGTTCCTGGTGCTTCAGTGCACTCCAGGATTACCTGAATTCTGTTGCCTTTTGCTTTAGCCATTTTACTTTAGCTTTAAATTTTATCCAGTTTTCCGTGCTTCTTCAGTACGGAATAAATACCGTTTTTGTTAATCGTACGAAGAGTCTTGGAAGTAACTTTAAGCGTTACCCACTTATCCAGCTCAGGAACGTAAAATTTACGCTTCTGAAGATTCAGATGGAATAGGTGCTTCGTTTTGTTATTCGACTTCGATGAGCGATAACCGTTTAAAGCCTTAGACCCTGTTATGTCGTCTCTGCGTGACATGGACTTTTATATTTAGATTCTTGTAACTCGGTTGTTTTTTATACAGAATGCAAAGATATTGCTTTTTCGTTTTAAAAACCAATTAAATTTGTAGTTGCGAACGATTATTAAATTAAAATTGACCGGAGACAGGTTTTAAGTCGCTCCGCTCCTGAGGGGGAGATGGGGTGATTGGGTGAGGGAGTGAGGGAGAGATAGGGGGTGACAGTTCTTATTCTTTCACAGTTCTTTATCATTTTTGGCCCCGTACTCATTTAGAAACTCTCTGACTCCGGAGTCAAACAACAATAGCCCCGGGTGACCGAATGGGAACCCGGGGTATGAAGTGGAAAATATGAAGCCCAAGCCTCAATAATAACAAAGCCACAATAGATTCCGAGGGGCACAACTCGTAGAGAATTGAAACATCGGCCGCCTGATTTTCATAGTCAGGTTTCACAAGTTGGAAACGGGAAAATCCTTATGAGCACATTATCACCATCCATCATTGTTGAACCCCTTCAGGGTTCGGAGATTGTAGCTGATTCCTCCCCGGGCTTACGCGCCGGGGCTACGCACATTTGATCCCTTCAGGATCATGCATATTTTCAATCAGGCCAGAAGCATAAACAAAGTATGAATTTTCTATAGTCCCACAATTCAAAGATCAGAAACATAGGTGTCCGGTTAAAACTCAACTAAATCAAATTATTCGTTTTGATTTCAAATATGGACCGATTTTAAGCATCATAAAAAAACGAACCCCTTATTGTCAGATTCTAATGAGTGCTAGCTCAATTGAATTAAATATCCCTTACCTTTTGTGCGGACGAGGGTCGCATTCGCTCCCAATTTTGAATGTTGCGCCTGTCTGTCTCCGCCGCGGCAGACAGAACTGCCCGCTGCAGGCAGGCTCGGTGCGCGAAAAACAGCCATTTAAAACTTAAAATTGGAGCGAAGCGACTTCCTGGCACGAATCCGGCAGCCTTTTTCGTTGAAGGGGCCATCACCCTAACTACCACCGTACAACTAACTTAATTTTTTCTTACGTCTGTTATGTCTGAAACCCTTCCCGGAAATCCGGAATTACCGTCATCAAAAGAAGAACTTCAAAAGCTGATCGATGCCGAAACCGGCGT
>PWID01000297.1 GCA_003555145.1 Balneolia bacterium | reverse complement strand
TCAACTTCTGAGGTCATGACTTCAAACTCTTGCGCCTGAACAGGTTGCTCTGAAAAAAGAAACAGTCCGATAAATACAAGAGCACCAGTGAGAAATGGTACTAATTTGTTCATCTTGTAGATTTTGTTAGATTTAGGTATAGTTGTTAGCTCCATAAAATACTATAAAACTAATGTGAAAGCAAAAAAGGGTTTGATAGGGAGAGCTGCGTCTCAATTTTTCATTCAATATATATACTCCACAAAAAGGCCCCGGTGGTGAACCGGAGCCTTTTTCATTAGAGTTGTATTCAGCTTGTTAGGTAAACAAGCTCTTATATTTGTTCTTAGCTGCTTACTTCACCAGCATCATCTTGCGAACGGCTGTGAAGCTTCCCGCCTGTATGCGGTACAGGTACATGCCTGAAGACAGCCTGTTGGCGTCGAAAGAAACGCTGTGCGTTCCGGCGTTCTGCTGTGCGTTAACCAGAACGGCTACGCGCTGCCCCTGCACATTGTACACTTCCAGCGTAACATTAGCTGCTTCCGGAATGGAGTAGTTGATCTGCGTGGTCGGGTTGAACGGGTTCGGGTAGTTTTGCTCCAATACAAATTCACGAGGAACGTCTGCTTGCTCTTCGTCTGAGCTGGTTGCATCTCTCGGCACAATCACCTCTCCGTTGGAAAGAACAGCTATAAGCGAAAGCCCGCTGCCGTTCATGTTTTCCTCAGGATTTGCAAAACCGCTGAGCAGTATGGTCGCAGACTCGCCTGCAAGAACCGAAAGGTCGGCCACAAAAACAGCCAGAAACTGACTCATTCCTGTTTCGAAAATGTCGAATATCTGCTCGTCGGCTCCGGCATAGAAGTACTCGCCGAAACCACCGTAGGCCAGGTTCTCCGCAAGGAAATCCGAGTCGCGGAAAGAGATGTCTACGTTAGGAGCATCCGTAACGCCGTGGAAGAAAGTCGCCGCGATGCTTTCGCTGTCATCAGATCCTCGCATGGTCGCTTCCATCACAAACAGATCGAATGCCGTTTCGGATGGCGCTCCGGAAAACTCGCCCGGATTAAGCACACCGTTGGCAACTATAGTATAGTTTTCGTTTCTGTCCAGGGTGAGGTTCACATCATGCAGCGAAGCAGCTGTGCTTTCGCTACCTGCCGGCAGAACGCTGATTTCCAGCTCAACTTCAGCTGGCACGGCAACAAACGAGGTAGCCTCACGGAAGCTGAATCCTTCGGCAAACAGCTCGTTGTTCACGTAGATATCTACAGATTCGGCAGCCGGATCAGCTGCGTTGTGAATCAGCTGCACAAAGGCTTTAGCCTCACCGAACACCTGTACTTCAAAAGGCACGATCATCATTTCGTTAAGCGGATCGTTGGTGTAGACCTGCAGCTCCAGCTCGAATTCAGCCGGATTAATGTCGGTAGCGTCTACGCTGAGCGTTCCGGTTACGCTGGTATTACTGCCAACCGAGCCGCTTTCGGGATCGGTCTGTATCCAGTCGCTCAGATTTTGAGTGCTTTCAGAAGGGAGGCTGAACCATTCTGTGGTTACTTCAGTCCCGCTGATAACTTCGTGAGAAGCAGACATCATATTAATATGAACCATTTCGGATCCATCACTAGTGTTTAGCACGCCAAGTAAAAGCCCGTGTTCATGATTCCATTCCAGTCCGGCAAGCGAACCGGCATGTCCAATCTTACCAGAGAAGTGAAAATCAGGCTCGGTATTAATCGCATCATCTTTAACAGAAAGACGATACAGCTCACCGGCTTTGGTAGCCAGCATCAGGTTACCTGATGGCAGCTCTGTGATGTAGCTGAACGATTCATCCAGCTGATGAACGAGCATAATGCCCTCATCATCCAGTTTGTACACATTCGATCCTGCTTCGTTGTTTGCAAGTATGAGGAGGGATCCGTCTTTTCGGATACTTGTGATGTCGCTTGCATAGCCATTCAGCGAGCCAAGTTCGGCAACTTTACGGCTGGTACCGCTGATGATGTTAAGGCGCTCAAGCGTACCTTCAGGTGTAATCCCATAAAGCACAGAAGCTGACTCCGAAGCAAATGTGGCCACTCTGAAGTCATAAACAGTATCAGTTGCATCAAGCGAGCGGCCGTACATACCTGCATCGCTAAAGCCTCGGGCTGATTCGGTCTCACTGCTGAAAGAACTCAGAACCCGAAGACCTGCGGCATTTTGAGTTTGGGTCTCTTTGGTGAGGGCGCGCAGCATAGAAGCGTTTGCAACCACAATCTCGAATTCGAGCGGCGGATAAGAGCTGTTGCTGATTTCGAAGGCG
The DNA here is from genome assembly GCA_003555145.1 of Balneolia bacterium. Lineage (GTDB taxonomy): Bacteria > Bacteroidota > Rhodothermia > Balneolales > Cyclonatronaceae > Cyclonatronum. The sequence continues at coordinate 4,470 of PWID01000297.1, read as the reverse complement.
CTCTCAGTCGTTTCGCCTGTTATTAGCGTAAATCGGTTATCGGCAAGCGTAAACCCGGCTTCAGGAGCCAAAATCGATCTGCCGAAGAGGGAGACCTCAAACGGCTCGGGGTCTTCGATATCTGTTTCTATAGTGAGGGTACCGCTGTAGGTGCTCACCTGATCCGGATTGAAGGTCACAAGAATGTCGCGAGTGCTTCCCGGAGCAAGGCTGAAGCTGCTTTGGCCGGTAGTAAACACATCGCTATCTGATGTGATGCTGGTGACCTCAGCCAGTCCCGTCCCTGTGTTTTCTACAGTAATTACCTCTGTTACAACAGAATTGGCAAAAACGGTGCCGAAATCGATTTCGCCGGTGCTGAAAACGAGATCGCCAACAATATCACCTATCTGGAAAAAGACAGGAACAACTTTGGTAGTCATTCCAACGGTATTGTTCGAAAAGCGAAGCTGATCGGAGTAGAAACCTGTACTGAGACCTTCGGGGTTAAAGAATGCAGTTAACTCAAGGCTTTCACCGGGCTCAACTGTACCAGCAGTTTCGTCGAAGCTAATCCATTCCGGACCAGAAGCAAACCTTACGGCGAGCTCATTCTCAAGATAGCTGGTGTTAAATGCGGCCTGCAGGCCATCAGTCCCGTCCTGATTTTCGATGCCAACGGTGTTTTGTGAAGTGTTCCCGTTCAGCTCTTTGTACTGATAGGTTACGCTTCCGTTCTGACCAAGAATAGCCTGAAAGGTGAAGCTGCTGCCGCTGTCAAATGACTTCGGCACGGCATTCCACTGTACAATGAACTGGTTTGAACTTTCATCGTGATAGGTGTATACGGTTCCCGTTGTGCGCATATCCAGGTCGTCCCAGAGTACGGCCAGGAAATTGGTCGGCTGTTGGGTGTTTGGAATTTCACGATTGGAAAAGGCTCCGCCTGTGAATGAGCCAAAGTGAATCCAGCCGTTTACAGAAATGCGGGCCGTTTCGTATTCATCACCATAAAAAGGGAAGCTGAAAGGCAGGTCGATGGATGTATTATCATCCCATGTTCCTGAGAGCGCCTGAAGCGGTGTGCCGACGTCGGAAATTTCAATCCACTCGAAGCTAACGCCCATGTCTTCGTTGCTGTCGCTCCAGGTGTAGCCAAACTCATCAGGCCCACCGGCTCCAAGAAGAACCGCATGACCTTCACGGAAGTCTTCGGCACCCTTTTCTAAAACGACATTATCGTAAATACGACTGGTCTCGTTCTGAAGACCACGTGCTGCCAGAAGCGCAGCTGTGTTGGCGCCGGCGATGCTGAAATTCAGCGTTGCGTTGCCTTCATTTAACACGGTTACGGTTCTGGATACGATATCGCCGTCTTCATCGGCCTGAGCATTTATTTCTGCAGGCTGAATTACGATCTCCGGGCTTCCCTCGGTTTCGGCAGAAATGATATTTGAAATATCAGACTGGTTTCCAAAAAAGTCGGAGGTCTTAACTGCAAAATAATAGTTGGTTGAGTGGTCCAGACTTGTAACAAGTACCGATTGCTCGTTTCCAGCTGCCGTTGGGCGAACAGATGTTTCAAAGCGTGTGGCGCTGTTAAAATTGCCGTCGCTGATCGGGCTGGTTGAGTAACGAATGTCGTATTCAAATGCCTGCCCCTGATCTTCGCTTGAGCCGGGTGCGGTCCATTCCAGACGAACAGCTGTCTGCTGGGTATCTGTAGCAGAAAGATCTGCAATGGCAGCTGGAGCAATGCCATCATCCTGTTCCAGAGCACGGAAAGCGTTGATGCGTCCTGCTCCCATATCGAACTGAGGATTCAAGTCTTCAATCGGATCTACGGTTGCCATCATACGCTCAAAAATGCCATCGCCAGTAATGCCATCATCCTTAAATGAAGATGCAATAAGTGCAGCAAGTCCGGAGGCGTGCGGAGCCGCCATAGAGGTTCCCTGGTAGAACTGGTAGTTGCCGTTGGTAACAGTGCTCAGAACACCTTGCTGCAGCACTGAGTTGGTTTCGCCCCCCGGAGCTGAAAGGTGTACCCAGTCGCCCCACTGTGAATACCATGCCTTCTGATCGTTATGGTTGGTAGAAGCCACGGCCATTACCTCAGGGTTGGAAGCAATAGGCTGGTTAGGTGTGCTAACGTTGCTGTTACCGGCTGCGAAAATTACCAGGCCACCCTGAATCGGGCCCTGTGGATCACCGTTTTCATCGAATCCGGCCGTTTCTTTAAAGTATATAATGGCGTCGCGCAATAGCTGCGAAAAGCCGCCGCCGCCCCAGCTGTTGCTGGAAATAACGGCTCCGTTATCGGCTCCGTACACTAAAGCTTCGGCAAAACCGCCTCCACCCTGGGAACCAATAAATACGCGGCTGGTCATGATGCGTACACCGGTGTCGTCCGTTCCATTACCACCGGCTACTCCGGCAACGCCTATACCATTAGCATTCTGGGCCGCAATAGTGCCGGCACAATGAGAGCCGTGCCCATTTATATCCTGAATGTCGCTGCTGCTGGTAACGTGGCTCCAGCCGTGGATGTCGCCGTCGTAACCGTTTTCTGGTCCCGGAAAGGGGTTAATCCAGTGCATGTTTTGCAGGTCGGGGTGATTAATATCAATTCCTGTATCCACTACCTGCACGATGATGTCTGAGGTGCCGGTTTCAATTTCCCAGGCGGGAAAAAGAGAAATATCGGAGCCTGTTGTTCCACCGGTTTGCCCAGTATTATTATAGTGCCATTGTTCGTCGAGACGGGGATCATCGAAAGGGAAATCTCCGTTCGCAAGTTCAGCGAGCTGTTCGGCTGAGAACGGATCAGACGCCGGCATTCCAAGCGTTTCGTACTGGTAGGAAGGCTCGGCATGTTTGATATAGGAATCCAAACTGTACATCTCAACAACTTCAGATACGCTCAATGAGGCATCGAACTCAATGGTGTACCAGCGGTCGAGGCCATAGGCAGCGTGCTGTGCCGCATAACGTGGATCTGTGCGAATGGTTTGGCTCATCGATACTACGTTGAGCTGCTGATGAAGCGCATCGATGGTCGAAATTGAGGTCCTTGCCTGCGATTCGGCCATGCCGCGGTTAAGCAGTGGAAGGGCGTCTTCATTAAACTGTACGATTACTTTGTTTGGCTCTTTGGTTACTGTGTCTTGTGCCAGGGTTTGTGAAGCAAACACTGAGACCAGAAACAGCAATACCAGCAATCCTGTGGAAAGGACTTTGGCTAAGTAGCTGTTGGGTAACATATATAGGTTAAGTTGGTAAATTGATTTTTTCAAAGTTATGTTCTATAAGCAACATAAATCCGCGATAGCTCGCCTTTTTAAACATCTGCGCTCCTGAGGCTGGAGCGGTTATACAGTCTTTAAAATGTATGCGATGATAACCGATAGAGATATTTGAAGTAGGTTTCAAATGCGGGGAATTGTTATAGTTACAGAATGCGTAAAAGATAAACTATTTAGATGGTTATCAAAATCCAGCCTTACAAATCCCAAAAAGGAAATCTGGTTGTGATAACATACCGGAACAAAGCCTGCACATTACGCGTAGTGGAAATATCTCTTGATTTCATAAAAATTGCGTAATTTGGGAATTATCTTTAAATCTTAAATAAGCACACTATGACCCGCCTCCTTACTGCCGTTTTGTTATTGCCTTTCGTTATTCTGGCCTGCAGCGCCTCTGATTCAGATGCGCCGGCTCCTGCCCCGGATGCCGAAACCGCCAGCCTTTCACATTATGGCGAGCCGTTTACCCCTGCCGACTACATTTATGTTGCTGATATGCTGCCCCTTGTTACCGAAGACGAAAGTGCTACTATGCAGGTTAAGGGGGAAATCGTGGAAGTATGCCAGTCTAAAGGATGCTGGATGACGCTTGCCACAGACAGCGACATCATGGTTCGTGTTACATTTAAAGACTACGAATTTTTCGTGCCCAAGGATATTGCAGGCCGCGAGGTAATTCTTGAGGGAGTCGCCTGGATCGATGAAGTATCCGTTTCCCATCAGCAGCACTATGCTGAAGACGCCGGGGACAGCGAAGAAGCCATAGCCGCCATCACCGAGCCGGAAATGAGCTACTACTTTGAGGCAACCGGAGTAATACTGCTCTGATAATGAATCGCCTTTTTCTCATCGTTTTTCTAGTTTCACTTTTCGGAGCCGGTCTTGTGTGGTCGTGTACACAGACCGAAGACTCTTCTGATCCTACTCTTTCTGAGCTAATGCGGGAGCGTACCAACCAGATAAGGGATATAAAATCTGCTATCGAAGCAGGGCAGCAGCCAAACGCATCTTTATTTGTGTATGATGCGTTCACAAACGGAGAACCCTCCCGTGATGCTTTGAAAGAACCCGGTGTTCAGGGGCAGCTCATGGCATTTGACTCTTTTTATGCACGTTTTGCCGAAAATCCGACTCCGGCCAATTACGACATAATGATAAAAACCTGCATCAGCTGCCACGAGCG
>PWID01000152.1 GCA_003555145.1 Balneolia bacterium | reverse complement strand
TTAATGATGACATCGAGTTCGATAATTGCCACACCTACACCCGCGGTCTCCATTTTGATACGGCATTTGGCCCGGCTTCGAACAGTGGAAAGCGTCTGTTTAGCTCCTTCACCAATCCGGCCAGCCTGGATGAGGATGGTGAGTACAGCGGCATAAGCTTCTACATACACGAGGCGACTGGCACAAACGGAGAGCTGACGGTTTCCTTTTCGAAGGATCCGTTTTTTCGGGATTTAGGCCGGGCGCTTCAGATTGAGCAGGACATGTTTTTCAAAGAGGATGCGGTCATCCCGGAAGGGGCCGAGCTTCATCTGGCGGAGGGGATCACCCTCTACATGAATCCTGGAGCCGAGCTCCAAATCGATGGTACGATTTTACTCCCGGACGGGCGCCTGCTCACGGGCCGCTTCACCTTCGAAGACCTTGCCAGAATGGACGGGCTGCAGGTGCGGGAACTAACGCCCCGCAACCCGCTCATTACCCGTGAGCGCCTAAATTAAATCAGGCTGCTTCAGTTTCTTCATCTTTTAGCAAAGCGTTGGCTTCTTTAACGGGGACATACTTCATGAAGCCGCTTTTGGAGTCGCCCCAGCTGTCGAGAATGCGCGCTGCACGGTTGCTCCCGGTCGATTCGGCGTAATCTTTCAGTAGTATTTGAAGCCTGTCAAAATCAGCATCATCTAAAGGCACCGCGCGGATGTATTCCTCATTAGTGAGGTCATCCTGATTGCCGTAAAGGAAAATCTCGCCTCCGGTCATTCCGGCGCCCACGTTTTGCTGCACTTTGCCTAAAATAAGAACGGTGCCGTTTGTCATGTACTCGCAGGCGTGAAGACCGGTACCCTCTGCCACAGCTGTGGCGCCGCTGTTCCGAACGGCAAAACGGTCGCCAGCCAGCCCGCTGATGTACAACGTGCCTCCGGTTGCCCCGTAAAGCGCGCAATTTCCGATTATGGAATTTTCTTCGGGTGCAAAAACGGCAGATTCATGCGGGCGAATAATCACCTTGCCCCCAGACATGGATTTACACACCGAGTCGTTGGCCTCGCCATAAAGTGCGATGTTGATACCATCATTCATGAATACGCCAAATCCTTGTCCGGCGCTTCCTTTAAGGGTGATGTTTACCTTGCCCTTAAAACGTACCGATTGATCCGGTTGCCCGTTTTTGATATGGACAAGCCTCTCATTGTGAAGCTGTCTGGCAATGCTTCCTGCAAGCGTAGCAGCTGCAGCGCGGTCGGTACTGATAATTTCAGATTCAATTTCGACCGTTTGTCCATTCTCGAGCGCAGATGCAGATTTATCTAAAAGCATCTGATTGAAGTGACTGATGCCCGTCTCAAAAGTCGGCGTTTCCTCACCCATATTCAGCATGGGCTCGCCCAGGAAGTAGCTCAGATCGAGTCCGCGTTCTTCCACTTTGGCTACATGGCGCTCGTCGAGTACAAGCAGGTCGGAGCGCCCGCGTAACGATGCCAGATCCGGCATGCCGGTTTTCCGGAGGTTACGCTGTACATCTTGCGCGAGGAAGTTCATCATACGAACAATCTGATCTTTTGTGCCTTTGTACTTCGCTTTAAATTTCGGGTTGTGCGTGGCAATGCCAACCGGGCAGGTGTTCTTTTCACAAATTCGTGCCATAACGCAGCCCTCAGCCACCAAAAGCAGTTTGCCAAACTCAAACTGATCGGCTCCGAGTATAGCTGCAATTATGATGTCTTTCCCGGTGTGGATACCTCCATCAACGCGGAGCAGTACGTTCTGTCGCAGGTCGTTTCTAATGAGCAGTCGATGTACTTCAGCCAGACCGAACTCCCACGGCAGACCGGCGTTTTTCATGGAGCTGAGAGATGCAGCGCCCGTTCCCCCGTCTCCTCCGGAAATATGGATGATATCTGCTCCGGCCTTGGCAACGCCAACGGCAATGGTGCCAATGTTCGCGCCGGCAACCAGCTTTACGTTAATTCTGGCGTCGGGTTTGAACTGGCGAAGCTCGTAAATGAGCTCTTTCAAATCTTCAATGCTATAAATATCGTGGAGGGGCGGGGGAGAAATGAGATCTACTCCGGGGTTGGCGTGCCTTGCTTTTGCGATGTCTTCATTCACTTTAACACCCATCAGCTGTCCGCCTTCACCCGGTTTGGCCCCTTGAGCAATCTTTATCTGAAACTCTTCGCCCGAGGCCAGATATTCGGCCGTTACACCAAAGCGGGCGCTTGCTACCTGCTTGGCAGTTGCGGTGATGCCGTTTGTAAAGTAGTACGGATTCTCGCCTCCCTCGCCGCTGTTGCTGCGGCCTCCGATTTCGCGCATGGCCTCAAAAATATCCCGCTGCGCCTCCGCGCTGATAGCACCAAACGACATGGCGCCGGAGCCAAATGTTGTAAGAATGTCTTCAACAGGCTGAATCGCTTCTCCGTTGCCGTTCGGCGTTTCTGATTCGCCGATTGATAGCAAATGTCTCACCGCGAGCGGACTGTCGTCATCCCCGGCTTTCAGGTATGCATCATACAGATCAGCTGATTGCAGGTCTGTGTTTTCAGAACGGACCAAATCGTGGATAATCTTAGATCGGGTGTTCGTCATGGCGTGTTTCTCGCCCATTTTCCCGCGATTGTGCTCCTTATAGAAATAGCTTTTGATAACCTTTTCATCGTTGGAGTGGGTTAAAGCCAGATCCATTCTTTTGTCGGTATCGGCGGCAAGGTGTTCGATTTCAATTCCGCCAACAGGGGTGCTTAAACCCGGGAAAAATTCTTTTATGATGCCGGTGCCTACACCAAGCGGAGTGAAGAGCTTGGAACTCATGTAGCTCTGTGCTACCGAGATACCCATTTTGGCCATTATTTTAAGCAGGCCGCCCTCGAGTGCCTTAATGAGGTTTTGCTCGCGCTGGTTGGCGTCATCAACCTTAAGGCGGCGAATTGAACCGGTTCGGGCCATTCCGAGCGCCACGTACGGACAAACCGCAGATGCCCCAAAGCTTACGAGTGCCGCCAGCTGATGCGTGTTCTTCACCTCACCGCTGTGTACAACAATGCTTGCGTTAAGCCTTTGGCCCGAGCGGTTCAGGGCGGTAACAACTGCACGTAAAGCTAAAAGTGATGGCAGTGGGGGCCTTTCAAAAGTGGCCTTTTTATCCGTTAGGATAATTATACTGCTTCCTTTTTCTACGGCTTCGCAGGCCAGACGGGCAGCTTCTTTAAGCTGCGACCGCATGCCCACAGCCGCTTCAGTACGCTGGTAGGTAATGTCGATTTCCTGACTTTTAACGCGGTATTTACTTTTGCCGCTTGCGTCTATGCTATTTATATGCTCCAGCTGACTAAGGCTCAAAACGGGACTCTTAAGCCTTAAAGCCAGCGCCGGTGGAAGGAGCTCTTTCGGTTCAAAAATATTGGGCTTTTTGCCGAGGTAAACGGTGAGGTCGGTCACCATTTTTTCGCGTATGTAGTCCAGAGGCGGATTTGTTACCTGTGCAAAATTCTGATAAAAGTAATCGAAAAAAGAGCGGGGTTCGTCAGATAAAATAGCGGGCCGTGCCGTGTCTCCCATCGATCCGATTGGTTCTTTGCCTTCGTTAATCATCGGAGCCAGAACTTTGTCCTGTTCCTCGTTAGTATAGGTGAAAACGTAAGGGTGATGGCTTTCGGGCTCGAAATCCACCGATTCGGGTTCGGGCATTTCTATGAGGCGGGCATCAAAACCGGCATCATGGTTTTCCCTTGAAAGACTTGGGTCACGGAAGTGGATGCGCCCGGTTTCGAGATTCACATTTACGCCGTTTCCTGCATGAAGCGCACCTTTCTTACGAACGTCGGCAGGATTCACTTCAAACGAACCGGCTTCCGATGAAAGGTAAATGTGGTTGTCGGTCAGCATCCATCGGCACGGACGAAACCCATTGCGGTCGAGGCGTGCGCCTATAGTCTGCCCGTTGGAGTAGCTTACGAAAGCGGGCCCATCCCATGGCTCCATAGCCCGGCTCCAGAAGCGATAGAACTCGTTATCGGCTCTGGCGGGAGGCATCATCAGTGCCAGAATATCCTCCACGTGCGGAATCGAGCTGCGATACTGCAGCGCTTCAACCATTTCATTTACGCTTCCCGAATCGCTGATGCCCTTGGCAGTAAGGAGCTCATCGACCCGCAGGCCAAGATACTGCTCGCGCGAATAAGCCCACGATCGGTTGCCGGCAATGGTGTTAATTTCTCCGTTATGGCCAATAATCCGGAAGGGCTGCACTTTATCCCAGGAGGTTTTTGTGTTGGTTGAAAACCGGCGGTGAAAAAGGGCAAACCGCGTTTTGAACGCCGGATTTTGCAAGTCGGGATAAAACCGGTCGAGATCCTGAGCGCGGGTGAGTGCCTTATAAACAATGGTACGCGAGGAAAGGGAGGTGAAAAAGAACTCCTTGTAGATTCCGGCTTCTTTCTCTTTGGTGCGCGTAAGCTGCCTCGCATTGTACAGCAGCTTGTCGAATGAAGCATCGGTGCGGCAATGCTCGGGCCTCTTAATAATGGCCTGTATTATGCCGGGCTTAACTTCCATAGCATCGGTTCCGAGTACGGATGCATTGGTCGGAACGTTTCTGTAGTGAACAACTTCAAGACCATGATAGGCAAACGTTTGTTCAAAAACGCGAAGTGCAGTTCGCCTCCGCTCCGGATTCGTTGGTGTAAACAACATGGCAACAGCAATGGAATCCCGCTCGTAACCTAACATCTCAAACGGTATATCGGTCATGATGCCGGCACCGTCTCCGGTAACCTGATCTGCCGCACAGGCGCCTCTGTGTTCGACGCATCGCAATGCGTGCAGGGCGGACTGAAGGTTCTGATGGGTGGATTCCTGTTTCAGGCTGGCAACAAAGCCAACTCCACAGGCCGATTTTTCGTCTGGCGTTAGGATAGAATCGAACATGATGTACTGGAAGTGCTTCAAAGTGAGAGTAATCGAGTATAATAACAAAGTGATAAAAAGTCTGTAAGTCAATAAAACAATGAATTTAACTTTTAAATCAACCGGATTGGACGGCATTTTGTATCAATGCCTGAAGGAAAAGCGCTTTCACGCATAACGGTTTTAAGCTGATGCCTTATCATGCTCAAAACAGCCGCCGGACTGCTTTTGGGTTGCAGGAAAAAAAAGAAAAGCGTATCATAATGAAAGCGCTTACATTTTTTAATAAGCGCTGTTGGGGCCCGCTACTACCGTTTTCGGGCATAGATTTGAATTGGATTAATCTCTCGTGATAATGAAAAAAACGCTACTCTTTTTTGTATGCTCCTTTCTGATGTTTGTGAGCGCTTCCGCACAACAGGACCGCACCATGATGCAGGGATTTTACTGGGATGTAACGCCCGGTGGCGTCTGGTACGACACGCTTGCCGTTAACGCTGATATTCTCGGTCTTGCCGGCTTCGACGGAATCTGGCTGCCGCCGCCCAGTAAATCCGCCGCAGGTGGTTTCGATGTTGGTTATACTCCTTACGATTACTACGATCTCGGAAATTACGACAGCCGCGCCGGAGATCAGACTTCGGGCACGGGCGCCTTCATACCCACACGCTACGGAACAAAAGACGGGCTGCTGTTTGCCATTGAACGGCTTAAGGCGAACGGACTGGAGGTCTATGCCGATATCGTGCTGAATCACCGCTCGGGTGGGAATCTGGAGCCGAACATTTATTCTGAGTTCTACACTAATCCCGGCGGTGGCTCACTGTTCAGCCCGGATGGCGAAAACACCTTCACGGCCTATCCGCTTACCCATGGTTCAGGCAGAATAGCCTGGGATATTGGTGATGGAAATGAATTCTTTTATCCGAATGCCGTGCACAACCAAAGTAATACGGGCGATTTTCTGAGTGATAATCAGCTGGCCGGGTTTCACCAGATGTACGTGAACAGTTTCGGTTACAGCAACGCCTTACATACCGGTACGGGTGATGTGCTCCCGGTTGGCGACAGCCTTATGGTCTGGGGCGACTGGCTTACCGAAACGCTCGATCTGGACGGCTATCGCTTCGACTTTGTAAAGGGCGTTCATCCCGAATATTTCAAGGCCTTTATGAGCTATGGCGCTATGGCTGGCAAATTCCATGTACATGAGCTGTATGATGGAAGCCTCGACAGGAAAGTGGATTATCTCACCATGCTCAATACCACTAACTCACCATTCAGCCCGTCAGCCCCGGCGCCTTCTGAAGCGGCCGTTTTTGATTTTAACATGCGCTTTGCCTATAAAGCCATGAGCGATGGGGGTAATGATTACGACATCCGAAACTGGCACAACAGCGGACTTCATAACCGTTTCGGAATTCCCTTTGAGCAAATTGTAACTTTTGTGGATAATCATGATTTCGACCGCACCGATTACAGGGGTGAAGTACACCAGGAAGGCCACAGCCCTGTTGTGAATAACAAAATGCTGGCCTATGCCCACATGCTAACGCATCCGGGTTATGCGCAGGTTTGGTACCGCGATTATTTCAGCTATGGACTGGCAGATGATATCAATCTTCTGTTACAGGTTCGTAATCAGTTTGGCAGCGGAACCTATAAAGCGCTCACCCGCCCGGGTGAGGGCGGTGGAAATCCGTTCTGGCCGGGCAACGATCAGGATGATCCACGCCATGTGTACGTAGCCGAACGCGGCGGAACCGGGGGCGATACTGGCCTTATCGTTGCCATAAACAAGCATTCCGAGTTTAATATTGACGTTTGGGTTGATACTCAATGGCCATCACGCGAATTGTACGACCTGACCGG
>PWID01000129.1 GCA_003555145.1 Balneolia bacterium | reverse complement strand
GTAAAGGAACAGCTCAGGAAAAAATGGACGCCCTTTCAGCAGCCGGCATCACCGTTTGTGAGAGCCCTGCAGTAATCGGCGAAACCATGAAATCACTGCTTAAGTAAGCTCAGGTTTATTTAAATCGATTTCCAGATTATGAAGCCTGTATCAGCTAATTGCTGGTGCAGGCTTTTTTTGTTTAAATGCTGTTTCTCCGTGCTAATCCGTATAGTAATCTGTGCAAGTCCGTGACCTTCCGAATTTGATTTCACTTTTGAAGTACATAGATTTTCACTTCGTAGACTCGCTGCGCCTGCCTGTCTTCGCCGCGGCAGACAGGCTTGGTTCACGGTTTACTACACGTAGTAAGATAGCTATTTTCGGAAGTAGCGTAAATTTGAGCAAATCTTTCCATGCCAAGATAAAAACAAAAAAAGGCATCCGAAATGAATCGGATGCCTTTTTACGGACCGTAGTCCAGACCTGCCTTTCGGCCGGTAATTGTTTAGTTGTTTAGCAGCGACATGAACTTGGTGAGGGGTGTCCACTCCAGGTCGAATGCCTCAGCAACGTCACGGTATACGATTTTACCATTGGCGATATTCAGACCAAATTCCAGCTCACGATTTTCACGAATAGCGTTAATCCAGCCCTTATCTGCAATCTGAATTGCATAAGGGAGCGTAACGTTTGTCAGACCGATGGTCGAGGTAAACGGAACCGCGCCCGGCATGTTGGCCACGCAGTAGTGAACAATTCCATCAACCACATAAACAGGATCATCGTGTGTGGTAGCCTTTGACGTTTCAAAGCATCCACCCTGATCGATGGCCACGTCAACAAGTACCGAGCCCGGCTGCAGCTCAGAAAGCATTTCACGGGTAATCAGACTTGGTGCTTTTGCACCCGGGATCAGAACAGCGCCAATCACAAGATCAGCTCGTTCCAGCTCGCGGCGGATGTTAACCTCAGAAGAAAATACCGTTGTTACGTTTTTCGGCATTACTTCATCCAGGTAACGGAGTTTCTGCAGGTTGATGTCAAATATCTGAACGTTGGCACCCATTCCGGCAGCAATACGCGCAGCGTTAACACCCACAATACCACCACCAAGAACCATCACCCTGCCAGGCTTCACACCCGGGATACCGCCCAGTAGTACACCACGTCCGCCCATAGGCTTTTCGAGATATTTAGCACCTTCCTGCGTTGCCATACGGCCGGCAACTTCACTCATCGGAATGAGCAGCGGTAGAGAGCCGTCGAGTTTTTCGACAGTTTCGTAAGCAATAGCTACGGCACCGGAGAGTTTAACTGCATCGGTGAGTTCACGGCTTGCGGCAAAGTGGAAATAGGTAAAAATAATCTGGCCTTCGCGCATGAGCGGATATTCTTTTTTGATAGGCTCTTTCACCTTCATAATCATTTCCGCCTTCGCCCAGACCTCTTCTGCCGAATCAATAATAGTAGCACCGGCTTCAATGTAAAGGTCGTCCGGGAATCCGCTGCCCAGGCCGGCGTCTTTCTCGATGATGACATCGTGACCGTGCTTAAGCATCTGGGTTACACCGGAAGGCAGCAAAGCAACCCGGTTTTCGTGTGTTTTTATCTCCTTGGGAACACCAATCAGCATGGTTTAATCCTTAGATTTGATGGGTTTATAATAATAATAGCGCGGTTTTGGTCGGATATATAACAGTTTAGGAGGCTCGAATCGAGATAAACTACCCGTGCGCGCAAAGTAGGTTTTAAATGCGCTTAAAGATACAGAAGAAAGTTCAATTTCCACAAACGAGCCTTGCGCTGCAGGGCTTCATTTTAATTTGTAAAAAGTGGAAATAACACTCATCATATCGTTATTTTAAGCCCTGCATACAACTGATTATAACAAGCAGTAATCCGAAGCGTTGCCAGTTGCATACAACGCCAAAATGAATTACTTACTCACCATACGCTAACCTGTTACGGGACAAGGGAACTCACCAGTAATGACTTCAGCAGACATACTAAAAAAGGTCCGCTATCTGGAAATCCGCACCAAAGGATTGGTTAACAATCTGTTTGGCGGAGAGTATCTTTCTGCATTTAAAGGCCGTGGAATGGCCTTTTCTGAAGTCCGGCCTTATCAGTACGGAGACGATATCCGTATGATCGACTGGAACGTGACGGCCCGCACCGGCTCGCCTTACATCAAAATATTCGAGGAAGAGCGCGAGCAAACGCTCATGGTTTGTGTGGATATTTCGGGCAGCGGTTTGTTTGGCAGCTTCACCCAGCGCAAGCTCGATCTGGCAACAGAGCTGGCGTCGGTTCTTTCCTTCAGCGCCATCAAAAATAACGACAAAGTAGGTTTGCTGCTCTTTTCTGATGTAGTCGAAAAATTTATTCCACCCAGAAAAGGTCGTCTCCATGTGCTGCGGCTAATCAGAGAGCTATATACCACAAAGCCTGTTCACAAAGGAACCTCAATCAGTGAGGCCCTTACTTTTCTTAGCAAGATTTTGCCCCGGAGATCTATCATCACGCTAATCAGCGATATGCAGGATGAAGGCTACGAAAAAGATCTCAAAGTACTGAACCGTAAGCACGACCTCATATGCCTTTGTGTGGATGACCGCCTGGAATCTGAACTGCCAGACATTGGCCTAATCCCCGTTACAGATCCGGAAACCGGAGAACGCATTTTAATAGATACTTCAGACAAAAAGGTAAGGTACGGATTTGGTGAACGGCGTAAGAACGAGCGAATAAAGCTGAGCGAGAAACTACGCAAGCTTCAGGTTGATCACGTGCAGCTATATACCAATGATTCGTATATAGAGCCGCTTTCCAGGCTGCTTCAGCAACGACATAAACGAAACTGATGAATATTCTGCGCCTGACATACAATCGCTTACTGCCTGGTATTGCTGTTTTGCTCATAGCCGGCTTTTTTCTATCTGCAGTTCCTGCTGAAGCCCAGCCCGTACGCATTTCCGTAAGTAACGACTCACTTCGCGCAGGGCAGCTGTTCGATGTATTTATTGTTTTTGAAGGCTCCCGCGACTTCGATAGCATCATCTTTCCAGACAGCTCCGCCTATTCCGACCCGTTCGAATATATAGGCTCTTCAATTGGATTGAATGCTCAGCAGCACGACAGCCTGCGAACGCGGCTACAGTTTTTCGGATCCGAAAACGATACACTCAGCGGGCTTTTTGCGCTCGGAATTCGTGATGCCGACACGCTGCTGTTCGAACTTCCCGATGTGGCCATTCACTTTCGAAGCAGTCTCGCCGAACAGGAAGAGCTACGCCCGCTGAAGCCCATTTTTTCGTTTGGCATGTCGCTGTTGCCTTGGATTATCGGGTTCCTGCTCGTAACTGCCCTTTTAGTAGCCGGATATTACATCAAAAAACGCTACTTCCCGCCAAAACCTGAGGGTGAGCCTGAAGCTGCATTCGAGCCTCCGCCGCCTTTTATTAATCCGGCAGACTATCTCAGTGATGAAATTGCCGCACTTCGCGGTATGCTTCGCAACAGTGAGCCCGACGACGATACTTTTTATGTTAGGCTGGGTGATGCCATCCGGGCCTATTTCGAGCGCGTGTACGGTTTTCCAGCTCTTGAACAAACCACCCGCGAGGTAAGCCGCGATCTTAAAAGCCGCCGTATTGATACAGAACTACTCAACGAAACGTCTGCACTTCTGCAAGAATGCGATATGGTAAAATTCGCCAAAACCGAGCGGGACAATGCAGCTATGCTGGCAGACCTGAACCGGCTTGAACAACTTGCCAGGAAATACAGCATGCACGATTCAAGGCTTCTAATGCAGCTGAGACTTGAGCACGAACGTAAATACAAAACCGCAGAAGACGCAGCAGCTAAAAAAGGAGGAAAAGCTCCATGATCTGGCTCAATCCTGAATGGTTTCTGGCGCTGCTCATTATTCCGGTTCTGATTCTTATCGAATGGTTATGGAGCCGCCAAAGGCGATCACCATCACTGCTTTTCTCACGCACCACTACGCTTAAAGAAGTTTCCGGTGGGATTCGTGTATTCGCCGCCCGTGCACTACCCGTTTTAAAGTATGTGGCGCTGGCATTAGTTATAGTTGCGATGGCTAGACCGCAGGAAGAAAACGTGCGAATAGAGCGCAGCGTCGAAGGTATTGACATAGTCTTGGCAATTGATATTTCATCCTCCATGCTGGCCGAAGACCTGCAGCCAAACCGTTTTCTGGCCGTTAAAGAAGTAGCGCAGAATTTCGTCCGCCGCCGTGCCAACGACCGCATTGGAGTAGTCGTTTTCGCCCGGGAAAGCATCACCCTTGTTCCGCCCACACTCGACCATCGCCTGGTTCAAAACCAGATTGATATGATGGATATGGGCATTGTGCGCGACGGGACAGCTATTGGCATGGGTGTTGCCACGGCTGTGAACCGGCTGCGGGACAGCAGCGCGGCCTCAAGAGTAATTGTACTGCTAACCGATGGTGAAAACAATGCGGGAGAAATAGACCCGCTTACTTCAGCAGAAATTGCAAGAACCCTTGGTATCCGTTTATACACTATTGGAGCCAGCGGCGAAGAAGCAGCCCCCTACCCCATTGATGATCCCATTTTCGGTCGTCGATACCTCACCATTCCTATAGAAATTGACGAAACCATGCTCACTACCATGGCCGAAAAAACAGGTGGGCGCTATTTCCGCGCACGGGACACCCGTGAGCTTAGTCAGGTTTACAGCGATATTGATCAGCTTGAAACGACTGAGTTCGAAGAGGAGTTTTTTGTAGACGTGGTAGACCGTTACCAAAGATTTCTGGCCTCTGGCCTGGGATTGTTATTTCTCGCTCTGATGCTGGAGCAAAGCTGGCTGCGCAGGGATATCGGTTAACTTGTTCAGCTTCCGTTCTATACTACTTTCATACATTCATATTTTTTAAAATGCTTGCAAAACGCATCATACCTTGTCTCGATATCAAAAATGGCCGTACTGTGAAAGGGGTCAATTTCGAGGGCCTTCGCGATGCCGGAGACCCGGTAGAGCTGGCAATTCGCTACTCAGAAGAAGGAGCCGATGAGCTGGTTTTTCTGGATATTACCGCCACTAACGAAAAGCGTAAGACGCTGCTCGACCTGGTAAAGCAGATTTCAAAAAACATCACCATTCCCTTTACTGTGGGCGGTGGCATTCGCAGTACCGGGGAGATTGGTGATTTGCTGGCAGCGGGGGCCGACAAAGTTTCCCTTAACAGCGCAATTGTTAGCCGGCCTGAGCTAATAACCGAAGCTGCAGAACGTTTCGGGAGTCAGTGCGTGGTTGCGGCCATCGATGCCAGACAAACCGGCGACAGCTGGAATGTATTCACCAAGGCTGGAACCTACGACACCGGTTTGGATGCCATAGAATGGGCAAAGGAAACCGCAAGAAGAGGCGCGGGCGAGATACTTCTTACGAGCATGGACCGCGATGGTACCAAAGCCGGATTCGATATTGACCTGCTCCGGAAAATTTCTTCTGCTGTACGTATTCCTTTAATTGCCAGCGGTGGTGCCGGAACCGTTGAGCACTGTATTGATGCTATTAAGGAAGGTCATGCAGACGCTGTACTTGCTGCAAGTATTTTCCACTTTAAAGAAATCGAAATACCACATCTCAAAAAGATGATGCAAAACAAGCATATTCCGGTAAGGCTTTAACAGCTTCATTCACAGCCTGCGGACCTTTATATTTAAATAAAATATCCTTTAGCAATCCGATAATAATTTTGCCATGCAAACCAGCTATTCTTTTCCCGTAAACTCCGTTATTTATGATGCTGATGGCCTTGTACCGGCCATTGTGCAGGATGCGCAAACCATGCGTGTTCTCATGCTTGGCTACATGAACGAAGAATCCCTTAAGCTTACGCTTGAAACCGGCAAGGTTACTTTTTTTAGCCGCAGCAGGCAGAAGATATGGGTAAAGGGTGAAACATCCGGCAACCTGCTTCACCTTAAAGACATTCGTCTAGATTGCGATGCCGACTCTATCTTAATTCAGGCGAAGCCCGATGGCCCCACCTGCCACACAGGCGAATTATCATGCTTTTTCAAGCCGGATCTTACCCCAAAAGCAAAAGGTGCGTTTTTATTTCAGCTTGAGGACCTGCTCCGGGAACGGAAGGAAACCATGCCGGAAGGTTCGTATACCACACAGCTTTTTCGCCGCGGCATAGACAAAATAGCTCAGAAGGTTGGTGAAGAAGCGGTTGAAACCGTAATCGCCTCCAAGAACGAGGATGAAAAAGAGTTTCTTTACGAATCGTCTGATCTTCTTTTCCACCTTATGGTTTTATTAACTGAGCGGGGCAACAATCTGAGCGATCTCGTAGCGGAACTCGAAAGCCGACACAAACCCAAATGAGCGTGAGCTCCGATTGAGCTCCGAAATCGACTGCGAGGGCAGATTATTCTGGTTTGCCCATTCTCGATTTCGTATAATACTTACATATATCATTCAGCATCATCCTACATTATTTTTGAATCTCCAGGGAGGAATACACGTGGCAACTCATGAATTAGCCGGCAAACCGGCTCCCGAAAATATTTTAACAAACGTACCCAGACTGGTTAGCAAATATTACACGCTTAAACCAGATGCACACCGTAAGGATCAGGCCGTATCGTTTGGCACATCTGGTCATCGCGGCACAGCGATTAATTCTTCTTTCAATCAAAACCACATCTTTGCCATTTCTCAGGCAATATGTGAATACCGTAAGAGTAAAAAGATTACCGGTCCGTTATTCATTGGAATGGATACGCACGCTCTTTCGGAGGCAGCGCTACTGACAGCCATACGGGTTTTTGCAGCTAACGGAATAAAAGTGATGGTACAGGAGCAGGGAGGCTACACTCCCACTCCGGTTATATCGCACGCTATTCTTTCGCATAATAAAGGCCGTACAGAAGACCTTGCCGACGGTGTTGTAATTACGCCATCGCATAATCCTCCGCAGGATGGTGGCTTTAAATACAATATGACACACGGCGGGCCGGCCGATTCGAAAACGACAAAAATCATTGAAAGCCGCGCTAACGCCATGATTAAAAGCGGGCTAAAAGATGTGCTCAAAATGGACTATGAGGATGCCATCGATAGTCCGCACATACAGTTTTACGACTACATTACACCCTATGTGGAAGATCTGGCTAATGTTGTAGACATGGAAGCGATCCGCAAATCCGGAGTTAAAATCGGCGTTGATCCGATGGGCGGTTCCGGAATTGCCTACTGGCCTGTTATTGCCGAAAAGTATGGCATAAATCTTACAATGGTTAATGAGAGCCTCGATTCCACCTTCCGCTTTATGCATGTAGACAAAGATGGCAAAATCCGCATGGATTGTTCATCTCCTTATGCCATGGCAGGACTCATTAAGCACAAAGACCAGTTCGATATAGCGTTTGGCAACGACCCCGACTACGACCGCCACGGCATTGTTACCAAAGACGGTCTTATGAATCCCAACCACTATCTGGCCGTTTCCATCTGGTATCTGTTTCAGAACAGACCGGAATGGAGTAAAAAGCTGAAGGTGGGAAAAACGCTCGTATCAAGCTCGATGATCGATCGGGTTTGCGAAAGCATTGGAGTGGAAGTCTCGGAAGTTCCGGTTGGGTTCAAATGGTTTGTAGAAGGTCTGGCAAACGGCGAGTACGGATTTGGTGGAGAAGAAAGCGCCGGAGCAAGCTTTTTACGGTTCGACGGTACGCCCTGGTCTACCGATAAAGATGGCATCATCATGAATCTGCTGGCAGCAGAAATAATTGCTAAAACCGGCAAGAGTCCATCAGAGCATTATGCAGATTTCGAAAAGCAGTTCGGGGCTCCTGTATACGAGCGTCTTGATGCACCGGCCACCACAGAGCAAAAAGATCTTCTTTCAAACCTCGATGCCGACGATATAACTTCCAAAGAATTCGCGGGCGAGCCTATTCTGGCCAAGCTAACGCACGCTCCCGGAAATGGTGCTACCATTGGCGGATTAAAGGTTGTAACCGAAAACGGCTGGTTTGCAGCAAGACCCTCTGGTACTGAAGATATCTACAAAATTTACACCGAAAGCTTCAAAGGCAAAGATCATCTGCGCCAGATACAGCAAGAAGCCCAGGAATTGGTTAAGAGCCTGTTCTGATTTCGGGGGAACATCATCTTTTAATGGGTGATGCCATCCGAACACAATTAACACTATGAAGTGCCGGGACTGATTCAGGTCCGGCACTTTTTATTTCAACAATTATCTTATATGCTTAACAGAGTTTTAGCGGTAATCTTAATTGGCTTTCTTTTCCAGGCTTGTGAACGTTTTCCGGGTCATTATGTGGCTCTGAACCAGTGCCTGCAGGAACATACGGCAATTGGAGAGGAGCTATTGGTAGCCTTCGCTGAGCTCGAAGAATACCTTCTTAGCGAAAACCTGCTTGAAGGAACCGGGCAGGCAGACTATTCCACCTTACTGACTGCATTTGCACAAGGTGGCGTTCATATACAAGGCAGTGAAGTTGCCCCTCATGTACGTGATTTCTGGGGCCTGGAAGAGGCCGCAACTTTCGGCGCTTACATGCGCTGTGCAGATGATCTCAGCAGCCGGCTAAGCCAGAGTGAAGCAGCTTCAATCCACCAGATGCAGCAAGTTTATCGCAAAATGCGCGATACTGGTTCTTTTGAGGATGTAATCCTGCTTCAGGATCTTTCTCAGGCTATTGAGGAAGATGATTTCGGATTCATTCTTTACCGCTCGGCCCTGCTCAATATGTTTGTATATATGATGGACTAGGGTAATCAGTAATCAGTAATCAGTAATCAGTAATCAGTAATCAGTAATCAAGGTGTTTTAAATATACCCGGTTGCAGAAGTTTTTTTGTTTAGTGGATTACAAATGACTTTACGGAGCGGGCTCAGTAGTTGAACGTTACGTTTATCCCGGCCTGGAAATTGCGCCCGGGAGCAGGCTCGTAGAAGCGACCGCCGAAGCCGTTTATGATTACAGAACCGGCATAATCGGTATCAAATATGTTGTTCACCTGAACAAAGGGCGTAATTGAAACGCCGTTGAACGGACGGGCATCCATCCATGATGCATTCAGGTTAAAGACAGTATAGGATTCATTTACGACTGTGTTGATACTGTTCACAAAGTACTCATCACTGAACTCTCCTTCGCCACGCAGCTGCAAACTGCTTAAACGATACTGAATTGCCCCGTTTACACGATGGCGCGGAATGCCCGGAAGGCGATTCCCATTTAGAGACTCCCCACCCTGAGTAAGTTCATCGCTGCTGAACGTGAAGTCGCTGAAGCCATAGCTTGCTATTACATCCACGCCAGGAAGAATCTGCCAGTCCATAAACAGCTCAAAGCCGTTATGCCGTGTTGATCCTACATTTTGGTAATAATCACGGCCATCGTCTTCAACCTGAAACTGCTGAAGCAGGTCCCTTACCATCATAGTAAAAACCGCGGCATCAAGCGTCATATTCAGACTGTTGATTCGCCCACGTGTCCCAAGCTCGAAACCGTTTGTACGCTCAGGATCAAGGTCAGGGTTAAAGCCTCCGGTCATGTCCGGGCGGTTAACAAGCTCTGTAGTGGTAGGCGTTTCAAAACCTGTACTGTAATTGATAAATGTTAGCCAGTTCCCGAAATCGTAGCTAAGTCCGGCCATCGGGCTGAGGGAAACAAACTGCCTGTCTCCGGATGTATCGTCGATGTCAGTCATGAAGCGGTCGCGGTTTCGGAAATCGAGCCAGTCGAAGCGAAGCCCACCCGAAACGGTAAGCTTACCAAACGGAATGCTGATTCGTGAAAATCCTGCCAGACTGTACACATCTTCCTGTTGATCGAGACGCAGCTCTCCCTGATCACCACCCTGATTGGCCCAGTTTCTGCGACTGTCGGACTGCACGGCCGCATCCACCCCAACACCCCAGCTGAAATCACTCATCTCCTGCTGATAGCTGGATCTGAATCCACCTGCAAGCCGGTCAACCTGTATCCAGGCAAATGGAAGCGGATTCTGAAGCTTACGTGCAAGACCCCATCCATTTACGTTCAGCTCAGCATCATCGAACCTCAGCTGATAGCCGGCACCAAACTGCCCGTGTCTCGTAATTTTACGCGCGTTCTGATTCACCGAGCCGGGATTTGCAGCCGAGGGCGTTTCTTCCAAACCTTCGGCAGTAAGGGCACCCGGATTATCGCTTATTGGCGACTCCAAAAATGCGCCGGTGAAAGTAAGCGTAGAGCGATCATCAAGGGTGATGCGGGCGTTACCACCAAGGCGCCAGGCCTCGAACCGGCTGTGGTCCCTGAACCCATCCTGATACAGACGTGAACCGTAAACCATATAGCTGTTGTTGTCTACGTTAAACCCGGCCTCAATATCCTGTTTGTTTAACCCAAAGCTCCCAAATGTCGATCTTACGCGAACAGATGGGTCCGCGCTAAAATTTGCCGTCGAAAGCAAAATGGCACCGCCGCCAGCATTTCCCCAAAATCCGGAAACAGGACCACGAATGACCTCAATATCCTTGATAAATGCCGGATCCACCAAACTCATGATAGACTGCCCGTCTGGCATAGTAAGCGGTACGCCGTCCATGAGAATATTAACACCTCTCACGCCAAAAGCTGCGCGCCATCCCATCCCGCGAACCGAAAGACGCTCACCAACAGCATAGTTATTTCTGTCATTCACCCAAACTCCGGGAATACCCCGAAGTGGCTCGTTGAGGGTGAGTCCGGGCGCTGAAATTCGCCGCTGCTCGCTAATTCGCAAAGTCGACACTGCAAAAGGTGCCGATGCAGAAGTTTCTGTAAGGCGGGCCGCTTCGATGCGGATTACTTCCAGATCGACCTGAAGTGTATCGGTCGGGGCCGTATAAAGATTTGAATCTTCTACATTCTTTGCCCCAAGCTGGGAAGACGGAAGCACTAAAATTAATATTGAAAGAAATAAAACCGGGATAGATTTGTAACCTGAACGCATTGAAGGCAATTGGTTTATAGTTATAAAATAAAGCCTGTATAACATACGAACTTACCAACATGTTCCCTTTGTAAAAGATGGACCTCAGGCATATTTATTAATAAAGTTATCCGGGGATTATAAACGGAGTAAAAGCAGAAAGCGGTTCCACAATGCATTAATAATTACATAAATCAATTTCTCATACTCGTATTAGTTTTACTTGATATAAACACCTCGTTTAAGTACATTTAAGGCATAGAAACATTAGCAAAAACCGTGACTTAAGTTCCAAAACTTCACACGGCTATCATAAATAATAACTCCCTAACTTGATTACACAATGAGTAAGATTAAAGTAGGTATTAATGGTTTTGGTCGCATCGGCCGACTGGTTACCCGTTTCATTTTGAGCAATTACAACGACAAGATTGAAATCGTAGCCGTAAATGACCTTACAGACGCAAAAACACTGGCTCACCTTTTCAAGTACGATTCCGTACACGGTAAATTCCCCGGCGATGTTAAAGCCGACGGTGACGCTCTTGTAGTAAACGGCAAAAATATTAAAGTAATGGCCGACCGCGATCCTGCAAATTTAGGATGGGGCAAACTTGGTGTAACTACCGTTATTGAATGTACCGGATTTTTCACCAGCAGCGATGCGGCTTCCAAGCACCTTACAGCTGGTGCCAAAAAAGTAGTTATTTCAGCGCCTGCTACAGGCGACGTTAAAACAATCGTTCTTGGTGTTAACGACGAAGAAATCGACGCAAGTGCTAATATTTATTCTAACGCGAGCTGCACTACCAACTGTCTCGCACCTATGGTAAAGGTTCTTGATGATGCATTCGGTCTTGAGAAAGGCTTCATGACAACCATCCATGCCTATACCGGAGATCAGGGCACCGTTGATGCTCCGCACAAGGATCTTCGTCGCGCACGCGCCGCAGCTGTAAATATGGTACCAACAACAACTGGTGCTGCAAAAGCTGTTGGTTTGGTACTGCCGCATCTGGCTGGTAAACTCGACGGTGGTGCTGTACGCGTACCGGTACCGGACGGATCACTTACCGACTTCACCTGCCTTGTGAAAAAAGAAACAACGCTGGAAGAAGTACAAAAAGCTTTTAAAGATGCCGCAGAAGGCCCAATGAAAGGTATTCTTGAATTCACCGATGAGCCTATCGTCTCTACCGATATCCTTGGTAACCCGCACTCAGTTATTTACGACTCAGGCATTACCAAAGTTGATGGCAAACTCGTAAAAGTTGTTGGCTGGTACGATAACGAAGCCGGTTACTCTGCACGTACTGTAGATCTGGTAGTTCGTCTCGGCTAATCCGAACAACAAACTACGTCTTAAAAAGACCACAAGGCCGGTTGATTATTTTCAGCCGGCCTTTTTTATGAATGCTTCTTTTCCAGGCTTTGTTAATCGAGGCTTAGCCGCTTATTTAACTTCATCAACCCAGATAAGTTACATAATTTAGCCAGCTCTCTTATACTTCCAACACTAAAACAATCTCGACTTACTGGATGATCAAAAAATATTCTTTTTGGCTGCTAGTACTTCTGTTTCTGATCTACGTACTTAGCTTTGTAGACCGCCAGATTATAGCTGTACTTGCACCCCAAATACGTCTGGATCTTGGCCTGAGCAATTTCCAGGTTGGGCTATTGTACGGAACCGCCTTTTCGTTTATTTATGCCTTTGCCGGTATTCCAATGGGACGGCTGGCAGACCAGTGGTCCCGTCGCAAAATGATTGCACTCGCTGTGTTTACATGGAGCCTTGTAACAGTGTTGAGTGGTTTTACGGCATCGTTTACAATGCTCATTGTTTACAGACTTATTCTTGGCCTCAGCCAGGCTATGTTAGGCCCAGCAGCCTATGCATTGTTAGCCGAAACATTTCCTGCGGAAAATCGCGCCAGCGTCTTCTCGGTATATGCTGCAGGAATATTTATTGGAATTGGCCTGTCTTTTCTGGTTGGCTCCACCGTTGCCACTACCTTCGACTGGCAAACCGCCATGATTACGGTAGGTCTGCCGGGGTTATTTATCGCGCCGGTAGTCTGGTTTGTAATTCGTGATGCCCGAAAAACGGTTACAACGGGCACTTTTGTCTCCGATACCTTCGAACATCTCGGATATATTCTCAAAAAGAAGACCGTGATTTATCACCTTACCGGCTTTGCAGCTATGGCATGCATTGGTTACACCGTACTGGCTTTCGTGAGCACTATTTTTGTTGATGTTTTTGATTCGCCACATCTCATACGTCACTACGGCTGGTTTCAGTTTGGCGTTGCTGCAACCGTAATACTGATGGGCCGCTTTGCCGATTATCTTGCCCTTAGAAATAAGGCCTATCGCTTCTGGGGAGGCATTATTCCTGCCGTTGGCGCTGTACCGCTTTATGGTCTCGGACTTTTTGCAGCAGACGGTTTTTCTGCACTCATACTTTTGGGAACAGCCGTACTGTTCTCATCATCTTTTAACGGAGTTGCGGCTGCACTTATTCAGTTTATGGTACAGCCTAAAATGCGTGCACTGGCCGGCGGACTTTATCTTTTTGTGATAAGTATTGCCGGATTCGGATTCGGGCCACCCGTGGCAGGGTTTCTAATGGATCAGGTTTTTACGGGTCAATATGCAGCATCCAAGGCAGTATTCAGCCTCATTGTTGTTTGTGCCGCTATTGCCATAGTAAGTTTCACACTTGCAATGAAGACATATGAAAAGGATGCCGAAGACTAACTCCCAAACAGAATTCTCATAACATACTTTTTTATCTTAGTAGACATTATCACCTTCGAAAAACCTTACCTATGAAATCTGAGAAAGAACTCACATTAGAGTCCGTTATGGATTTAATCCGGAAGAGAGATCCGCATCAGGAAGAGTTCCGGCAAGCGGCATCGGAGGTTTTGCAATGGGTAATTCCCTTCGCTAAGTCTACCGATAAGTATAATTCTTACGCCTTATTCGAAAGGCTCACCGAAGCTGAGCGCATCATACAGTTTCGCGTACCATGGGTAACTGATGATGGCATCAGCATGACCAACCGCGGGTACCGGGTACAGTTCAACAGTGCGCTGGGGCCTTATAAAGGCGGGCTTCGGTTTCATCCGGATGTGAATCTTAGCATCCTGAAGTTTCTGGCCTTTGAGCAGACATTCAAAAACAGCCTTACCGGTCTGCCCCTCGGTGGTGGAAAAGGCGGGGCTGATTTCAATCCCAAGGGTCGTTCAAATAGTGAAATTATGGGATTTTGCCAGAGTTTCATGACGGAACTGCACCGCCATATAGGTCCCGCAACGGATATTCCTGCAGGCGATATAGGCGTCGGCTCAGCTGAAATTGGTTATATGTTTGGCCAGTATAAAAGGTTAAGCAATACATTTAATGGAGTGCTCACCGGAAAAGGCAACTCATTTGGCGGCAGCCTGCTCAGACCCGAAGCTACCGGATTTGGCCTTCTCTATTTTGTAGAAGAAATGATAAATACCGCCGGCGACCAAACAAAAGATATGACTGTGCTTATTTCAGGCTCTGGTAATGTAGCTCAGCATTCCTGTATGAAAGCTATAGAAATGGGCATGAAGGTTCTTACAATGTCTGATTCCGACGGGTATATTTATGTGAAGGGCGGCATTACCGAAGAGCAGCTCGAATCGGTAATGGAGCTTAAAAATGAAAAGAAAGGACGAATAAGTGAGTGTACTGACTTGTTCGACTGTGAGTATCACGAGGGAACCCCGTGGAGTGTTGAAGCCACACTAGCCCTCCCCTGCGCCACACAGAACGAGCTGAACGAAAAAGATGCTAAGAGGCTGGTTGATAATGGCCTGAAATATCTGGCAGAAGGAGCAAATATGCCGTGTACAGATAAAGCTGCCGCATATCTGATAGAGAATGGCATTCGTTTTGTTCCCGGCAAGGCAGCCAATGCCGGAGGTGTAAGCGTATCCGGGCTAGAAATGACCCAAAACGCTATGCGTATAAAATGGGATGCCGATCGCGTTGATAAAGAACTGCGTAACATTATGCATCAAATCCATGAGCAGTGTACTACCTATGGACAGGATGGCGAAAATATTAATTATGAAAAAGGTGCTGCCATAGCTGGTTTCATAACCGTTGCAGATGCAATGATTGCACAAGGTGGCGTTTAGCCGGATTTATACAATCTTTGCCACTTATCATGAAAATTTAAACATTCATAAGTTTGTATATTGATTTAAGACTCATCACCCTAAAAACTCTTCTATGAAACAATACGCCACTTCGAACAGGAAATTTTCTACCTGGTTTCCTCTATTTCTCGTATTTATACTTGTTTATACTTCAGGGTGCATGACTCTCGAAGAAAATCCGGTTAGCGGTAACCGCCGGGCATTTGGCTACACCTGGCAGCAGGAGCTTCAGATTGGTGCCCAGGCCGATCAGGAAATCGTTGCCCAGTACGGTATTTATGATGATGATGAGCTAACAGCATACATCAACGAGCTTTCCGAACTAATTTTGGCCGAAAGCCATATGCGGCGCGAAGACACTTCCCCTCAGTTTCGCGAAGCCGAATTTACATTTAGGGTACTTAACAGTGATATTGTGAACGCTTTTGCTCTCCCGGGCGGGTACGTTTATTTCACAAGAGGTCTTCTTTCGCACATGAATAACGAAGCCCAGCTGGCCGTTGTAATTGGTCATGAAATTGGACACGTAGCTGCGAGACATGCTTCACAGCGCGTTTTACAGCAACAGGCCGGACAACTGCTGCTAATTGGGGGCGCCATTGCCGGACAGGAATTGTTCGGGATGTCAGCCGAAAATATTCTGAATATTGGCGGCACCACCGCTCAGTTACTTTTTCTAAGCTACAGCCGGGACGCCGAGCGGGAATCAGATCGTTTAGGCGTAGAATACACAGCTATGGCCGGGTTCGATGCCTCTGAAGGGGCAGCATTCTTCAGAACGCTGCAGCGACTATCTGAACGTGCCGGAGGCTCGCTTCCGAATCATCTCTCCTCCCACCCCGACCCGGGCGACCGCGAGCAGAGCATGCACCAGCTTTCCCAGCAGTGGAGAGACCAAGGATATGAACAAACCAGACGCAACGAACGCCAGTATATGGAGATGATAGACGGCATGGTATTAGGCCAGAATCCACGCGAAGGTTTTGTAGAGAACAACATCTTCTACCATCCCGATCTTGAGTTCCAGTACCCGGTACCGGCAGGATGGAATGTACAGAATATGGCAGCTCAGGTAGCTATGTTCGACAACGACCAGCAGGGCGTTTCAATATTCTCCTTTGCCAGAGACGCCTCGTCGGCTCGTGCAGCTGTTGAGCAATTCACGAATCAGGAAGGTATTAATGTTGTTTCTTCAGGAAACGCCAATCTGAATAACAATACCGGCTATCGTGCAATTGCTACTGCAACCAATCAGGATGGTTCCGAACTTCGGTTTATGGTACAGGGCGTTGAATTTGGCGGACAGGTTTACCGCTTCATAAACTACTCCTCATCAGGAAGATATGACCAGTATGAATCCAGCTTTACACAGATTGTTGAAGGATTCCGACGCCTTACCGATTCTTCGAAGCTGTCAATCCAGCCGGTTAGAATTCAGGTAATTACAGCAGATCGCACTGGTTCTTTTCAAAGCTTCCTGCCGTCGGATATGCCAATGGGCATGAATCCGGAAGAGCTTGCCATAATTAACCAGCTCAATCTTAACGACACCGTAACCCGCGGTCAGCGTATAAAAATACCAGTGCAGTAAGCCCATCATTTTACTAATAAAGAAAAAAGGCATTCCTTTACCGGGAATGCCTTTTTCATTTTATAGCATATTGTTTCTTCAAAGCCTGAATGAGACAAACCGAATCGTCCGGCCTTCTTCCAGATGCTTTATCTCATAGTAAGTTTTAATCTGCAGCAGCTCGGGCGTTTCTTCGAGAGCATATACATCATCTATATGAACACGCTTCTCCAATCCCTGTGATTCGATTACCTCGTTGGTAAACTCAAAAAGCTCAGGTGAATCGGTTTTCAGGTTGATGAAACCGTCTTTTCTAAGAACTTGGCGATATTTTTCGAGAAAATCGGGATGAGTCAGCCTTCTGTTTCTGCGCCGGTTTTTTAAAAAAGGATCCGGAAAAGTAATCCATATTTCATCGATTTCATCCTTTCCAAAAAACTGTGCTATGTGATCAATTCTGCCTCTTATAAAGCGCACATTGGGCAAGGATGCTTCAGTTGCCGTACCTGCGCCTGCCCACAGCCTCTCACCTTTAATATCGATACCTATAAAGTTCCGATCCGGATAGCGGGCGGCCAGGGCAATGGCGTAGTCCCCTTTTCCACACGCCAGTTCAAGGGTTATGGGGTTTGAATTGCCGAACACATCGGTGCTCCAGCTTCCCTTTTGCCCGGCCTCATCACCGGGTCTGAAAGCCGAAAAATCCAGCACATTTTCAAATTCGACTACTTCGCTGTAACGCTTAACTTTCTGTTTTCCCATTATTCCTTTATGGTGAAAGCCTTCTGATAGTCCAGCTTCCATTTTCGGTTGTATACTCTATTCGATCGTGAAGCCTGCCGGGGCGACCTTGCCAAAACTCGATTAGTTCCGGTTTAACAACATATCCGCCCCAGGTTTCAGGTCTTGGTACTTCTTTTCCCTCATACTCAGCCTTAAGCTGTCTGAACGTTGTTTCCAGCTGCTCACGGTCTCCGACTACCGCACTTTGATGTGATGCTAAAGCACCTATTCTGCTATCAAACGGGCGGGAATTAAAGTAGGCGGAAGACTCTTCAGCCGGAAGCTTCTCAACATTGCCATCTATGCGAACCTGCCTTTCCAGTTCCAGCCAGTTGAAGCAAAGGCTGGCTCTTGGATTTTGGCTCAGATCCCGCCCCTTTCCACTTTCGTAATTGGTGTAGAATATGAACCCTCGCTCATCTACACCTTTAAGTAAAACCACACGAGCGCGAGGCTGACCACTGCTCCCTGCTGTGGCCAGAATCATAGCGTTGGGCTCCGGAATCTCAGACTTTACCGCCTGATCAAACCAATGCTTAAACTGTTTTAAAGGGTCAGAGTCTACGTCTGTCCGGTCGAGTGTTTCAAATGTATAGTTTTTTCTAAGACCCGCAATTTCTTTTGTCTGCATGTGCTGTAATCGATATTTAGAACTCTGGTTGTTTCATAGGGTGTAAGGAAACCTCGTCCATAAGCAGGTAGGCCGGTCGTGTTAGCATAAAGCAAACGACATCAGCCACGTGATCTGCATTCAAACCATAGGGCGGCGGAACCTGCCCTTTCGGGCTTCCGCCAAACCAGGTATCAATCACACCCGGATTGAGAAGCATAACACGAATTCCATCCTCTTTCAGTTCCCGGGCCAGCGATTGCGATAAACCGGCCGCGGCATGCTTTGCCGAGCTATATGCAGCCATATTGGCCAAAGGTCGTCTTGCAAGATCCGAGGCCACGTTTAAAATACGCGCATCCGAAGATTTTTTCAGGTCAGGGAGAACAGCATGAATAAGCCGGGCAACGGCTGTTACATTTACGCTGTAGGTCTGGTCAATTTCTTCTGTGGTGAGTTCGCCAAAAGGCGTGTAGGAGCCCGAACCTGCGTTATTAATAAGAATATCCACCGGACCATGCTCCGCTCTGAAATACTCCAGCGCTTTGGCAACAGCAGTATTATCGGTGATGTCTGCACCAAAAACCCGGCACCCTTGTCCAAGGCCGGCTTTCACTTCTTCCAACTCACCCAGATTTCGTGCCAGCAGCGACAGCTTTACTCCTTCAGTTTTCAATCGCTTCGCTATACTTAGCCCAAGGCCTCGCGATGCACCCGTTATGAGAACATGCACTCCTTTAAGCGTGCTTTCTTTTTCAATTTCCATAGTCGTTTAAATAATGAATTAGCCGTTCGATTCGGATGCCATCACCCTTGCCTATACAACAAAAGCAGAGACCGTAACCGGAACCTGCTTTTGTATTTAATTGTGAACCGTAAAATACGAATCCGTCAGCGGTATTCCTTGGGATTAACTACGTAAACAGCACAATCTACCGTCCGGACTACGGTCGCAGCCGTGCTTCCGAGCATGAGATTACTCAAGCTACTCTGGCCTAGAGTTGATAGAAACAGAAGATTATATTCGCGCGAAAACGTAAGATTCGTAATGGCCTCGCTTGCAGATACGCTGGTAATTAATGCTTCGGTCTTCACTCTATATTCCAACCCTTTAAAAAAACGACGCTTCAGAGTTTCCAGCTCATTTTTAGCTTTCTCTACGTTCGTGTTATTGTTCCCAACAGTAAATGGACCAACCTGAACAAAGTAAACCAGATCGACAGTAAAATTAGACCTTTCCATAAAA
Organism: Balneolia bacterium; assembly: GCA_003555145.1. Taxonomy (GTDB): domain Bacteria; phylum Bacteroidota; class Rhodothermia; order Balneolales; family Cyclonatronaceae; genus Cyclonatronum. The sequence goes on along the minus strand of PWID01000129.1, from coordinate 6,076 downwards.
TACCTGAGGTCCATAAAAGCCTGTGTAGAGTTCTTCGACAGATCCGTTAGCAGAAGAACCCGCTCAAGTGGCTTAATCGAAGACTTTTCTGTCGCAATAATTACCGGACGCGAGGACACAGAAATTACTTTTTTCACAACTGAACTATGCATAATACGGTCGAGACCAGTGCGGGCGTTGGTGCCCATTATAACCAAGTCGAAATCTTTGGCAGCTTCCACTATACCCTGTGCGGGTTTATTGCTGATAATAAGCGACTCTGATAAACGGGATTCTTCAATATGATGAAGCGCAGCCGAACGAAGCTTCCCGTGTATAATGTCTGCCGTTTCCGACTTCATTTCATAAAACGTTTCCCCAAGCAACTCGGCTACTTCACGGTTTTCTTCATAAACGTATAGCGGCGTAACCACACCCCCAAACTGTGAGGTGTATTCAGCTGCGGTTCTAAATGCAAGATTACCCGCATCTGTAAAATCAGTCGGAACCAGAATTCGGGATTCATTCATTTTTGCCCCTTTGTTTGTGTTTGTATTATGATGTGTTCAGGGACGGATGGTAAGCACCGGAACCTGAGCTACTTGTATAACATGAGCGGTTGTACTGCCCATGAGCACGGAATCGATACCGGTTTTTCCTGCAGTCGAAATTATTACAAGATCGTAATCACCATCGTCGATATGTTTACTTAAAGCACGGTGTACACTAAGTGCAGATAAAACGATTACCGGCTCCACGCGTCCTTCGAATTCGCTAAAATGCTCTTTAGTAATACTTTCAAGCTTTTCTTCAGCATCGCGCTGCATCCGCTGCCGGTCTGCCCATTTGCCGGCATATTCCAGGCTAACAATGTGTACGAGCTCAAAAGTAGCATCTGTATGCTCGAGCAAATAACGGGCTTGTTCGAAAGCCTTAAATGATTCCCGGGAGAAATCAGTAGACAGCAATATTTTTGAGAAACTGGTTATTTTATCATTCGGGCTGGTAACCATTACCGGTTTCAGGCTACGAAGGCAAACTTTATTAGCCACGGAACCCAGCATAAACTTTTTGAAACCGGTTCTGCCATGGGTCGAAAGGACAACCAGATCATGGTCTGCAGATTTCTCTACTATAACACGGGCAGGATCACCATATGTAATCCAGGGTTTGTTCAAAAACTCTGGATCGGTATACATTCCGGCTGCTTCTGCGCATTTTGCAGAAGCATAACGAATTAACTGACTGCTCATTTTATCGTCTACGGAGGGCAGTCGTATACCTTCCGGCCATACCGGCTCATTCAAAGCATGTACCGGAGTTATGATACCACCATTAATTTTCCTGTACTGCTCGGCTGCGGCAAAAGCACGGTTTCCGAGGTCTGATAAATCTGTAGCCACAAGAATCTCAAGGCTTTTCATAATCCGCGGGTTTGGTTAGTATAGTTTCTAAATCTAATATAAAGGTTATTTATATCATTTGCCGTAGGAGCTTACCGCTTCCTGTATAATTACAATGGCTTCATCCAGTATATCATCTTCAATAATCAGGGGTGGCGCAAGCCTTACAAGGGTGTTGGAATGCAGTGTCCAGCCGAGCAGAAGCCCGCTGTCGAGACATTTTTCAACTACAAATTTTGTCATTTCAAAGCTTTCGAGTACCATACCCAGCATAGCCCCTTTTCCGCGGATTTCCTGAACGCCTTCAAGCGCCAGGCCTTTTCTAATTTTTTTCTCAATGTGATGCGCGCGTTCCGGCAGGTTATTATCGAGCGTAAACTTTAGAGCCGCATATCCTGCAGCACAGCTCATCGGGTGCCCGCCAAAGGTCGTTACGTGGTTTAAAGGTGGATTGTACATAAACGACTCAAATATTCGGCTCGATGAAACGATACCTCCAACCGGCATACCGCCACCCATCGCTTTGGCAATAGTAAGTATATCCGGCACAACATTGTAGCCCATAAAGGCGAACAGGTCGCCCGTGCGGCCGAATCCACTCTGGATTTCATCAAATATGAGACAGACCCCGGCTTCGGTACAGGCAGCGCGGACTTTTTTGAGCCATTCCGGATCAGACGGGATGATGCCTCCCTCGCCCTGAATTGGCTCCATGATTACTGCCGCAGTCTCGGTGTTGATGGCCTCAAGAACAGCATCATCATTAAAATCGAAAAAATGGACGTCCGGCAGTAACGGCAGATACGGATCGCGGTAGACATCACGGCCGGTTACGCTTAGAGAACCATGAGTATCGCCGTGGTAGCTGTCGCGAAAAGCAATGAGTCTGGTACGGCCGGTATGCTTTTTAGCCAGCTTTAATGCGCCCTCGTTGGCCTCAGTTCCGCTGTTTACAAAATAAATACGATCGAGAGATTCAGGCATTACCGAAGCTATTAGTCCGGCAAAATCGGCTTGTGGCTTCTGTATAAACTCTCCGTAAACCATTACGTGGAGGTGCTTGTCGAGCTGCTTGCGTAGTGCCTCAACTACTGCAGGATGGCGGTGGCCAAGCGTGCTAACCGCAATACCAGAAATGAAATCTATATACCTCCGGTTTTCCGTACTATAGAAGAAAGGACCTTCCGCATGACTAATGGAAATACCCATTGGCGCATCGCTTGTGAGAGCAACATGCCGGTAAAACGCTTTTTCTGATGTATCCATATTTTTTTGACTAAACCTTCATATTTAAAGCCACATTGTTAACAAAAACTCGTGAATTACACTTAGCTTCAACTAAAACTATGACGTATGAATTCATATATTACGATGAATTTAAAACCTTACGACAGAACGTGAGGCTGTCTATAACAGGTTAAAAGAGAATCAGTATAGTTTGATTCCAAAACTCCTTGTTTTGTTGAAAACGGTGTCCCCGGTTTGTAAAGATACGGGAACAAACGTCCACCTGCGAGGTTCATCACTTTTAAAACCAAGTTTCTACCACCAGATTTTTTATGGTAAACCTTTTCCGCCTTCTTACCGGCTCATTCCTTACCGCTGCAATACTTACTTTTACGCTGGGCTCGCCTGCGCTTGCACAGTATGTTGAACAGACCACAACCTTCACCGGAGAACGGGTATTTCATGAAGCTCATCAGTTTATGCATCCCGATCGCGGCACAACGCTGTTGTGCTCGGCAGATGGAATATTACAGGATCCTATATCGGTTCAGGCGCTTGAGAATTATCGCGACCTGAGGCGACAGCAACCCGAAGGAGCCCTCGTAATGTCGCTAATGGAGCAATACTCCGTTGGTGACACCCGCGATTTTAGGGTGAGAAACATCACCAATAACACCTGGAATACGGTTAACTTCACGCTTAAGGCTCTTAGTGAACGGGTACGGATTTGGGTAGAGTTGGGAGAATACGGGCCCGATAAAGTAAACGATGATGTTATCGATGGCCTGCTTACTGCACTTGATAGTCAAACGCCTTCCCTTTCTATTAATCCTAATGCCGGCATTCTCGATATACATTCCGGTATTTTTGGCACAGCACCCGATATCGATGGTTCAGGCGTGCTTAATGTGCTCATTACCGATATTATAGACGGCTGGGAGCCCGATAGCGGTGCAGGAAGCGTTGGTGGTTTTTTCGATCCTGTGGACCTGGATCCTACCAACAGCAACAGCAACGCAACCGATATCATCTACCTTAATTCACGTCCTTTAATTTATTTTGAGGATAGTATTAACCTTGTTAGGGTTCGCAGCGTGGCATCTCATGAGTACCAGCATCTTATTCACGCTAATTATGGCGCTCTTGCCACCTTCCAAAATGAGGGACAGTCGGAATGGGCCGAATTACTTACAGGTTATTCCGGCCGGGTTCCAAACTATTTCAACAATCCCGAAGAAATAAATCGTGAACTCTACAGCTGGAGACGTGGTGATGCAGAGGTTCTGTTCGATTATCAGCGGGCTTCGATGCTCCATTCATACATAAGCCAGCGTGTTGGCCCGGAAGCAACAGGTTCGATTACACGTTCTGATGGCGGTCGCTTCTTCGCTTATGAAACCGTTGCCCAGCAAAACGGACTAATGTTTGAAGACATACTACTGGACTTCCACATTGCAAACTATGTAAACGACCGGAATGTACAAGACGGGAGGTACGGGTACGAAGATGTGCGCAGGCGTGCTTATGGAGTAGCCTTCCCTACGTTTCAGTATTTCAGCGGTCAGACTACAGGCAGCGGAAACCGCTCGGTTAGCTATGGTGCTGCCGAATATATCGAGTGGATTGGAGCCGAAGATCTTGAAGTTAATATCAGCGCAGAGTTTGAGGTAAGCTTTGCCTTCATCACATACCCTCTGGACATAGAAGAAGATATAGAAGTTTTTGTAGCAGGTTCGGGCTCGCATACTATAAGCGGCGAATATGAGCGCATTGTTCTCGTTGCCGCTGGTACAAGCCCGCCTGTGGAAACAATGCCAGGTGAAGGACTAATGAATAACGGACCAAGGCAACTGCAGTGGTCGTACGATTCCAGCTGGAATACCTTGCCCGTAATAGCACAAACTCTGTCTTATTTTGGTCAGGTAGCTGCCTTTGCAGAACTCCCTGGAACGCCGGGCAGACCCAGCCGCGAGGGAATCAGGCGAATGGCCAAGCGCTTTTCGCCTGAGTTCGACAGCCGTATCTCAGATGTTAACTTTGTAGTTAACGGGCGCGACTCCAGCCTGATTGGCAGCGACGACCTGCGTATCAGTTTTCATCAGGCAGCCGGAACTCCCACCAACCTGAGACCGGGTACAGAAGCCGGCTTTATCACCATTCCCGTAAATCAGGTGAGCCGCGGACAAAACCGGATAAACGTGGCAAACCAGGGCTGGCAGATGAGCGGCGGGGGTGAATACTTTATTGTTTTTGAGGTGATGAGCCCCAACTCGAGAATTGAATTTCTGCTCGATTCGGGCAGCGAAGATCAGTCTGATCAGAACTACTTCCCGGCACGCACACGTCTGTTTGTTGAGCCACCGTCTTCCAGCTCTCCCGGCTGGTTCTCCTATTCAAACAACAATAACCTGGTTGCCTCCATCCGTATTAACGGCCAGTATTCCGGCCCCCTTACGGCTCCGGTTATTACCTCTCAGCCGCAGAGTATAGTAGCGCCCGGCGGGCAGGACGTAACCCTAAGCGTTGGCGCTGAAGCTACTCCGGAACCCGTATACCAATGGTATAAAGACGGTGAACCGTTGTACGGAGAAAACATGGCTACGCTCACAATTGAGTCGCTTGACCTTTCGGATGAAGGGGAATACACCGTGCGGCTTTCCAACCCGGCAGGTTCAGTTCTTAGTGAAGGCGCACAGGTTCTGGTTTCTTTCGACAATTTCGAGCTGGTTCAAAACTTCCCTAACCCTGTCCGCAACCAGACAACGTTTCGGTTTATAATACCGGAGGAGTCCCAGATTTCGCTCGATCTATTCGATGTAAGAGGCAGACGCGTTGCAACGGTTGTGCAGTCTACAACCTTTCAGGCTGGTCAGCACGACGTTACGTTTCAGCCTACTATGCTGGCATCAGGGGTTTATTATTATCAGCTACGGGCACGGGCTACATCATCGGACAACTCCTTTACCAAAGCCATGAAAATGATTAGATTGCGCTAATTCCACACTATAATTTGATATTCGTATGAGACTATTCACTACGCTTTTTGTTTTAGTGCCCTGCATCATTCTAACCAGCGCTTTTTCATCTGCAGCTGTTGCCCAGGATCATATTGGTGCTGAAATCTATTTCCCATCTTTAGAGAGTGACGGAGAATTTACCGGCACATATTCTGTAAGGGAATTTGATCTCGGTGATGAAACACTCAATGAATACCAGCAGACTACGGAAGAGCGGGTTGAAGCAGAGCTTTTTACTGATCCCTGGGGTTTTACGGCTTATGTATATGAAATCAATAATTATCCTTTAACCGACACCGGGCTTCTCACTTTCCATTCATTAGGCGACACGGCTTTTGTATCCACAGCTCAGCTGATAGACCCTGAAATTTTAGCAACACTGGGCCTTGATCCTGATGAATTCCAGCGCGTACCCGTTATTCGCCTCGATCTGGACGAAACAGAGCAAGT
>PWID01000075.1 GCA_003555145.1 Balneolia bacterium | reverse complement strand
TGATGAAGCTGATTAAAATGACCAGATAAAAATGGTTGAGGTACCTGGCCTGTTCAAGCAAAAACGTGTAGGTAAAAATCAGGAAAAAGAGGACCGTGCTTAGGCGGTACATAAAACCCACAGCAATAGAAACGGATAACAAACCAAGAAGCACGAACAGGGCCGCCATTCCATCAGCAGAGAGCGGCTGCACCCACTCGAACCACTCGTACTTAAAATTAAACTCAGGTTCAACCCAGTACCGGTTAATCCAGCCTCTCTGGAAATAACGCTGTACCTCCCAGAGCATCACCAAACCAAAAAACATTCGGAATATAGCCAGACTCTGTCCGCTTACCGGTTTGAATAAATTTCTCAGTAATGACGATTGATTTAGATGAGCCATTCTATTTCAGCTTTGTTATACGGGGGCTTTATTTATATACAGCCGGGACGGGGTGTCACCCCTAAAAAAAAGGCTGCCGGAATATTCCGGCAGCCTTTTTAACTACGCTGTGTCCTGCAGTCGTCTCTATTTGATGTTATTCATCATCATCATCGTCATCGTCATCGTCATCGTCGTCATCATCATCATCGTCGTCGTCGTCGTCATCGTCGTCGTCGAATTCGCTCTCGAAGGCTTCAAATGAACGCTCGATATTATCGTTGATGAGTTCAGCGTTGCGATGATCCTTAGGATCAAGGGGTTGACCATCTGAATCTACGAACCAGGTTCCAACGTCTATACTTACAACAAGAACGGAATTTGTAGCTTCACCAACTTCAAGCGGTGGATTCAGATCGATATCGATTTCAAAATCTTCGCTGGAGCGAAACATGAATTCTTCACCGTTATAGATACCACGAACTACTAAAGAGTACATGCCGGTTTCATCCTGAAAATCAGAATCTCCAAGGAACAGATCTTCATCCGGCTTTTCGATTTCAAGCTCGAACTCATCATAGATTCCCGCAGGAATTTCTGCCTGAGTTATAATAAGCGGTGAGCCGTCTAACGGCAGGTTTACTATGAATTCTTTTAATTCGAAGTCTTCGCGACCATCTACAATGCTTTCGAGTTCAAATTCATCGATAAACATTTTGATTTCCGTAAACTGTATGCCTTCGCCATTTTTGTCTGGCATCAGGCTTCCTGATACTGCAGGGACTTCAATCTGCATTTGTACCTGCACTTCTGCGGGGCCGTCATCCGAGGAGCTTTGTACCAAATCACATCCGACAAATACTACTGATGAAATCAGCAGTATCTTAAACATAGTATATATTGAGTTCTTCATGATAGAAAAGTCTTAGTTAATAAAGTGTGTTCACATGCATTACAACTCAGACCCCTTCATACCCCTAACTATAAAAATCTTTTTTTAGCTGAGCCCTAAAACAACGAAGGGGGACCAGGCTAAGCCTGATCCCCCCTTCGATTACAACATATTTGTAATTTATCTACTTCTCAAACTCCGGCAGCACTTCCAGGAAGCGGGCCGAGGTTTTGATGCCGCGATGGAAATCATCCAGGCTGAAGTGCTCGTTTGGCGAGTGGATAGCATCGGTATTAAGGCCGAATCCCATCAGTATGGTATTTACGCCCAGTACGTTTTCGAAATCTGCCACAATCGGTATTGAACCACCCTCGCGGGCAAACAGCGGCTCTTTTTGGTACACGTCTTTGTATGCTTTGCCGGCTGCTTTGAGGCCGTAAAAATCGAGTGGCGTCATGGCAGGATGGCCGCCGTGGTGAGGCGTAACCTTCACCCGAACGCCGGCCGGCTTTATAGTTTCGATGTGTTTGGCGAACAGCTCGGCGATTTTATCCGGATGCTGATTCGGAACCAGCCTCATGCTGATTTTAGCACCGGCTTCAGCGGGAAGTACCGTCTTGGCACCTTCCGCCTGATATCCGCCCCACATGCCGTTCATATCCAGCGTCGGACGCGCTGATTTGCGCTCAAGCGTAGAGTAATTTTTTTCACCGCTTACTTCAGTAATTCCGATGGATTTTTTCCAGCCTTCTTCATCGAACGGAAGCTTGTCGTAGGCTTCGCGCTCTTCAGGACTGAGATCTATCACATCATCATAAAAACCGGGAATCTGTATAACGCCGTTCTCATCTTTGAGTTTGGCTACAATTTCACAAAGCGCATTCAGCGGATTGGTGAGGGCTCCGCCGTAGGCACCGGAATGCAGGTCGCGGTCGGGGCCGAATACTTCAAGCTCCATGTAGGCGAGTCCGCGCAGACCGTAGGTGATGGAGGGCGTGTCCTTGGCAAACATAGCGGTATCGGAAACCAGAACCATGTCGCAGTCCAGCTCGTCTTTATGCTCTTTAAGGAAAGGAACCAGGTTTGGTGAGCCGATTTCCTCTTCACCTTCAAGTATGATTTTCACGTTCACCGGAAGCTCGCCCCCGGTTTGCAGCCACGATTCAATCGCTTTTACGTGAATATAGGCCTGACCTTTATCGTCGCTGGCGCCGCGCGCATACACTTTGCCGTCTTTTTCAACCGGCTCGAATGGCGGTGAGGTCCACAGCTTGAGGGGATCCGGCGGCTGCACGTCGTAATGGCCGTAAATTAGCACGGTTGGTTTATCAGCACCGGCTTTCAGGTGCTTGCCTAATACCACGGGATGGCCGGGCGTATCCACGATACGGACTTCATCCATACCGGCTTCGGTAAGCTTTTGGGAAAGAAATTCTGCGGCTTTGCGCACATCACCCTTGGCGGATGAGTCGGTACTAACGCTTGGTATGCGAAGCAGGTCGAATAGTTCTGATTTAAAACGGTCTGCGTTAGCGTCGATGTAATCAAATTGTTTGGACATAAATAAAATCGTAACTGGGTTAACAATACTTTTGGGTGGGCTGAAAGCCTCATTTAAGATGTGGGCGGTCTGCCCGGCGTACTTTCAAAACCCTTATTTTCATTGCTTAATGTAGGGGAATGAACGCAAGGGAGCAAGAAAGCGAGCCATAGCAGTCGTTAAAAGTTCTTGCGCTTGTAACGAGCGGTATTTTAATCTCTGAACTGGTGAATAAATTCATGGAAACAGAAGAAGGCTGTCTGTTCTAACCCACCCCTGAAGCCCGTTGCTCATGTGCACAAAGCTCCATCCGGCAGCTCGTTCCGAGGAGTGCGTGTGATGAAGAAGACGGAATCCCGGATAGACAACCAGCAAGGCATCTGCTGCATCGGAGGGCTGCTCCCGAAGCTCGAAACCAGCCTCCACTATCATGCCTCGCTGCCACTCACCCTCGTTGCTGTACGTGTAGAGAAACAAAGCAGCAGATGCTATGGCTAAGCCTGCTGCAGTATAAGCCAGATAACGAAGCAGCGTTTTACCCTTCAGAGCAAACCATTGTCCGGCCCAGAACAGCGCAGCAAGATTGAGCAGTATGATGAGCGCCAGCAGCGGTATCTCCGTCCCGACCCTATACTGCAGCCACTCGTACCAGCTAAACATCGCCAGAACGGGCGGCTCAGCAAACTGCTGATGCAGATTCTCCTCCACAAACGCTATCGCCCTTTCCGCCTGATCTGCCGTTTGGCCGTATGACCTTGCGCGGTAAAAATAAAACAACGCCCTGCCGGGCTCCTGCATGTTGAGGTAGGTTAGCCCTGTGTTCAGAAACAGCGGACCCGAGTGGAATCCGGCTCGCTCTATCTGCAGATAACGCTCCAGGGCTGCCGTATACTGTCGCTGCTCGTACAGAAAATTGGCATCATTAAATGCGCGCTGCGGATCGGTGACAACAGCTGTAGCTTCGGGCTGCTCATCGCCGGAGGTTACATCAGCATAAGCCGGAATAGTGATGAAGAGCATCACAAGTGCTATCACACTAAAGCAAAAATTCATCCGGCACGCAGTTTTAACTGATTCAAATTTCATCATAAAACCTTCTTCAGTTCTTTTATGATGGCCCGGGCTTCTTCACTGTCTTTCTCATACGTAACGCTTCCGCTGCCCGGCGAGTAGCTGATATCGTTAATCGTTTTAAACAAGCCGTCGAGGCGGCTGATGAGCGGCTGAGGTGCGCCTTTTTCACGAACAGCGCTTATCAGATAGGTATCCGAGAGTCCGCTTTCTGCAAGATTTAAACGATCCGAAATGTAGCCTGCCACGGCTTTGTGAAGCATGCGATAGGCATCTTTAAAGTTCGACTCGGCCGCGAGCAGGCTCACTGCACCAAGACGCTCTTCGGCTTTTTTGGTGGCATTAACGGTACGCGCGTAGGCCATGTCGTTTTGGAGCCGCTCATTTCGTCGGCGGATAAACCACGCGGGAATGAGTATGAGCAGAGGGAGTATCACCATAAAGCGAAACCAAAGGCGGTTAACAAGGTGCACATCATCCTGCACAAACCAGCGCGCCAGACCCGTTGCCGGACTAACCCGTATGCGCTGTTCATCAACAAATAAGAACTCCTGATCCTCGTCACGCAGTATGGCGAGATCGATGGCGGGAAGGCGTTGCGACTGGTAGCGGCCAAGAGCCGGATTAAACCAGTACACCTGCGTAGACGGGAGCTGGTAATTACCCACCCGCCTGGCGATGAGTACATCGGTAAAGGTTTTGCTGCCGCGTACTCCCGACGGAGATTTCTGAATATCGGTTTGTTCCACGGGCCGGAAATTTTCAAACCCGTCGGGGAAGTCATAGGCCGGCTGATCAATCAGCATGATGTTGCCCGTTCCTCTGAAGCTGGTCTCAATTTCGAGCGGTTCGCCAATAATTACCTCACGGGATTCCACGCTGCGGCTTACCTCAAACTGACCAACCGCGCCCGTAAACCCAACGGGTTGAGGTTGCGGCAGAGGCTTCACGCCAAGCTGTACGGGCTCCGAACGCAGCGTTACCGAACGCTGTGCCCGGCTGAAGCCATCAAAAAAGCGGGATGTATCGCCAAAACGACTGGTCTGCCTTACAGTTAGGTTTACGCTGTATTCACCAATATTTAAATCGCCCGACCGGGTTGGAATCAGCACGTAGCTCATCAATTCGGCCCGGCGGAACTGTACACCGTCTACAATTACGGTTTCTGCCCGCGGTCCGCGCTCGTCGGTTACGCGCTCCAGCCAGAATCCTTCGGTACGCCATGCAGCCGAAGGCTGATACGACATCACGTTAATGTCGCTTTTGTAGTATAAAATAAGCCTCGCATTGATCTGCTCTCCGGCAAAAGGAGAGCTGTTGGAAAGCTCGAGGCTAAGATAAATATCCTCCTGACTGCCCTGCTGCTGCATCTGTGCACGCGACTGAATATTTATAGTGAGTTCATTCGTGCTATACATGATGCCATCCACCTCGATATCGATCGGTGGGATAGTAAAACTTCCCTCCTGCGTGGCTTCAAGGGTGAAGCGGAAGCCGTTACTGGCTGTTGAAACGCCGTTTACAACCGAAAAGCTGGATGTGCTTGTGGGCGTGCGTGAAAGCAGGTTTACCCCGTCCAGTTCCGGTAGTGATGGCCGGCGGACATTCTGAAGCCTTGGGGCACTGACCTCGATCGTGAGTATAAACCTTTCTCCCACAAAAATCCGGCTTGTGTTTACAGAGGCCGTTGCCTGCACCTGCTGTTCTTCAGCCGGAGGGGAAGCAGCTGCTGTAGAACAGACAAAGCCCGAAAGAATGAGAAAAAACATCAACAGCGAAACGGGTGCTGCAGCTAACCGGAAACTATTCAGATATCTCATGGCAATCGTCTACCAATCCTTTTCCGTGGGTTCTGCAGGGTCGGCCAGGTCTTTCAGGAAGTCGCGAATCAAATCCTGCTCGCGGCCGGAAATGGCGTTGAGTAATTGCTCGGCCTCCTGCTGCGACATTTGCCCGGGTTGTGGCTGCGGCAGCTGCTGATCGGTTCCGGTTTCGCCTCCATCCTGCTGCTGATCTCCGTCGCCTGATTCTCCATCCTGCTCGTCTTCGCCGGCCTGTGCGTCGCCTGAACCGTCGCCATCATCTGCATCTTCGGGCTGCCCCTGCTGTGGGTCGCCTGCGCCCCCGGACTCCTGCTGCTGTTCTTGTTGCTGGTCCTGCTGCTGGTCTTGCGGCGGCTCCTGCAGCTGACGTTTGGCAAATTCAAAATTATTGGCTGCATCTTCGTCGTTTGGATTCTGGCGGAGAGAGCGCCTGAACTGTTCGGCAGCATCTTCCCACTGCTCCCCGGCCGCCAGGAGATTCCCGATATTGTAATCGGCCATAGCGCGCTCTTCGGGTGTTCGAGCCAAAGCCCTGAACCGCTCGTAGGATTCAATGGCATCGTCGGCCCGGCCCTGCTGTGCCAGTGCGTTTCCAAGGTTAAAATGCAATCGAGCATCGCCAGGATTAGCTTCAATGGCATCCCTGTAAGCCTGTTCCGCCGCGGCAAAATCGCCTCGCTCGTAGGCGCTGTTCGCCTCACGCGCTCGATCCGGAGCAACGGCCGCGAGCAGGAAAAACATCATTAAGATGATAAGACGATTCATTCGGAATTGGAATTTTCGGGTGCTGTTGCTGTTGCTAAAGGGTGATGGCATCAGGGCCCGATCGGGTACAGATGCCATCACCCTAAAAAGAAGAACTACATTTTTTCTGCTATTTCCATTACTTCATCGCTCATGCTCATAGTAGTAAACACGTTTGTTACATCGTCGTGCTCCTCGAATTTATCCATGAGCTTGAGGTTGGAAAGCGCGGTGTCGGAATCGACCGCGACGTCAGTGGTCGGTATACGCTGCAGCTCGGCATTGTCTATGGTATAACCGGCAGCTTCCAGACCCGTACGAACGGCGTAGAGCTGCTCGCGGGTGGTGGTAATTTCAAAAAAGTCGGCTTCGGCTTTAACATCATCGGCACCGGCATCGATAGCGGCAAGCATAACTTCATCTTCGTCTTGTCCGTCTTTTTTTATGGTGATGATGCCCTTCTGCTCGAACAGGAAAGCTACTGAGCCGTTATTGCCCATGTTGCCGCCGTGCTTCGAAAAGATGAAGCGGATTTCACTTACCGTTCGGTTGTTATTATCGGTGGTGCATTCTATGAAGTAAGCCACGCCACCGGGGCCATAGCCCTCGAACGTTACCTCTTCGTAGCTTTCGCCCTCCAGCTCGCCGGTTCCTTTCAGGATAGCGCGTTCGATATTATCTTTGGGCATGTTGGCGGCCTTGGCGTTTTCAATTGCCAGACTCAGGCGCGGGTTTGTACTTGCATCGCTGCCGCCTTCGCGTGCGGCTACTGTTAACTCACGAATAATGCGCGTAAACGCTTTGGAGCGGGCGGCGTCCTGGCGCGCTTTGCGGTGCTTGATATTCGCCCATTTCGAATGTCCTGCCATAACTGATGCTTATTTTAAATGGAAAAAAAGATGTGTTCCCGACGGCATAGCCAGTGGTGTTGCAGAAACAGTACTTATAAGCCGTATTTCCTGCGGCCTGAAGCTCTGAATCTTTCCCGGATTACCAGGTGGCTTAATATACAAATATTGCATCCATCATAGAATACGTTGTATAAACGCACATTGGGTGTAAATGCTTGTATGCCAGTGAACGGTTTAGGTAAAAAAAGAGTATCATTGCAGTAACAACAAGAATTGCATCAGGCGTTTAAAAAAAAGTTTTTTTCATGAATATTGGTATTGTTTGTTACCCCACATACGGCGGCAGTGGCGTCGTAGCTACAGAATTGGGCATCGGTCTGGCTAAAAGAGGTCATAAAGTTCACTTTTTAAGCTATGCAAGGCCGCAGCGCCTTAACGAGTTTGAGCACAATATCGATTTCCACGAGGTTGCCGTAAACGTTTATCCGCTTTTTGAATACCCGCCTTACGACCTTGCGCTTGCCAGCCACATGGTAAACCTGGTTAAATATCAGAAGCTCGATGTGCTCCATGTGCACTATGCCATTCCTCATGCAACGAGCGCCTATCTGGCCCGCGAAATCCTGGGCGATATGGGCAAACAAGTCGCTATTATCACAACCCTGCACGGAACAGATATTACCATTGTGGGGTCAGACCCCAGCTATCTTCCGGTTGTAGAATTTTCCATTAACAAAAGCGACAGCGTAACGGCCGTATCGGAATATCTCCGCGATGAAACCTACTCCAAGTTCGGCACCACGCGCAACATACATGTAATTCCCAACTTTGTAGACCTGGATCGTTTTAAACGCGTGGAACGAAGCCATTTTAAAAAAGCCATCTGCCCGGATGGCGAGTTTGTGCTCACGCATGTTTCAAACTTCCGCAGGGTTAAAAACGTATCTCATACCGTCGAGATTTTTGCAAAGGTGATTAAGCATGGAATCAAGGCCAAACTGCTGCTGGTTGGCGACGGTCCGGACCGCGTAAATGTGGAAGAGCGCTGCCGTGAGCTTGGTGTATGCGACCATGTCCGCATGCTCGGCAAACAGGAAAAGGTGGAAGAAATCCTGTCCATATCAGACATATTTCTGATGCCTTCCGGCTCAGAAACTTTCGGCCTTGCCGCCCTTGAAGCCATGAGCTGCAGCGTGCCGGTAATCAGTTCCGACGTAGGCGGGCTGCCCGGCCTTAACATCGACGGCGAAACCGGCTATGTTTGTAAACTGGACGATATAGACGCTATGGGCGATGCTGCCATCAGCCTCCTTGAAAACCCTGAAAGACTCAAGTCGTTTTCAGACGCTGCGCGCGTACGGGCCGAAATGTTTGAACTGGATAAAATCGTACAGCAGTACGAGGATCATTATATCCGCACGCTCAAAAAAGTTCGCGGAACTGTGGAAGTATAATCTCTTTTATGCATTTTTGCACTTTTTGATATTTGCTCTTGCAACTGACGGCAGATTGCTTTTTTTTAAGATTTATTGCAAATCCATTCAGATTAACAGCGTGCCGATATGCCCAAAACTTCCTATGATTTCACCATTGGTATAGAAGAAGAGTACCAGATTGTCAATCCGGAGACCCGTGAGCTTAGCTCTGCTATCGAAATTATGCTCAAAGACGGAGAGGACGCGCTGGGAAACCAGGTAACGGCCGAACTGATGCAGTGCCAGATCGAAATTGGCACCCGGGTTTGTACTTCCATTCAGGAGGCCAGAGAACAGATTATCTCGGTCCGGAAAACCGTAAACGATATTGCCCGCAAGCACGGTGTTCGTATTATTGCGGCAGGCACACATCCGTTCTCGGAATGGTCTAAACAGGATATGACCCACCGCGCACGCTACCGTGGCCTTGAGCTGGAAAACAGGGTTCTCGCGCGCCAACTCCTTATTTGCGGCATGCATATGCACATAGGCATAGACGACGACGATACGCGAATTGATCTGATGAATCAGCTCAGCTATTTTTGCCCGCACCTGCTTTGCCTTTCAACCAGCTCGCCGTTCTGGTCGGGCTACGACACCGGTCTGAAATCGTATCGCTCGGTTATTTTCGAATGCCTTCCCCGCACCGGCATACCTCCTGTATTTCGCTCCTGGAACGACTATCAGGAATACATTAAGGTTATGGTGGATACCAACTGCATCGACGAGCCCACCAAAATCCGCTGGGACCTGAGGCCGTCTCCAAAATACCCGACGCTGGAATTCCGCATTGCCGACGTCTGTACAAAAGTCGATGAAGCAATTGCCATTTGCGCCATGAAGGTAGCTCTGGTCGCCAAACTGATGAAAATGCGCCGGAATAATCAGTCATGGAGACTATACCGGAAAGAATTCATACAGGAAAACAAGTTCCGTGCACTTCGTTACGGCTTTGATGGAAAAATGCTTGATCTCGGCCGCCATAAGGAGGTCGATGCCCGCAAGCTCATCTTCGAACTGCTAACGTTTATAGATGATGTGGTTGATGATCTGGACCTGCGGGAAGAAATCAGCTACGTCCATAACATTCTGTCTGAAGGCACCTCAGCCGACCGGCAGCTCAAAGTCTACAAAGAAACCGGCGATATGAAAGCCGTAGTAGATATGCTCATCAAAGAGACGATGGAAGGCGTTGAGTAAGCAGCACCTGCAGTTTTAAAAGCTAATTTAACGGAGGCTACAATGTCGATACTCTATCTCATACTAATCGCGGGCGTAGTGTTTATCATTATGCGACAGCTTCGAATCCATGGGAAAATAACGCCCCTTGCGGGTTACGCAGCCATGGGATTATTCCTGGTTTTTATTCTGATTACTGCTATCCATAACGGCAGCATAACCGCTGAGTTCATTGCCCTTTTTGGAATCAGCATCGGACTTTTGGGTAATCTGATTTACAGAGATTACAAGAGTTCAGAAAAGAAGGTTATTGAGGAGACAAAGTCCGAAACAGAAGCAGCCGGCTGAGTCAATTAATAGCTAAGACATCTGTAACACATTAAAAAAGCCCGGCTGGTTCGTGATGAACCTGCCGGGCTTTTAGATTGGAAGCAGCTGTTACCGAATTACCGGGATTCTGTAACCTCAAAAGGCAGTACCACAGGTCGTTCATTTTTGCCATCCCTGTCGTCAGCCACTGTGAAAGACAGACGATAGTGGCCAGTATCCGAAATGAAGACCGGTACTCTAAACTCAATTACCTTACCGGATTCTGCGATCTTCGTAAAGCCCCAGCCCACCATTCCATTGCATAGCGTGCTTGAGTAACTCTCCCATTTATCATCCACTTTTTTCGCAACGTTAAATATAAGATTACTGCAGGTGTAGATGTACAGTGGGCCTGAGTTAGCCGCATCTATGCGGATAAAGAGATCTTCATCAGACTCCATAAGAGGATTAACAAACTCAATTGTTGCTTCTGTCTGAGGCTGAACCGTATCACAGGAAACAACGGATATCAGTAGGGCAATGGCAAGAAAAGAGAACGTAAGTTTATACATGTGTACTGGCGTTTTGTGATATAACAACAGAAACCGGAGCTCATTTTTAATTCATACAAAATAAGCAATAACAGACTCATACTAAATAAAAAAGCGCAGCCCGTTTAACCGGACTGCGCTTCAAGATTCACCAAATAAAGCTAAAGATATCAGGCGATGGCTTTAGTAACTTCCTCGGCCGCTTCTTTGAGAAGCACGGCAGAAATCACGTTCAGGTCGCTGTTGTCGATAATCTCTTTGGCCTCTTCAGCATTGGTACCCTGAAGACGAACTATAATCGGAACGCCTTTTACCTTAGCCGCAATTTCAGGATCCTTAACGGCCTCGATTACACCATTGGCTACGCGGTCGCAGCGAACAATACCGCCAAAGATGTTAATCAGGATAACTTTCACGCTTGGGTCGCCCAGAATAATGTTGAAGCCGTTTTTTACGGTTTCAACGTTGGCGCCGCCACCCACATCCAGGAAGTTGGCTGGTTCGCCACCGGCCAGCTTAATGATATCCATGGTCGCCATGGCAAGTCCGGCGCCGTTCACCATACACCCTACGTTTCCGTCGAGCTTAATGTAGTTAAGGTTGAACTTTCCGGCTTCAACTTCGAAGGGATCTTCTTCGGACAGGTCACGGAGTTCCTTAAGATCAGGATGACGATAAAGGGCATTGTCGTCGAAATTGATTTTAGCATCAAGCGCCATCACGTCGTTATCGGGCGTGGTAACAAGCGGATTGATTTCAAAAATAGAAGCGTCGGTTTTTTCGAAGGCTTCGTAAAGAGCCATAATGAACTTCACGCCTTTTTTGAGCGCGTCACCTTTTAAGCCAAGAGCAAACGCCAGACGACGAGCCTGGTTAGGATACAGCGGATGGCCGGGCTCAACCCATTCCTTGATAATTTTTTCAGGAGACTCTTCAGCCACTTTTTCGATCTCAACACCACCCTCGGTGGACACCATAATTACGTTCTGACCTTTGGCACGGTCTAAAGTTACGCCCACATAATATTCATGCTCAATATCAACGCCATCGGTAACATACAGACGCTGTACCTGCTTGCCGGCCTCGCCGGTCTGAATAGTAACAAGCGTGTCGCCCAGCAGATCTTCGGCTCCTTTTTTTACCTCATCTACAGACTTACAGAGCATTACGCCTTTAACGCCACTTTTTACTGTACGGCCTTTACCGCGGCCACCGGCGTGAATCTGCGCTTTTAAAACAAATAGTGATGCGCCATTCTTTTGAAGCTTTTCGGCCGCTGCAACCGCTTCCTCAACAGAGAAAGCCGCGATCCCGTCGGGTACAGCTACGCCATATTCCTTCAGAATTTCTTTGGCCTGATATTCATGAATGTTCATAATACGGACTTAATTTAATGAAATGTCGATTCAGGTTAATACTTTTGATGGCGCTAAAATAACACATTATGCGGACTTCACATATTTGAATTCTTGCCCGGAGTGCCTTGCCTGCCCACTCTCGTGAAGTCTCTTCCTTTTAGTTAATCTGGAAGCATTA
Organism: Balneolia bacterium; assembly: GCA_003555145.1. GTDB lineage: Bacteria > Bacteroidota > Rhodothermia > Balneolales > Cyclonatronaceae > Cyclonatronum. The sequence goes on along the minus strand of PWID01000075.1, from coordinate 13,204 downwards.
AGAAAAAACAGGTGCGAAATAAAGCCTGTGGTATTACTCCACAGGTTTTTACCTTCTCAACAGCAATATAACAGCAGAGTATCACGTACTTTTTATATTTTCTGTATTGTGCCCCTAAGTTGTAATTATTGTGGTTCCCTTATACTTTTTTCGCATTTTATATCACAATATCTTTCAGAAAAGCCCAGTTTTGAGAATCTGCCTTATACTTTTTGTTGGTTTTAGCATTGTACTGTCCCACGGGATATCATCGAGAGACAGCCATGCATCAGCTCCTTTGGAAGCTTTTGCCGAGGAGGAGTCTGTATTATTAGCTTTTGATGAGATCCGCCGTACGCAGGTTCGCAAAGTTAAAATACGAGGCAACGAAGCCTTTACAGACATTGTGCTGAAAGATGTAATCGCTACCGAAGCACCAGGTTTTTTCCGCAGGATTCAGTTTTGGAAGCGCGGCGGCTTCGATTATTCCGAAACCGAAGTGCGCAGAGACGTAATTCGTATTGAGCGCTTTTATCGCAGGCGCGGATTTTATGATATTTCTGTCTCCCATCAGATAGAACAGGGAAGCAAGGAACATCAGCGTATCGTTATTTTTAACGTTCAGGAGGGTGAGCCTACTCTTGTGGAAAATCTCGATTTGATTTTTGAGAATACAGATGAGGATTTCATAGAAGAAATCAAGGAATTCCGCGACTTTCAGCGGGCGCAGGATAACAATCCCCTGCGCGAGGGGCGTCGCTATGAGGCCGTTCGTCACCCTGATATTGAAGGCGCCTATCTGAACGCTCTTAGAAATTCCGGTTTTGCGTTTGCCCAAACGCGGATTGAGGCCGATGTAGATACTGTAGGCCGGAAAGCAGATGTGCGTGTTATTATGGAGCCTAAGCAAATTGCCACTTTTCGAAATATCGAGGTGGAAGGCGAACTCACCGTATCTGAATCACTCATTCGCTATCAGTCGGGAATACGCGAAGGCCAGCAGTACAGTCTCAGGCGTATGCGCGACGGCCAACAGCTGCTTTTCCGCCATCCTCTTGTAAGACTTGCCACTTTAAGCATACCCGAGCAGGAGCCCGACGACTATGTGGATATCCGTATCCGTATTCGTGAGCAGTCTTTGCGGTCAGTTCAGGTTTTAGCTGGTTTTGGAAATGAAGAATTACTTCGCGGGCAGGTTACCTGGACGCACCGAAACCCTTTCGGTAACGGCCACAGGTTTTCGGTTACAACCCGTGCTTCTTTTATTGAGCAGCGTGGTAACCTCGAGTACCTGCTCCCCGGCTTTGTCAATCCCCGAAGCAACTTATCTATCTCACCATTCGGGGTTCGTCGCCTCGAAGACAACTTCCTGCTATACCGTACCGGTATTAACAACAACCTTACCTACTACCACAGCCAGCAGCTAATCGGGTCGGTAAGTTACGAGTTCAGTTTAAATGATGAAGCCGTTCGGGACGGTCGCTCTACCCAAACAGACAGCACGCAGATTTATAATGTTTCTTCGCTGCGCCTGAGCGCATTATACAACGAATCTACCAGCGAACGGGGGCGTGGCTGGTCTGTACGCCCGTTCGCTGAAATTTCCGGCTTCCTGAATACAGGGACTATCAGCTACCAGCGTTTTTCTTTAGACGTTCGACGGTTTATTGAGTTCAGCTCAACCACAAAACTGGCGCTGAGAGTCGATACCGGGCTGCTTCTTTCCGGCGATCCGTTCAGCACACCGTCTAACATCCGTTTTTACTCCGGTGGTTCAAACTCCGTTCGCGGCTATTCCAGACGACAATTAGGGCCGAAGCGCCCCGTTAAAGACGATGACGGAAACTTTAAGCAGTACGTTCCGCTCGGAGGGCAGTCTGCGATGATGTTTAACTCCGAAATAAGGCAGGATCTCCCCTTCCTGCTAAACGGTCTGCAGATAGCGGGCTTTCTCGATGGAGGGCAGGTTTGGGTAAGCTATAAAGACACTAATCCGTCAGAGCTTCAGTACGGAGCCGGCGGCGGTTTAAGGTATATGTCTCCCGTAGGACCGATACGGCTAGATCTTGGCTGGAAACTAAATCCCCGGGAAGATGATCTCAACAGCTTTGAAGGTCAGAATTTTGGTGGCGTAAACCGCTGGGCTCTCCACTTCAGCATTGGACAGGCTTTTTAAAACAACCGAATGACAGATACACAAAATAATACAGAATCTGCTAAACCAGCTAAAAAGCGCCGCAAATGGCCCTGGATAACCCTTGCTGTTTTCATTTTGCTAATTGCCTTTGTGAGATGGTCGCTACAGGCCGACTGGGTGTTTAACATCATAAAAACACAGGCTGAGGAAATTGTGAGCGAAACTACGGGAGCTGAATTCACGATCGGCGGGATGAGTGGTGATTTACTCCGCGGCATTAGCATACACGATGTGAAGCTCAAAAGCGATGATCCCATTATTACTCTTGATTCTCTTTTTGTTAACTATCGTTTTTCGGCGCTGTTTTCCAGAACGATTGATGTAACTGAGCTGCGAATTAGCGGGCTGTATGCCTCCCTGGAACAGCTGCCCGACTCCAGCTGGAACATGATGCAGCTAATCCCGGAACCAACCGAGCCGGATGAAGAACCCGGGGACTTCCCCTTCACCATAGAACTCCGAAGCCTGCAGCTGGTAAACAGCTCGATTGATGTTTATGCGCCCTACCTGCTGCCCGACGACAGAATAGAGATCAGGAACCTGGAGGCAAGCGCGTCGGCCACTTACAGCACCGACGTGCTCGATGCAACGCTGGACTCTTTCGCGCTGGATCTTATCGAAGGCCGCCTGCCGGAAGGTATTCGACTTGAAACGTCTGGCGCTATGGCCGGTGAGCGCATCACCCTGGACAGACTGATGATTTCCACCGGGCGCTCGCTATTAGAGGCTGAGGCGCTTTATGAGCTCGACGGAAGCGAGATTGATGCAACCGTAGACATGCCGGAAATAAACCGCAGCGACCTTGCTGCCTACATCGAAGACCTGCCGGATTTTGAAATTGCTTCGCTTCGCCTCAAAGCCGACGGAAGCCTTCGTGAAATCGAAGCAGGCTTAACGCTCCACTCCCCCGGCCTGCTTCGCCTGGACATGAACGCAACAATAGATATCGAACCCGAGATTGTACTCACGAGTTTGCATATGGAGCTCGATGAGCTGGACCTACGCCGCCTGACCAACGACCCAGAACTCGATGCCGAAGCTGGTCGCATCACCCTAAGCGTGGATGGTCATATTCCGGCTGAGCGGTACGAAGAAGCCCGTGCCAGTATCAAGCTCGAGCTAAGCCGCGCTCGTTTTGAAGAAATCGTTTTAACCGGCTTAACGCTCGAATCCACCCTTGATAACGGCTCGCTTATTGCTGAAATGCGCCTTTCGTTTCCGGATCAGCGTATAGATCTCAGAGCCGATCTCAACCGAATCTGGAGCGATTATCCGGAGTGGGACATTCATGGTGATTTACTGAATATAAATCCGGGCTACTTTGCGCAGGACACAACGCTGAGTGGAAACGTAACCGGATCGATTGCGGCAAACGGTCGCGGTTTTGAGCCCGATGACGAACCCTGGGGTTACCGTATAAATTTGCAGAATCTGATTATGATGGAATTCGACCAGCTCGGAAACATCACCCTTGAAGGAACCCTCGATGCCACAACGCTGGTGGCAGCGCTGGAGATGGATTCTCCGGGCGGAAGCATTGTCGCTGATGGTCGGGTATCACAATGGCAGGAAGAAGTACCACGCTGGTATTTAGCTCTGGAAACCAGCGAGCTGGATATTGCCGTACTTGCCAACATGGAAGAATTCCCTACGAACATTAATGCAAAAGCGGAGCTCGAAGGCGAAGGCACAGGGGGAGATGATCTTAAACTGACGTTAACCACCACGCTCGAAAACAGCCGGGTGCTTAACGAACCATTCGACCAGCTGGATGCCCAAATCGTTATTGAAGAAAACATACTTTACATACGTGAAACGCGGATAGACAGCCGTTTCATTTCAGGATTTCTCGAAGGGCGGCTGAATCTGGATGACTACACCGACAGACAAAACGTACTCGATTTTGATTTCGAAATCAGCAATCTGGAAACCTTTGCCGAACTGGCCGGTGCAGATACCCTGCATGGCAACGGACGTCTTTGGGGGCAGCTGAGGCCACAGGACGACGGTACTCCTTTATTCGAAACCGAGCTCGATTTCAGCGACATTATTTTTAACGACATCACGGTTGAAAACGTAACCGGAAGTATTGCCGCTGCGCTTCGCGATGAACCCGAAATAGATGTGGACATCAAGCTGAACCGTCCTATGATGGGTGAAATCGTGCTTCAGGACATCCGGTTTATCAACAGCACCACCATCGCCGAAGAGGCCATTACCGGCGATCTGGATATCCGGCTTTTACGGACATCATCTTACGGTTTATTTCATGAAGGAAGCTTCCGGATTGCTGAACAAATCGAGTTACAAACCACCAGACTGGATCTTGTGGAAGATGGTTTCAGCCTTAATCTGGAGTCTGCTTTCGGGGTTTATATCAGCGGAGATGGCGAGGAGCAAACCGTGCGCATGGATACGCTAAGCATGGCTTCCGACATTGGCGGGCGCCTGCAGCTCTGGGCCGAAACCGGTCCGGGCAATTTTTTGCAAGCCTGGGTGAAGGCCGACCGTCTGGATATGGGAACCTGCCAGGATGCGCTGCTCGATGAACGCATTGCCGACCTTTTTTTTACCGGCGAGATTCAGCTTCGTATGGAGGGTGATGACCTCGAGGCCAGCATCGACACCGAGCTAACCGATATAAATTACGAAGGACTCACATTCGACCGATATCTGCTTCAGGTTGATATTTCCGATAATCGTATGGAAATAGTAAGTAATCTAACCTTCGAAGAAAGAGAATTGATGGATGCCGCCTTTTCCCTGCCCTTCCGGCTTGGAGATCCGGAAAACTTCCCTGAATCGTTTTATGAGGAGCAGGTTGAAGGCTACCTGACCCTGAACCCACTTGATCTGGAGGTCTACGATGACTTCCTTGAGCAGGCAGGGCTGGGTGCGCTTAAGGGCACCATTCAGTTTAACAGCGAACTGTCGGGCGTTGCAGGTAATCCGCAACTTAGCGGTCGCTTCCAGTTAGCAGAGGCAACCGTTTCCGGCGTTTCGGTAGAGGATTTTTTCTTTGAGTTTAATTATCTGAACGAGCTTTCTGAGCTGGAGCTAAATTCTGAAGTTCGTTCTATGGGCCAGATAGCCGCACAGTTTGAGGGTACACTACCTCTGTTTATCGATATGCGCACACTAACCATAGAGGAGCCGTCTGAAAGCGATGGCATAAACATCCGGGCTGTAACAAATGACTTCAACATTTCTGCTTTTACTGATTTCCTGGACCGGGATGTGGCCAGAAACCTTCGGGGAAGGCTAAATGCTAACCTGGAAATAACCGGCACAGTTGGCAATCCGGAGCCGGTTGGAAGTATCCGGCTCGAAAGCGGGCGCATTCAGCTGGTCGAAAATAACATAAACATCACCAATATTAACGCCGACATTGGTTTTGACCAGAATGAGATTAACATCAACAGCATAAGCGCAGAAAGCTCGGGCAGTTTCAACATGAGCGGTAATATAATGCTGGCAGATTTCAGGCCGGGTGAGTTCGACATTAACGCACGGATGCGGAATTTCAGGGTTTATAACACCCGCGATCTGGATGCTTATGTAACCCTCGATACCTCCCTGGACGGTACCATTGAATCCCCCCGCCTGAGTGGTGAAGTGCGGGTCGAACGCGGCTATATTTTCCTGGATAACTTTGGAGAGCGACAGGTTGAACAGGTAAGGCTTGAAGACGAAGATGATGAATTCGAAACCTTCTTCGAGGATTTCTTCGAAGCTCTTGCAATTGAACTGAACCTGATCGTAAGCCGCCGCTACTTTATAAGAAACCGAAGTAATCCGGAACTGGATCTTGAGCTGGAAGGGAATATAGACGTTGTAAAAAGCTCCGGTGGCGAGATTGAGCTTTTCGGTGATGTTACCACCGTTCGCGGTAACGCAACCACTCTGGGCCGCCAGTTTGAGCTGGACGAAGGAATAATTATTTTCAGCGGTCCGGCAGATAACCCCGAATTCGACATACAGCTGAGTTACCGCGTGCGGCGGGAAGACGACATCCGCATTATGTACCGCATCAGCGGAACTGCTGAAGAGCCCGAATTCACTTTCGACAGTGAGCCTCAAATGGAGCTTCAGGATATAATCAGCTATACGCTGTTCGGCCGCCCATTCCATGCGCTTCAGGGATGGGAGCAGGGCGTAAGCGGTAACGCCAGCGCCGGTGATGTGGTTGCCGACGCAGCGCTCGAACTTCTGCTCGACCGCCTTCAGAACATCGCTGCCGACCGCCTGGGAGTAGACGTTATCGAAATTGATACCGCCAGCCAGACCGACGGCGGTACGCGCATAAAAGCAGGCAAGTTCTTGTCCGACCGTTTATTTGTGGCTCTCGTTCAGGAGCTCGGAAGCGATCCTAACAGTCAGGTTATTATCGAATATCTGCTTCGCAGAAACCTGGAGCTCATCTTTACCGGAAGCGACGACTACCGCAGTGGTCTCGACATTCTCTGGCGTCTGGATTACTAACGGTTTCGGATCCGGGGCAGGACGCCATCACCCTGCCCTCTCTGATTTCTTCTTTTAGCCGGCAGATTGGGAAACGACTGCCTTCAGCTGCTCAGCAAACCGATCCGGCTGATCCGGGTGCCAGCTAAGCACATCCGTGTATTTCAGGCCCATGTGCTGCAGACGCGCGGCCGTTTTTTTATGAAGCGGTATGAAGGTAAACTTCGAAATATCCGCGTCGGGAAACGCCACCAGAAACTGAGTGATGGTCCCCGGCTCGTGTAGCAGCACATATTCATAATCATCCATAGAACGGTAAAAGTCCAGCCTCCTGTCCTCGAGTTCGCCGGGACTGAACGGTCGGGCTTCATACATTCTGAGATAGCGCGATTCGTACTTCAGCTCGGCCAGAAACTCCGGAATTTCCTCCGTCTCCGGATCCACACAGGGCGTTAGCACCGGCCCGGTTCTGTTTAGACGAAGAAAAAACTCTACCATATCGATCGGCTGGGCCCCGGGCGACTGAAGCACGGGAAAGCCTTTATCATTTAGCAAATTGAAGCTTTTCGAATCCTGCACAAAATGAACCACACTCTCTTTCAGCATCTTCTCGTTTGTGGAATCCACCAAGTCCAGAAACATAGCAACGTGCTCGGCCCGGCTATAGACCATATTTTCGATGGAAAACTCAGTGAGCGCGCTGGTCAGATCCTTCGGTTCGCTGATTTTCTTAAGGTCCATAATCTCAGCTTCGACCGGCTTTAAACCGGCCTCAATAGCTGCTTTCTTTACCGGCTCGGTATAAACAAGATTTCCTGTAAAAACAATGCGCTTTGCTGCTTCCATAGTCGATTTGTAGTTGGCGTTCTGTAATGGGCCTAAAGATAGAATCTTCTTATATTAACCGTAACCTTTGTTTCAATTATTTACCGCCGGATATAAAAAGAAGAAATTCACCAAGGTTTTAAAAAGCCTGATGAGTTCTGCTAATTCTTCCAATGCCTCGCTTTTTCTACGCTCTATTACGTTTTAACATTCTGTTTCTGGCTTTGCCATGTTTAGTGGCCGCACAAGTTGCACCTTCTCTATATACTCAGCCGCCTCACTTTTCTTTGGAGCCGGGGTTTTATGATGATGCCATCGAAGTCGAAATAACGCACCCGCTGGCCGAAACTGAGTATACGCTTCACTTTACAACAGACGGTAGTGTACCCGACAGGTTTTCTCCTGTTTATGATGGCGTCATCATCCTGCAAAACCGTACTTCTGAGCCTAATCACCTGTCGGCCATTCAAACGAACCCTCCAGAGCTTGACAGCTTCCTTCACAGCTGGGAAGAGCCAAACGGTCTGGTTGATAAAGCCACTGTTCTACGAGCAGTATTGTTCAATCCGTTTGCCGAAACGTATTCTGCTGTTAATACGGCCACCTACTTTATCGGAGTTGAAGAATCCGTACTTCCGGTTGTTTCCCTAAGTTTGGATGAAGATCACTTCTTTGGCCATGAGACCGGCATCTATATTCCCGGACTCCAATACGAAGAAAACGGTTTTGGTTCACCCCCCTGGGGCACCTACGCTAATTACTTCATGCGCGGCGGAGACTGGGAGCGTCCGGCACATCTCGAGCTATTTCAAAATAGCACACGTGCCTATCAAACTGGTTTAGGAGTCCGGATTCACGGAGGCGGGTCTCGTTCAATACCGATGAAATCGCTCAGGCTGTACTTCCGCAGCGATTACGGCGATTCCGGTATGCTCTATCCCATCTTTGGCGAAGGCAACGATGCCGATTTCAACCGCCTCTTACTGCGCAATTCGGGTCAGGACTTTTACCTGCGATCTACCATGTTCAGGGATGCGTTTATGCAGCAGTTAGCGGGTGATCTGAATTTCAGTACTCAGGACTACCGTGCGGCCGTGGTATTTCTGAACGGGGAATACTGGGGCATCCATAATTTCAGAGAACGCTTTGACCGGCACTATTTCGAGCGCGTTTTCGATGTGCCAGAAGGCGAGCTCGACTACCTCGAAGGAGACAGCGAAATCAAGGAAGGAAATAATGCAGATCATCTCGCCCTAATGGAGTTCATTCGGGTGAACGATCTGAGCATTGAGGAAAACTATGACTACGTTATTTCTCAGTTCGATCCGGATAATCTCCTGGATTACTTCATTACACAAATCTTTATCCGCAATACCGACTGGCCGGGCAACAATTTTGATTACTGGCGATACACCGGCGAACCCGACCCTGTAGTACCCGAAAAAGACGGCCGCTGGCGATACTTACTCTTCGATACCGATTATGGCTTCGGGCATAATTTAAACGGCGGATCGTACGACCATAACACCCTCGAATTTGCCACCCTGCCCGACGGTACCGGCTGGCCTAATCCGGAATGGTCCACCCGGTTATTGCGATCCCTATTGGAAAACCAGCAGTTCCAAACCATGTTCATCACGAGGTTTTCTGATTTGTTAAACACCACATTTAGGGAAGGAAGAGCGATAAACCTCATTAACGAAATGAGCGCCCACATAGCCCCGGAAATGCAGCGGCATATCGACCGCTGGCAAAAGCTTGCATCCATTCCACAGTGGGAAGTCCATCTTGAAGCTATGCGCGAATTTGCCCTGAAGAGGCCGGACTACCAGCGGGAGCACATTCAGGACTTTTTTGAACTCGGAGATTTAGTCGAAACAGAGATTAGTATCAGCACGCCCTTTTCCGGGGCCGTTCTTCTGAATACAATCCGGCTAAGTGAAGCCGATGGCACGGCATTTCCCTGGAGCGGAACCTACTTCAGCGGTCAGCCCATGCGGCTTGAGGCCGAATCTCAGCCCGGCTACAGCTTCACTCACTGGCTTATAGACGGAGAGCCTGAAGAAGATCCGATACTCACGCTCAGCCCCGAAGCTGATCTGGCAATAGAAGCCGTATTCGAGGAAACCTCCGGTTATGGTGATGTTTTTCCATTGCCTCATCCACTTGCAGATGAAGATTATGAGTTCTCGGGCTGGTCTGCAGACGAGATCCAGGGCTCATTCCCGGCATCCATGGCATTCTCATTTATGAATCGTACAGAGCCTAACTCCGGCTCCTCCATTGCAGGTTTTACCGATGGTGTTTACAACCTGAGCAGCGGAACCCGGATAAATGGTCTGGGTGATGATGGCTTTTCCTTCATCAATACCGGAGACGAAGAAGGGAATCCGGGCTATCCGGGAACAAGGCTCGGCGCAGCAATTCTGGCAATTGATACCCGCGGAATTCAGCATCCTGTTGTGAGCTGGGAAGCCGGTACCGTTCTGCCCAACTCGCGCATCTATCGTTTGCGTCTCGAATACCGAATTGGCAACCAGGGAGATTTCAAACCCGTTACCGATCAGTCCGGCAATCCTGTTGTTTATGATGGAAACCAGGAGGCAGGCCATACACAGCTATTTTCCGACATCTATCTTCCAGAATATACCGCTGAACGACCATACGTACAGCTAATGTGGCGCTACTACTTTTCCGGTATACGTCTTAATGATGATCTCGGAGCTCGTTCTGAGCTCCGGCTTGGCTTTATAAAAGTTGAAGAAGGCGAACCTCTGGGCGGGCCGGATCCCGACCCTGAGCCAATTGAGAAACCGGATCAGGTTGAGTTGCTTCAGAACTATCCGAATCCGTTTAATCCTCAGACAACGATAACGTTCAGACTGCCGGAAAGCGGGAATATTTCATTGCGGGTTTATGATATTCAGGGGCGCCTTGTAGAAACTCTGGCCGAGGGAATTCGAAGCGAAGGCAGCCACAGCATTACTTTTAATGCAAATGCGCTGTCAAGCGGGGTTTATTTGTATACGCTGGATACTCCAACTAGCCGTTTAACACGTAAAATGCTGCTTTTAAAATAAGTGCGAACCTGTATCGCGTTGTCGCAGTTAGATACAAAACACTATATTACACCGTCGCTTTACGATTCCATCATTCCAACCTGACGCACAGCTTTATTCTATGTATCTGAACATGGTTTTTAACATCAGAAATTTACTTCCTTACGGTCTTATCGCCCTTTTTATACTTGCGCTCGGCTATCAACCAGCCGATGCCCAATCAATAGGCGAATGGGAACCGAACACATCGTTTATTTCAACCAACGAGATTGTTCAGGATCGTGACGGTAACTTCCTGATTAGTACCGATGGTGGTATCTACATTTGGAACCCAAGTGGTTCGGCCGATTTTTTTACCGCTCTCGACGGGCTTTACAGGCTTAGCCCTACCGCCATGACTTACGATGCTGATAAGCACAAGCTATGGCTGGGATTCAATGACGGAACCATCCAGTCTTTAGATCTGCAGCGCTTTACATGGAGAGCCTACGACGATATTCGCCGCAATCAAAATTTTGCCAACAGATTCATAACCCAAATGCAGCTGATAGATGGCGACCTCGTTATTGCCACACAGTTTGGTCTGGTTGTTTTTGATGTAGACCGCGGACTGGTAAACGACAGTTACATAAACCTTGGCGAATACACCCGGGGCACAGCTGCCAACAGTTTCTATTATCAAAATGGCGTTTTCTATGTTGCCACGCCTTTGGGCCTGGCCATCGGAGACCGGTCGCAAGGAAGCCTTGCAGTACCTGCAAATTGGGATAATACAGATGGAGCAGGCAGCTGGGGAACACTTAATGAAAATATTCAATCGGTAGTTGTACGAGGGAATGAGATTTTTGCAGCTGGCCAAGAAGAAAATTTTCTTTATGATGGCCAAAGCTGGAGCGTTACTGATTTATTCACCGAGCCGGTAGAACGTTTTCGTAAGAGCACGAGCGGGAGCATCATTCTCGGCCTTATGGAAGACCGGGTACAATTACTCAACCCAAACAACACCCGGAACACGCAGCAAATTAGTAGTGAGTTTGCCAGAAGTGTTTTTTACAACGATTCTCCCGACAACAGGCTTTTTATACTTGGAACCCAAAGCCGGGGACTCGCGCTAAAAACTAACTTGAACAGCAGCGATTTCGAATTCTACAGCCCCCCCGGACCGGACCTGAATTTCTTCAGGGGAATAAGTATCCGCAATGGTGAAGTCATTTCTGCCTCGACTTCCATACCTGGCCAGCGATCCGCGCCGATTAGTAACTCAGGTTATTTTATTAAGCGAGATAATCAGTGGGTGAATTTCAACATTACTAATCAGGAAGTCCTGAGAGACTTCAGTTACAACAGCGTTTATCGGTCTTTAATCACAGATGACTACTATTTCTTTGCCAGTTTCGGACGCGGTTTAGCTAAACACAATAAAGAAACCGATGAAATACAGATTTTCAACGTTTCGAACAGCCCTATTTCTCCATTCAATCCCGGTGGAAACTTCAACGTAATAGGCGGTATAGATCAGGACTCAAGAGGGCGCGTATGGCTGGCCATGTATGTTGGCACCGGCAGTCGCATGCTTGAGTACAATATCGAAGAAAGCAGCTGGCGCGAATTCACCCAGCCATCTGAAGCCGGGAACGGCCTTCTTCGGGATTTATACATCGACCGCCGCGATCAGTTCTGGATTCCGCTTGAAGGTGCTTCCGGGGCCGGATCAGGACTGCTTGTTACCAGTTTCGACGAAGAAGGAAATCAGACGGCTGTAAGGCTTACTACAAACCAGAATCAGGGTAATCTGCCCAACGATCAGGTCTATGCCATAACCGAAGATCTGCGCGGGGAAGTCTGGATTGGTACCGCACGCGGCGTAGCCCGTTTCCTCTTCCCGGATCGCGTGATCGATGGAGGTCCGCGCGACCGCGAGGCCAGCTTCCTCATCAACGCCGACCCTGATGCCGATTCCCCCTTTCTCCTTCGCGATATAGACGCCACTTCCATCGCTGTTAATGCCGCCAACCAGAAGTGGATTGGCTCCCGTGGCGACGGCCTCTGGCTCATAGACGAAAACGGCCGCAACATTCTGAAGCACTTCACTACTTCAAACAGCCCGCTTTTTTCAAACACCATCGACGATGTAGCCGTGGATGATGAAACCGGTATAGTGTATATAGCCACCGACGAAGGGCTGCTCACCTACACCGACGTCCCACAGACTTCACGCCGGCAGATGGATGATCTTTTTGTATATCCGAATCCGTACCAGTACAATCAGGAGACCGGCAATATCATTATTGAGGGCCTGAGCGACGAAACTCTGGTTTCTATCATATCGGTCGACGGGCGCATGATAAACCGCGTTAACGCCAGAAGCGGCCGGGCCGAATGGAACGCGCGCGACTTCAACGGTAACCGCGTGGCCAGCGGCGTGTACATGATTATAGCCAACGACGCCAACGGAGACGAGCGGGGCGTGGGTAAGGTTGCGATTATACGATAAGGCCTTTATAGGGTGATGGTACCCAAATCGCATCACCCTTCCTGATTATTTAAATAACAAATATGAAACGTGTAACCGGCATAGGCGGAATTTTCTTTAAGACCAAAAACCCTGAAGAAACAAAAAGCTGGTACAAAACCCATCTTGGTCTGGATACCGATCCCAACGGGACAAATTTCGAGTGGCGTC
>PWID01000073.1 GCA_003555145.1 Balneolia bacterium | reverse complement strand
AGAAGCTGATTGGTCCGGCCGCCAGCAAACTGTGGATGGGAACATTTCACTCCATATTTTCGAGAATTCTGCGGATGGAAGCCGAAAAGATAGGCTTTCAGTCCAGCTTCAGTATTTACGACTCCGACGACAGCGAGCGCATGGTGAAGGGTATTCTCAAGGAGATGGGCCTCGAACCGCGTGAAGTGAAGCCGCGAGACATCCGCTTTCGCATCAGCGGGGCGAAGAACCAATTGGTGAGTCCGCGCGAGTACGCAGATAAGTTCGTGAGCAGTTCGCTCGACGACATTGCCGCACAGGTGTATCCGATCTACCTGAACCGCCTGAAGCAAAGCAATGCCATGGATTTCGACGACCTGCTCATTCTGCCGATCGAGCTGTTCGAAAAACACCCTGAGGTGCTCGAAAAATACCAGGACTATTTCCGCTATGTGCTCATCGATGAGTACCAGGATACGAACCACGCCCAGTACAAGGTGGCGCGAATGCTGGCCAGCAAGTACAAAAACATTACGGTGGTGGGTGATGACGCCCAGAGTATCTACTCTTTCCGGGGCGCGGATATTTCCAACATTCTGAATTTCAAAACCGACTACCCGAACGCAGTAAAGATTCCGCTCGAGCAGAATTACCGCTCTACTCAGGCTATCTTGAAATGCGCTGATTCCATCATAAAAAAGAACAAAAATCAGCTGGATAAAACGCTTTGGACCGAAAATATGCAGGGCGATCCGGTCATTCTGCTGGAGAACTTTGATGAGTATGATGAGGCCAATCGTGTAGCCAGCAAGCTTCATGAGCATAAAATCAAAAAAGGCTACAGCAATAACGATTTTGCCATCCTGTACCGCACCAACTATCAGTCCAGGGTGTATGAAGACATCATGCGCCGGAAGGGCATCAACTATCAGCTGGTGGGCGGGGTTTCGTTTTACCAGCGGAAGGAAATCAAGGACGTAATCGCCTACCTGAGGCTGCTCGTAAATCCAAATGATGAAGAGGGCCTGCTGCGCATCATAAATGAGCCGGCTCGGGGTATTGGTGATAAGTCGATACAGGGACTTCGGGATTATGCGCGCCAGAATCAGGACACGATCTGGAATTCCCTGATGAAGGTAGACGAAATAGATATCTATAAACCGGCCAAAACCCGGATCAAAGACTTTGTGAACATCATTGATGTCTGCCGGGAGAAGCTTAACGCCGAAGACTCCAGCCTGGTTGAGGTCACGCGTGAGCTGCTCGACCGAACGGGTTATGTGAAGCAGTTTGTGGAAGAGAACACCCACGAATCACTTGGCCGCCGCGAAAACGTGATGGAGATGCTTAACGCCATTGCCCAGCACGAAGAAGAGCGTCCCGATGCTGATTTAAGCACCTTTCTGCAGGAAATTAGCCTCTACTCGGATACGGACGGATTCGACGAAACCCAGCCGGCCGTAACGCTTATGACCGTTCACGCGGCCAAGGGGCTTGAATTCCCCGTGGTGTTTGTGGTAGGTTTGGAGGAAGAACTGTTCCCGATGGGCGGAAGAAACGGAGAGGAGGCCGATTTCGAGGAGGAGCGGCGTTTGTTTTATGTGGCCATCACCCGGGCAGAAAAAGAATTGTATTTCAGCTATGCGAAGGCGCGTTCCAGATTTGGTGAGCAGAAAAGAATGCTGCGTTCGCGTTTTCTCAATGAGGTTGACCCGTCCGTGGTTCGTACCGAATCCGGCGCCACGATTCGCCAGAATGAGGATAACGATACCAGCGTAACACCGGGCGGTTTTGAAGTCTCCAGAAACTGGAGGGAGAGTCAGGCTGTGAACTCAGGCCGGGGAAAAAGCGGGGGCAGCAGCGGAAGCGCACGAGGCTCCTCTCAGGCGCCTCCAGCCAAAGCCAGCTACGACGGCATCACCTATGACATCGAGAGCCCGTCTGATTTGGGCGTTGGCGTAAAAGTCTTCCACGACCGTTTCGGCGTAGGAAAAATCGTTGGGCGTGAAGGTAATGGTCAGGACATGAAAATCACCGTCTTCTTCAAAAAATACGGCCAGAAAAAGCTCATGATGCGCATGGCAAAGCTGAGGTTGATTAAAGATTGAGAGGGAGAGATGGAGTGAAAATCCCTTCAATCTGTGTAGCAACCTGTGCAAATCTGTGACCCTACGGTTTTTTGTCCAGCGAATTCGCGCGTCGCGAATTCGGCTTCCACCCCCTTCGACTCCGCTCAGGGGGCGGATAAAGAAGTTAAAATCGTACTCCGTTGGTTGAGCGGAGTCGAAACCAATGGAGCGCCACAGTTTTTACCATGTAGATTTAACCACTATACTTGAATTTGAGAGACCTTTGACTTTGGACCTTCGACCTTCGACCATTTTCCCCATTTAAAATTTAAAACCTGTCTGCCGCGGCGAAGACAGGCAGGCTCAAAATTTAAAATTTAAAATTATCCGGCTCAGGAGCTCATCAAATATTCCCGGGCATTATCTAATACTTTGGAATGGTATCGGCCGTTCTATCATTGTGGTAACTGAGAGACCAGACCACCGGACTTAGATGAGTATGCGTGGTTTTGGTTGTGTAAAATGTGTATACTATTAAATCGTGGTTGCGATAACTATTACATGAAAACAGATATGAGATATTTTAGCAGTCAGAGAAAATTAACGGACGTACTTAATGAGCTTTGGGCCGACCTCAAAGACAAGATATTCGGGCCGGAGCCAAAACTGAAGCCAATACCGGTTCGCAACGAAAAGCAGTAAAATCTGCTATTTTAATATTGAATCTTTTTCCCTCAAGCCGCGGTTTATACAAGCCGTGGCTTTTTTATTTGGCTCGGGGCGCATCACCCTTTGGCATACCCGTGAGCAGGTGATAAGAGCCTGTTCTGCAAATATGGCACAAGAGGCGGCCCGGACTTGCTAATATGACTGTACCGAAAGAAGAAACCGCATCTGGTATGACGAATTGTAGATAGTGCTCTTTTTGGCTTCGTTATTGATACACTTAAAGCAGAATTAACTAACCATTTTAAAAATTGCAACGAACGACATCATCAAGAGGAAGAGGATGATTCGGACAGTTGCTATTTACCTGACAATTATTTTTATGAAAGACCGCATATTTGATCCTAAATCATGGCTTGGAGACGAAAACTTCGACGATTTCGAACAGGCTATACCCCTTCTTTCTGAGGAAGAAGAGCGAAAAATTACCGAATCCGGAATACCGGACTCCCTGCCTATACTGGCCCTTAAAAACACGGTACTTTTTCCCGGCGTTGTGATTCCTATTACCGTGGGCCGCGACCGCTCTCTGGAGCTGGTGAAGACCGCCTACGAATCTGATAAAATTATCGGAATAGTAACCCAGAAAAACGCCGAAGAGGAAGATCCGGGCATCGAGGATCTTTACCACGTTGGTACTGTTGCCCAGATTCTTAAGCTCATTAAAATGCCGGACGGCAGCAAGAGCATCGTAATACAGGGCAAGAGTGTATTTAAGGTGAAGCAGTTCACCGCCACTGAGCCCTATTTCAAGGCCGATGTTGAGCAGTACAGAAACGTGCAGGATATGGAAGGACTGGAGCTGCAGGGAGCCATTCGCTCGGTTCAGGAAACGGCGGCACAGATTGTGAACAAATCGCCGAATATTCCTTCTGAGGCCTCCATTGCCATCAACAATATCAAAAGCCCGACTTTTCTGCTGAATTTCATTTCTTCGAATCTGAATGTTGGCATTGAGGAAAAACAGGGTTTGCTGGAAATTCAGTCGTTTACGAAGCGACTTCAGATGGTGATTGATTATCTGGAGAAAGAGCTTCAGGTGCTGGATGTTAGCGAGCAGATTCGTTCGAAGGTGAAAACGGACATCGACGATCAGCAGCGCGATTTTTACCTGCGTCAGCAGCTGAAGGCGATTCAGGAGGAGCTTGGTGAAGACACCGGTCAGCAGGATGTGGAAAAGCTGCGTGAAAAAGCCATGGCCCGTAAGGATGAATTTCCTGAAGCGGTGATGAAAACCATCAACAAGGAGCTCGATCGCCTGCAGCGCACGCCACCTCAGGCGCCTAATCACGGTATGATACTAAACTATGTGGAAACGCTGATTGATCTGCCGTGGGAGAAGTACACCGAGGATAAGCTCGACCTGAAAAAAGCCCGTGAAATTCTGGATGAAGACCACTACGGGCTCGAAAAGGTGAAGAAACGTATTATCGAATACTTGGCCGTGCTGAAGCTCAAAAAAGATATGAAAGCGCCGATCCTGTGTTTCTACGGCCCTCCGGGCGTTGGTAAAACATCGTTAGGTAAGTCAATTGCACGTTCTATCAACCGGGAGTTTTCCCGCATCAGTTTGGGTGGTTTACGTGATGAAGCCGAGATTCGGGGGCACCGTCGTACCTACATCGGTGCGCTTCCGGGCCGCATCATACAGAACATGAAAAAAGCCGGTTCAAGCAATCCGGTAATGATGCTCGATGAAATCGATAAGGTTGGCTCCGACTTCCGCGGGGATCCGACCTCGGCTCTGCTTGAAGTGCTCGATCCCGAGCAGAACGACAGTTTCCACGATAACTATCTGGAGCTGGAGTACGACCTGAGCAAGGTGCTTTTTATCGCCACGGCCAACTCACTGGAAACCATTCCGGCGCCCTTGCGCGACCGTATGGAGATCATTCCTATAAGCGGCTATACGCTGGAAGAGAAAACCGAGATTGCGAAGAAGTACCTCATTCCGAGACAAACCGAGGAAAACGGACTTACAAAGAAAAACATCACCTTTGAAGACAGCGCTGTGCATTCGCTTATCGACGGCTACACCCGCGAGGCGGGCGTACGTAACCTGAACCGCGAGATTGGCTCGGTTGCGCGAAACGTGGCGAGTCAGGTTGCATCAGAAGAAATCAAGTCGCGTAAAATTACGCCGAATGTAGTCGAAGATATTCTCGGCAAGCGTAAGTTTTTTAGTGATGTGGTGGAGCGGACAACCGTTCCGGGCGTGGCAACAGGCCTGGCATGGACGCCCTACGGAGGCGACATTCTGTTTATTGAAGCCAGCGTTTCCAAAGGCTCGGGCAAAATTCAGATTACGGGTCAGCTTGGTGATGTGATGAAAGAATCGACCAGTCTGGCCGTTTCGCATCTCAAAACCATATCCGACGAGCTGAATATTCCGCTGAGCGCGTTTACCGAATGGGACCTGCACATTCACGTTCCGGCCGGATCCGTGCCAAAAGACGGACCAAGCGCAGGTGTATCTATGCTTGCGGCCGTGGCCTCAATCTTTACTCAGCGCAAGGTTAAGAACACCATCGCGATGACGGGCGAGATCACACTGAGAGGGGCTGTACTTCCGGTTGGCGGCATCAAGGAAAAGGTTCTGGCTGCAAGAAGAGCAGGAATTACGACCGTGGTTCTGCCTAAGAAAAACGAAAAGGATGTTGATGAAATCGAGAAAGATACCATCGAAGGCATAAAATTCGTTTATCTGGAACGCATGGAAGATCTGCTGGGTTTAGTGCTTGAGAAAGATGCAGTAGCCGACCCGAAAGAAAAATTCAAGACCCGAAATGAAAATAAAAAAGCCGAATCCGGAACGAATAACGGATCAGGCCTTGTTAAAACAGAACATTAAATGACACCCTCATTTATTGGTACATTGAAGGATACATAAGCACATACAAAAGCCCCGGATTGATCTCCGGGGTTTTTTTTTGGTGTCAACGCTTTCAATATAGCGGAAAGATTTTTTAAGTGCATCCTTTTTCTACGAAGAACTATGAAATCAGTTTTTGAACGTCCGAAAGTAAATGGCTCTCTAAAGTTAGCCTCCAAATAATAATCGTTGTTGCAAAAAGCGCAATATACCTGAGTTCGATTCAAAGCGCCCTGTTCTAAAACATGAAAAAATCGCTTATGTAGGAATGATTAAGTTAAATCAAGTGTCCGTTCTCTCTGCAAAAATGACCATTTGATGGGTATGAATCTTTGTTGCAAATCAGATCATATGCTGTACCTACGGCACAGGGAGGTCTAGGATCTTCAGATTTCTACCCATATTTCGTCCCTAAAGGGACGGAGTTTTATGCCACTATTAAATTCCAGTAAAAATGATGAACAAATGATCCCGTCAGGGACCGTATATGGGTAGAAATAAACATGCAATCATATAAAGCGTGCCGTAGGTACGCCATATGGTTTTCTGTTCAAATGGTGCTTTTGAATACATTGTGACTTGGAAATGATGGAGTGGATGTGTCAGACCGAATCCTTAGTTCTTCATGGACGAATAGTATTAACCGAACTCATGCTATCCGTTTAGGATGAAGTTTGATCTTCGATTTTAGACTAATAAATCCAGAGATTGGCATATTTTCGGCCTAATTGAAAATCCAGCCAATCCTGAAGGGATTGAATGTGCGTAGCCCCGGTGCGTAAGCCCGGGGAAAGAGGCGCATCATACTTTCGAACCCTGAAAGGGTTCCACAATGACGTATGATGTTGTGTAGGCCGCAAGCTACAGTATTAACCCTGTAAGTCAAGATTCGGAAAATGAAATGAAGTAGTAAAAGGGCGTCAGGTTTTTGGACAAATGTGATTCTTACTATTCTTCATTTGTAGAAAGGAACACTCAATCTTTTGCATCTTTGGGTGATTTTACCCTCTGTTTTTTGTTACATTTAAAACATGCAGGGAATAGAAGAAATTCAGTTCATTAATCGTATGTTCTAATTTGTATATAACAGGTATTCGTTTTGTTGATTATTAAACAGCTGGAGCTTTAATAAATAATGCCATTTATAGTTTGAGTTTAGATAAGATTACTTAAGAATGAAAAAACCAAATACAAAAGACTTTGCTGCCGAGTTGACAAAGCTTGGAAACCGGGGCATGAAAAAAGCCCAGGAGGAAAATCACAAGCTGGGATTGCCAAATGTTTATT
>PWID01000180.1 GCA_003555145.1 Balneolia bacterium | reverse complement strand
TTGCGGTTGTAATTCCAGTCGCAACCTTGCTTGGTTTTTTGATTCCATTTATGCTCCTCAAAGCGGGATTTGATCATGCGCCGGGTGCAGACCCGTTTATAACAACAATCAAAGACTTTGTAGGATTGGCTTTGTATTTCTATCTGGTGGCTTGGTTTATCGGGCTTTAGTAAGTTTTATCTGCTCAACATTGTTGAGAGTTAATAGAGAAATCGGAATATAGCAGGGACAGCATCTTATGAGGTTGTTCCTGTTTTTTGCCTGATTGAGCTAAGTTAGATCCAACAATTCAGCTTATATTATAGCGACAACAACATATAACTTATATCCTTCATGCTTTCCCCAGACCCTGTTAAACGCGCGCTGATAATCAGTCTGATGGTTGCCAGCGTTTCGCTTGCGCTTAAAATTGGTGCTTTTTTTGTGACGGGCTCCTCGGCTGCGCTGTCTGATTCCATGGAATCGGTTGTTCATATTTTTGCCGTCGCTTTTGTGGTCTACGGCTATTATCTGAGCCTTAAACCAGCCGATGAAGATCATCATTACGGGCATGAGCGGATTGAGCTGCTTTCGGTCGGGGCGGAAGGGGCTATTATCATCGTGGCGGGTATTACCATTGTATACTACGCCATCCAAAGCATGATTACCGGTATTACCATAGAAAATATGGGCACGGGTATGTTCCTGCTAATAGGCGCGGCACTCATCAATCTTGCTCTGGGAAGCTACGTGCTCAGCGTGGGTAAGAAGCACAACAACATGATCGCCATCAGCAACGGTAAACATACGCTTACCGACGTCTGGACCAGCGGCGGCGTGGTTCTTGCCCTTGTGTTGATTCATTTTACGGGCTGGCTCTATATCGATGTAATAGTGAGTCTTTTGCTTGCCGGTTACATTTCATGGGAAGCCTGGAAACTTCTCTCCTTTTCGGTGAAGGGTATTATGGACACACGAAACCCCGAAGCCGATCGCGCAATACGGTCTGAGCTGGACAAAGAACTTCCTGGCCATATTACGGGCTGGCATCATCTCCGGCACCGTACTTCCGGAAACACGACCTGGGTTGAGCTACATCTTGTGTTTTCAGACGACATCACCCTGCAGCAAGCCCATGTTGATGCAACCAGGCTCGAGCGCCGGATCATAGATTCGTTGAGAACGGATGCCATCATAACCATGCATCTGGAACCTGATGACGCCCACGACGAAGATCATAAAATTCTGAAGGGTGCCAACAAAAAGAAGAGGCTGGATGATTTTGCTTAACCCGGGATTCTGCTTTCCGACAAAATCTCGCACAGACCTGACAGGTTTTTAAAACCTGTCAGGTCTGCTGTGCTGAAATCCTATTTATTAATGATTCGGCTTGGAAACTCATCACCATAAAAAAAGGCCGTCACCCGGAATGGGAGACGGCCTTTCTATTTAAAATCACAGGGGTTTACTTCTTTGTACCCTGGTATTCACGACCTTTCTTAAGCTGCGATTCACAGCCCCAGATGTCGGTTGCGTAGTCGGATATGGTCCGGTCAGATGAGAACTTCCCAACACGCGCGGTGTTGTGCAGTGCGACTTTGAACCACTCTTCCGGTTTTTTGTAGAGAGCCTCAACTTCTTTCTGAGCCTCAGCATAAGCCGGATAGTCGGTCATTACCAGGAAGTAATCGTTGCTTTCGAGCAGCGCATTGGTAATCAGGTGGAACAGAGACGGGTTCTCCGGACTGAAGAAGCCTTCACGAATCTGGTCGATAACCTGTTTAAGATCCTTGTCGGCATTGTAATAATCCCATGAGGAGTAGCCCGCTCTGCGAAGTTCTTCAACTTCTTCTACGGTGAGCCCAAAGATGAAGATATTGTCTTCACCCACTTCCTCGAGAATTTCCACATTTGCGCCGTCTAAAGTACCAATGGTTATGGCACCGTTAAGGGCGAACTTCATGTTTCCGGTTCCGGATGCTTCCATACCTGCGGTGGAAATCTGCTCCGAAAGATCGGCGGCAGGAATCAGCTGCTCGGCAAGGGTTACGGAATAATTATCCAGGAAGAAACACTGCAGCTTGCCTTCCATATCAGGATCGTTGTTGATCTTGTCGGCAATGCTTGTAATAAGCTTGATGAACATCTTGGCCATCGCGTAACCCGGTGCCGCTTTACCGGCAAAAATTACGGTTCTGGGCGCGATATCGAGATCAGGATTGGCCTTGAGCTTATTGTAAAGCGCTGCCGTGTGTATAGCAGCCATAAGCTGACGCTTGTACTCGTGTATACGCTTAATCTGAATATCAAATATTGCCTTGGTATTGAGCTCGAAGCCATAATGCTCACGAACATAGTCTGCCAGGCGCTCTTTGTTTTCCTGCTTTATGTCGCTGTATTTCTTCATGAACGACTTATTGCCGACTTTTTCATCAAGCTTTTTGAGATCGTCCAAATGGGTTATCCAGGAATCACCAATTTCGCTTGTAATGAGTTCGGCTAAAGGCTTGTTGCACTGTTTCAGCCAGCGGCGCGGCGTAATACCGTTGGTTTTATTGGTGAAACGCTCCGGGTACAGTTCGTAAAAATCACGAAATATCGTTTTTTTAATAAGCTCGGTGTGAAGCGCAGCTACCCCGTTAACTTTATGCGTACCAACAATTCCCAGGTTCGCCATCTGTACAGAAGGCTGCTCGCCTTCGCTGATGATTGACATCCGGCGCACCCGATTGACGTCGTCGCCAAAGGTTTCGTGCACCTTATTGATGAAACGCTTGTTGATTTCATAAATGATCTGCAGATGGCGCGGAAGTAAATTGCGAAGCAGAGCAACGGGCCATTTTTCGAGCGCCTCTGGCAGAACCGTATGGTTTGTATACGAAAGAGTACGAACGGTAATGTCCCAGGCGGTATCCCAGTCGAGACCTTCTTCATCCATAAGGATGCGCATCAGATCGGGGATGGCCAGATTCGGGTGGGTATCGTTGCACTGTATGGCAACGCGGTCGGGAAGCTCACGGAAGTCATCATACTGAGCTTTAAACTCGCGAATGATATCCTGCAGGGTGGATGAAACCAGGAAGTATTCCTGCTTGAGGCGAAGCTCCTGACCCACGAAAACTTTATCGTTTGGATATAGCACGCGGGAGATGTTTTCATGCAGCTCAATATCACGAACCGCATTGATGTATTCACCCTGGTTGAAGCTCGTAAGGTCCAGCGATTTTGGTGATGTAGCTTTCCACAAGCGAAGATTGTTTACAACCCCATTCTTGAAGCCCGGCATTGGAATGTCGTTCGCCAGTGCGTACAAATGCTGCGTATTTTCCCATTTAAAGCGAAGTACGCCGTTTTCGTCAGTATACGGGGTTGAGCGACCGTAAAAACGAACCGGGTACATCACACTTGGGCGGGTTACTGCCCAAGGGGTTCCAAAACGAAGCCAGTCGTCGGGGCGCTCTACCTGGTAGCCATCAATAATTCGCTGGTTGAAAATACCATAATCGTATTTAATACCATATCCGTAACCGGCAAGGCCTAAAGTAGCCATAGAGTCGAGAAAGCATGCAGCAAGACGACCAAGACCGCCGTTGCCCAGCGCAGCATCATCTTCCATGTCGCGGATTACCTCGTAGTCGTATCCGATTTCCTTGCAGGCTTCACGAATAGGCTCTTCAATTCCAAGATTGATTAGCGCGTTGTCGAGCAGACGCCCGATCAGAAATTCCATCGAGATATAATAAATCTTCTTGGTTTTCTTCTGGCGGTATTCTTTCTGGGTATTCAGCCAGTTGTCGTGGAGACGATCCATAACGGAAAGAACCACGCTTTTGTAAATTTCTCTTTCTGTAGCAGTTTCAAGGTCTGTGGCCTGTGTGTAACGCAAGTGGCTAATAATATCATTCTTAATGGACTCTGCGTCCATGCCGGTCCGTAGATCCGACTCAACTTTTTTACTCATAGCTTATAAAATCTATTTAATTAATTAATCTGTATAGCACACGAAATAGTGGGTCTAATTTACGAAAAAAAATTAACCTTTCAGATAAACACCGTGGTCAGGCTGGAAACCTGGAGGCGTGAGGTTGGCTCTGTAGTCTAGCTGCAGGAGATACTGATAGGTTTCGTGAGCGGTCACTTCCTGATCGAAAATGCCGAACACCGAACTTCCGCTACCGCTCATTGCGGCATAAAGGGCTCCCATATCATACATCTGATCCTTCAGGTTGCCAATTTGGGGATAGGTTTGAATCACGCCGGGCTCGAGATCGTTTCTGAGCAGATAGGTCCATTCGTCGGGATTGTACTCCGTGAGAATTCCGGATAAAGGCTCTTCAGGAGGTCCGCCGGGTTCACACATCTGGTAGGCTTCTCTGGTATCGCTGTGTATGCCGGGCCAAACGGTAACAATATGATAATCGGGCTGGAAATCCACATACTCCAGCTCAGTGCCGGTTCCGGTTCCAATGGCGGTTTCACAACGAATGAATACGGGCACGTCTGCACCAAGTGCTGCACCAACTTTGCAAAGCTCATCCAGAGGTATGTTTTTCTCGTGGATGCGGTTCAATAGCCGAAGCATAACGGCAGCGTTGCTGCTGCCGCCGCCAAGTCCGGCGCCCGCAGGTATGGATTTTTGAAGATTAATTCTGAAATATCCGCTGGTGCCAAAGGCGTGGTTAAAAGCCGAAATAGCCTTGTTGATCAAATTATCTTTTCCTGTGGGTACGTTCGGATCGTTACAGGTAATAGTAGTTTTGTCGGCCGGGCTTACCTCCATTCTGTCGCTCAGATCGATGAACGCAAAACCGGTTTCTATATCGTGATATCCATTTGGCAGCCGATCTCTGATAAACAGGCCAAGGTTAATTTTTGCGTAGGATCGGGCTATGAATGTTTCTGCCATGATGCAACTGAGCTAAAAAAGTTAAAAATGAGGTCTTCTGATTCTATCCTTGTTTCGAGTTTTCTTCGTGCAGTTTATACATGTACTCCAGCGCGGCTTCCCGTTCGTTCGGGATGATGCCGTCCAGAATGGCATTCTGGATCCCGTCTTTTATAACGCCAATTTCAGGGCCGGGTTTGAGTTTCAAAAGCTCCATGATTTCGAGCCCGTCTACCGGAGGCTGGAAGTTTCTCAGGTGATCTTTTTCCTCAACTATCTGTATCATTTCCTCGACCCGGTCGAAATTGGAAAGATACTGCTGTACTTTGCGGTCGTTTTTACTGGTGATGTCGGCCCGGCATAACGTCATCAGATCTTCAACGTCGTTTCCTGCTTCGAAAATGAGCCTTCGAATAGCGCTATCGCTCACTTCGGCGTTTGCCAGTGCAATAGGGCGGAGGTGGAGACGAACCAGTTTCTGAACGTACTTTAACCTGTGGTCCAGCGGCAGTCCAAGCCTGCGGAAAATGCGTTTAGTCATGCCGGCCCCCAGTGCGTCATGACCGTGGAAGGTCCACCCGTGTTGTTTAGAGTACTTTTGGGTAGCGGGTTTTGCAATATCGTGCATAATGGCTGCCCAGCGTAGCCAGAGGTCGTCTGTGTTCTCCGAAATGTTGTCTAAAACCTGAAGGGTATGCCAGAAGTTATCTTTATGGCGTACACCGTCCACTTCCTTTACCCCGTGGAGATCAACCATTTCAGGAAAAAACTGGTTTAGCAAGCCTGTATGGAAAAGCAGCCTGAATCCAATCGAAGGCACCGTAGAGAGCACGATTTTGTTTAATTCATCTATGATGCGCTCCTGAGAAATAATCGACAGCCGGTCTGCCATCTTTTTGATGGCTTCATAGCTCGACTGCTCAATCTCGAACTGAAGCTGTGTGGCAAAACGAACAGCACGCATCATCCTTAAAGGATCATCATTGTAGGTTTGCTCGGGTTCGAGTGGAGTACGGATGATTCCATTCTCCAGGTCTGCCATTCCGTCGAACGGGTCGATGAGCTCCATGTAGCTGTTTTCATTGAGCGACCAGGACATAGCATTAATGGTAAAATCGCGCCGTTTTTGATCTTCTTCCAGGGTTCCGTCTTCAACGACTGGTTTTCTGGAGCTCCTGTCATAACTCTCGGTGCGTGCACCAACAAACTCCAGATCGAAATTTTTATAACGAATATGAGCCGTTCCGAAAGTTTTGAATACCGAAATATTTTTGGTTTTCAGTAAACGGGCGACTTCCATAGCCAGATCGATGCCCGAGCCTACGGTTACAAAATCGATATCTGCTTCACGTTCATCTTTTTTACGGCCGAGGTAATGGTCGCGTACGAACCCTCCGACAACATAGACCGGCTGCGAGCAATTGGAGCCGGCTTTTGATACAATTGAAAAGATCTTCTTTTGTTCTGCTGTAATTCGGTTCAAATCGTGAATAACAAGAGGGTTTGTGGAATTAATGGCGGCCTAAAGATACGATAAACAGAAGGTATAAGGAAGCGTGAAGGGAGGGGATCCCACATTTCGGAGTCTATGCTGGTTCGAATGGTGAATTTGAATGGTGAATTGTGAATTGCTGTCTGTAAGGCGTCTTAGTTATTCCTTACGAATCTAAACTTAACGGGAACCACTAATAAGGAAAGCCCCTAAAAAAAACGGTTAATGCTTCGGCGATGCTGGTTTCGACTTCCGCCGGTGGTCGGAGTAAACCCGCATCTCAACCAGCGTTCATTTTACTAACGAAATATAATATACCTCAGTGCGCACATGAGCGAAGCCGAAGCATGTGCAATTCAGGCCCCGAGTTCTGATTGCCAAATCTTTATCCAATTCAAGGACTACCCATTAATTCACAATTCACCATTCACAATCATTGGTGTCCGGTAAAAACTGAATCGAACCAAACTATTACATTTGGAACCAAACAGGGGTCAATTCTAAGCTCCGTCTAAAAATGAACCCCTCTATGTCTGATCCAATTGAGTGGTCATTCAGTAGAAATAAGCATCTCTTACCTTTTGTGCGGACAAAAGGTAACCAAAAACCGCTGGGCTGGAATAAAAATTGGCTAAACCGTACTGCGTTCCGCTAAAAGAAACCAAAGCTCCCCAACGCTCAGAGCAATTTTA
>PWID01000123.1 GCA_003555145.1 Balneolia bacterium | reverse complement strand
TATCCCGGTCCGAGGCTGAAAGCCTCAACGAACACAGCCTGATGCAGCGCATCAGGTAGAAATCGCCGCCCCCAAATTCGCAGGCTGAAGGCCTGCACGAGACCAATGTTTGAAACAGGGCTTGATATTCCGAGTTAGGCCAGTTCAATCAAGAGAATCCTTTTGAATACCATAAATCATGGTCCTGCTTCTTAAATGGCAGCTATCAACATCAATAGTTTACATACCCATATTTGGCACCTACAGCGCCGGGAAAACCTGCTCCTTTTGAAACTGCCGGGTGTGCTAACGAAAAAGACCTCCAGGGTTTTGAAAACCCTGGAGGTCTGCGCATGCACTGTTTGTAACCACAGGGCAAAGTTTCGAAAAAGACCTGACAGGTTTTCTGAAACCTGTCAGGTCTGCGCAGTACGTGAGCCCGGATGGAATTCATCTGTGAATCCTTCCATCTTATCCGCGACAGCAAATAGTGAAATCTGTTTCTGTCAATCAAGAGAATCCTTTCAATCCCATAAATCATGGTCCTCCCTAAAATAGCTAGCTTTCAACATCGATAGTTGAATTAGGATTGAAGGATTTAAAGATTCGGAGGATTTCGGAGACATTGACACGATCTGTCTTTTGGCCCTCGGTTACATAGATGCTTCGAACAAATCCCGCCTCGGGCCATGTTGGTGTGACTCCTCTATCTACCCATATTTGGCACCTACGGCGCCGGGGAATTCTGCTCTTTTTTTAAACTACGGGGTGTGCTAACGAAAAAGACCTCCAGGGTTTTGTAAACCCTGGAGGTCTGCGTTGGTAAAGGAGCGGGAACACGATTAGCGCGTTGGCCCTCGGTTAAAATCGCGACTTCGGCAGCATCAAGGGCTCGGGCCTGCCTGGCTTCGCTGTGGCAGACAGGCCGTCAATTACAGCTCTTTTTTTTCTAACCATATTCGGCGCCTACAGCGCCGGGAAAACCTGCTCTTTTTGAAACTGCCGGGTGTGCTAACGAAAAAGACCTGACAGGTTTTCTGAAACCTGTCAGGTCTGCGATTATCGATTATCAGCGGTTCATGCTGCGTTGATCTACTTTTTCGCGGTATTTTTCGTAGAACTGGCGATGCATGTCCATCATATCGCTTTTGCGGCCCTGTACGTACACCTGCTCAACCTGAGTGCTGTACTCGATCGGGTTACCTGTGGTAATCATCAGGGTGGCGTCTTTGCCGGTTTCGAGCGTGCCGATACGGTCATCGAGGCCCAGAATGGTGGCTGGAGTGGTCATCACCGAGCGAAGCGCCACATCTGCGGGCAGTCCGTAGGCAACCGCTGCTCCGGCTTCATACGGGAGGCGGTTGGCGTTAGCCGCGCCGTTACCTCCGGCAATGGCAAATGTTACGCCTGCTTCATGCAGTTTTGCAGGAAGCGAGTAGATATGGTCGTAGGCCTGCCAGTTGCGGAAAGGTGATGTGAGCACGGTTGTCAAAATCACCGGTACGTTTTTTTCACGCAGGTGATTGGCAACAAGATGCGAATCCACGCCGCCGAGAATGATGATGCGAACATCTTCTTCCTCAGCCCATGTGATGGCATCCTGAATCTGACGAACCTGATTGGCGTTTACCACAACCGGACGCTCACCTTCCAGAACTGGAATCATGGCTTCCCATCGGGAGTCGAAATTGTGATGTGGTGCATCACCATTTTCCATGGCCCGGCGGGCGTTCATGTATGAGCGGGCATCAGCAAAGGCGCTGCGCAGTTCACGGATTTGCTCGGCATAGCGGTTTTGATTACTGCTGCCCGGCCAGTTGATCACCAGACCAACACCCGATCTGAGCGTCATTTCATCCCATGCCCAGCCGTCCATTTTCATAGCGGCAGACTGGCCCGAAACCAGGCCGCCACCCGGCGTGGTTACAGATGTGAGGATACCGGCTGAACGGGCTATCCCAATGTGGCGGCTTTCCGGGTTGAACGCCCTTTCAACCATTACGTTTGGATTTACCGGTCCCTGCTCGTTTACATCGACGGTCATGTTTACGGCGCCGATTTCAAATATACCCATGTTGGACCATGCGTCGATCAGACCGGGATAGATGTGTTTGCCGGTAACGTTTTCCATCACGGTTCCTTCCGGCAGCTCTACGTCGGTGCCAATCGCGGTTATTACACCGTTTTCGAACAGAATGGTGCCGTTCTCGATGGTGTCACCAGCCATGGTGTGGATAGTGCCACCGGAAAGAGCCACGGGCCCGGACTGAACCGGAGCGGGAATCTGCGCCTGAGCGTCAGATGCGAATCCGATGCCCATCACCCCAAAAAGCAGGGCGGCAACAATTGTGGATAGTGTAGTCTTCATAGAAGTTTCGAGTTTCAAAGTGAATGAACGCATCGTGCTGCGTCGGGAGGTATGAGTGTTATTATTCATGATTATTCCTCCAATACGCGTTTGATGAGTGCGGCGCGCTCGGCTTCCACGTTTTGGCGGAGCACGGCATCTTCCTCAAGGTCGAAGTATTTGCGGCCATCGACCCAGGTCTGCTCGGCTTTGGTGAATGTGGAAAGCGGATCCCCGCTCCAGATCACAAAATCAGCATCTTTGCCGGGCTCGAGGGAGCCAACGCGGTCGTCGATTCCAAGAAGTTCGGCAGTGGCGCTGGTAATCATCGACATGGCCACTTCGGGCTCCACGCCGGCGCGTACCATTTTTGCTGCTTCCCAGTTCATGCGGGTGGCAATCTGGCTGTTGTCGGAATGGAGTGAGGTAACCACACCGGCTTCGTGCAGCAGTCGTGCGTTATAAACCGTGGCGTCATACGCTTCGATTTTGAAGGACGACCAGTCTGACCATACAACCGCACCGGCTCCGTGTTCGGCCAGCTCGGGCGCAACTTTGTAGGCCTCAACGCCGTGGTGGAACGCTTTTATAGTGAAGTCAAACTCTTCGGCCAGACGCATCAGCATCAGGATTTCGTCCTGACGATAACTGTGCGACTGCACCAGAATGTCACCATTAAGGATATCTACAATGGCGTCCATACGAAGGTCGCGGCGGGGCGGGATGCCTTCACCAGTGCGCTCCCATGCTGCCCAACGGGCTTCATAGTCGCGGGCCATGCGGAAACGATCGGCAATAATTTGCTCCACGCCCATACGGGTATCCGGATAGCGGTTCGAGCCAACCCGTTTAGGATTTTCTCCAAGCGCGAATTTAACGGTACGCGGCGCGTCTTCAAGGGTGATGTCATCCGAAAGGGCGCCCCATCTCATTTTAACGAAGGTGTTCTGCCCGCCAATAGCGTTGGCCGAGCCGTGCATCACGTGCGCCAGCGTAAGGCCACCGGCCAGCTGACGATACATCCAGATGTTGTTGATGTTGAGCACATCACCCATGCGAACTTCCGCAGTAATAGCGTTGCCAATTTCGTTAACGCCGGTTACGCCGGAATGGAGGTGGGCGTCGATAAGGCCGGGCGTTACGTGTTTGCCTTCGGCATCAATTTCGACCATGTTGCGGCGTGAGCGTAGATTCTGGCCAACTTCAACAACTTTACCTTCTTCTATGAACAGATCGGCATTTTCTAGTATGCCGTCGTCGCCCATAGTCCATATTGTGGCGTTGCGTACCATCAGGCGGCGGGGCTGCTCCGGCTGTGACTCACGACCGTATTCCATATTCGGCCGAAGTTCGGCAAGCTCGAGATCGCGTGTTCTAACTCTGCGCTCGGAGGGCTCCGAAGGCTCGGGCGTACTTATGCGCGAAGCTGAAAACTGAGTCCGCTCCTGATCGCCAATCTCGGCCCAGCCGTGAAGCTGTTCTCCGGATACGGATGCCGTTAGGCGAATCATGCCGTTAATTCCCAGGTCGCTGCCGTCGAAGTCGGCGCGCAGACGACGGGACTCGTCGTGGCGTCCGGCAGAGGCCAGTTCAATTTCGGTGTCATTTATGGTGATGGTACCTGTGAGGTTGCCACCCTGACGCTTAATCTCGAGCACTCCGTTAATGCGGGTATCAGCCGAGCTGATTTCCCACTCACCGCGCGGATCAATGGCGTCCTCACGGTTGATGCTGTAATGATGCCCGTCTACCCATAAGTCAATAATGCGGCTGCCGTTTTCGAACAGGTCTCCGCTTGCTACGATAAAGCTGGCTGTCTTTCCTGCTGAAAGCGTTCCGTGCGTGTTATCTATGCCGAGCATTCTGGCAGGAGTCATGGTGAGGGCAGAAAGCGCGGTTTCTTTATCGAGACCAAGCTCAACGGCTTTACGGAGGTTGCTCAGGAAAGATCCAGGGCTATCGAGTCCGTCGGTGGTAAGGGCAAAGCGAACGCCCGCGTTAGCCAGGCGTGCCGGATTCTCAGGAGCCAGATACCAGTGGCGCAGTGAAGCAAGATCTTCGTTTAAAGCATCTTCCGGTGAAGTTACGTCTGGCTTGTCCGGAAAGTTAACCGGCAGAATGAGCGGAACGTTACGCTCGCTCAATACATCCAGAATGCGGTATTCATGGCCGTTGCCACGAATCCACGGGGTGATGGAAAACTCCTGCGTGAATCGAAGGGCCCGGAGAATTTCTTCATCAGTACGGGTTTCGAAAAGAACAGGCTGACTTCCATCTACAACATCATTAAGCGCAGCCAGCATGGCGTTAGTCTCGGGGCGCTGGAGCCCGGACGGGTTCGCGCTGTACACAGACTGTGCGTTTTTATACCAGTCTGCATCATACAGCGTCTGGCGGATAAGCGCGATAGCTCCGATCGGTGAAGTCGGGTAGGTGAAACCGAACTGGTTGCTTCGGTTTAAAGAAACCGATTGTGCAACGCCGGTACGAATAACGCGGTCCGTAACAGATCCGTCGCCAAGACTAATGACGGCTGTCTGCCCGCGGAATATACCAAGAGAAGGAACCGAAAGGGCGGAAGTGAAGCCCTGTGAACGAAGGTCGGCGCTGCCGTCGTCTTCGGTATTGTATTCCTGATCGGCACTCAGATGGGCGCGCAGCTGCGGATTCCATGACTGTGAGCCCCGGTCGAGCTCAACGCGCGGCTCCTGCATGCCAACGCCGGAATGGGCGTCGATGAATCCCGGATAGATGGTTTTCCCTTCCATATCCCACACGCGGGCATCGGCCGGTACGCTGGCGTTTCGGCCTACGGCTTCAATTACGCCGTTGCGGATAACGAGGGTTGCGTTTTCATGGATTTCACCGGGTGCAGTTATAATCGTGGCGTTGGTGAAAGCGTGTACGGTGGGCGTATTTACCCTCATTCCGTCGGTCGGAGATGTCTGCGACTGTGCCGATACGGCCACGGGAAGCATCATCATACATAAGAAAACCGACAGCATGCCGATTACACGCAACTGCCCGGATAGGCGGTAGCAAGTGTTCTTCATAGAGCTGGTTATGTTTGAGTTAGTTAGATAGCTATGGGAGCTGTCCGGGACATGGTATAGCTGACGAAAAGGAAGACGCAGTAATTGGCAGTAATTAAACGTGCTTTGCCTCAACCTTTTTGCCGTTTTCGCATACACCCCTCGTGCAGACAGCTGGTTCATTGTTCCATCTGATGAATATAACAGGTGAAGACGGGCGGGGTGGATAAAAAATGTAAATGCGAGTTGTATGCATAGCATAATACTGGCTTAACACAGGAAACGTAGTTTTCGGGCTTAATTAACTTTGTGATAACGTAATCAATGTCAGTATGAAGTGTTTTTCACCGTGTTCAGGACGTCTGTTAAATTTGATAGTTTTATTGATAATTGCATCATCTTGTACAGAAAGCCAGAATCATTCACCCGATGAGGATGTGTTTGATGTTTCCTCTTTTGTTTTCAGCGGCGATAGTCTGGATATTTCTGCAGAGACGGACAACGCAAGAGCAACGACCTGGAATCCAGATGGCAGCCGGATATTTGTTACCGGTAGGGAATCTGAAAACGTTGTTTCCTATGATGTCAACGAGCCATGGAACCTCACAACAGCTACGCTTCACTCCGATTTTTCGCTTGGTGATGATTTTGGCGATTCTTCTGGCATGTCGGTAGCGCACGGGCTTTTTATACGGGATGATGGAGACATGATGTGGGTGTTCAACCGTACGGAAATCCGTGCGTATGATCTTTCTGTAGCATGGGATTTAGGCACGGCATCATTTTCGCAGTATCTGGATTTGTCGGAGGTCGTACAGCGTGGTCATGATTTTGATTTCAAAAATGACGGCACCGTACTCATTATCGACGACCGGAACGCGCAGGCGGTGCATCAGTACGAGCTGGAAACCCCGTGGGATATTGCCACAGCCTCCCATGTCTTCACCCTGGACATAAGCGACGTAGAGCAGGAGGTAAGAGGCCTCGAAATGATTCTGGACGGCTCGGTCATGCTGCTGCTCGATACGGTACGCATGGAAGTGCTCCAATACGATCTTTCATCACCGTATGAGATATCAACTGCGAGTCTGAGTTCGATATTAGACGTTAGCGCACAATCGGGGGATCCGCGCGGCCTGAGTATCAGCACTGATCTGAGCAGGATCTACATCACGGGCAGGGATAATGAGGCGGTTTATATGTACATAAGGGCAAGAGAATAACAGAATAACAGTATAACAGTATGTCAGGGCTACAGTATGTCAGAATTCATTATTCATTTTACAGTGACAGAGGAATTAAGAATTAACAATAAGCAATAAACAATGGTTTTGCCACGAAGCCGCGAGGACACGAGGGTTCTCGAAACGTTCATTATAAGACCTTCGTGATACTTCGAGACTTCGTGTCCTCGTGGTTTATCTTTTGATTCAACTCCGAGAGTCAAATTTGAGTGACCTTAGACCTTAGACCTTGGACTTTCGACCTTAGTATAATCAACACCGCTGCCTGTTTGCACAATCCCGCCACATTCAATACCTGTTTCATTAAAGGGTTTTCGGTTGTACATTTGCATTAGTATTAATGGTTTCCAAAATCAGCTAACCTAATGAGCAAGAAAAAGTCTGAACTGCCCCATCTAAACCCTGAGACGATCTTTGCCGAACATTTCGAGTCGATTGCGAAGGCTGGCG
>PWID01000257.1 GCA_003555145.1 Balneolia bacterium | reverse complement strand
TCTTTTCTTTCCGGATGGAAGTCTGTTATCTCGGTCTCAAAACCATCAACATCACAATAAAACGTAGCAGGAATCATGATGTGAATTTAGCAGAAATAGTTGTCAATAAAAGAACCATCACACATAAAAAAACAGCCCGCCACCTCGCGGCCGGGCTGTTTTGAAAGAGCTGGAATGAAGCAATTAATCATTTTCCTCACGGGGTGGTTTTTTGCTGCCTGAATCTTTTTTCGGCTGATCTTTTTCTTCCGTTTTAATCAGCTTGCTGAGGTCTCCGGCATCTCCGTTTGCGGCCGTTTTGAAAGCTTCGAGCAGATTTATCGGGAATGGCAGAATCGCAAACGTAGCGTTTTCTTCTCCAATTTCGGCCATTGTTTGCAGGTAGCGAAGCTGAAGCGCAGTTGGCGTTTTTTCAATCATCTTACCGGCCTGTACAAGCTTTTCAGCCGCCTGGAATTCACCCTGAGCATTAATAATCTTGGCACGACGGTCACGCTCCATCTCGGCCTGGCGGGCCATGGCGCGCTTCATGCTTTCGGGGAGAATTACGTCTTTAACCTCAACCGTTACCACTTTGATGCCCCACGGGTCGGTTTGTTTATCTATGATATCCTGAATTTTCTTATTGATTTTATCCCGCTCGGCCAGAAGTTCATCCAGTTCGGCCTGCCCCAGAACGCTTCGAAGCGTAGTTTGAGCCAGCCATGAGGTTGCACCAATATAATCCTCGACCTGTATTACCGCTCGCTCGGCATCCACAACCCGAAAAAAGGTAATGGCGTCCACGTGCATGGTCACGTTGTCTTTGGTGATGATTTCCTGCCGCTCCACGTTTATTGTAAGCACGCGCAAATCAACACGCTCAACTTTGTCGATAAAGGGAATCAGTATGATCAGACCGGGTCCCTTGGTCATATGAAACTTACCAAGCCTGAACACAACGCCACGCTCATATTCCCGCATAATTTTAAACATCTGTGGTAAAAGAATAGCCAGCAAGGCAACTACAGTAAAAATCCAGACGGCCATGCCGCTCAAATCAAAAATGCCGCTCATAAAAAATACCTCATAATAGGTTAGTTAATCGTTGGTGACGGTTTTCTGCACAGGTTCAACAAAAACCCGAAGTCCTTCAAAACGTACGATCCGAACCGTGCTTCCTTTTGGTATCTGCTCATTTTTGGTGCTGCTTGCATTCCAGTATTCGCCGGAGAAGAATACGCGGCCGCCTTCACTGGAAATTTCATCAGCAACTTCAACTTCTTTGCCGACCATGGCTTCTGTGCCGGTACGATGGCCCGTAAACTGAGCTCTGATACCGTAATAAGAAATCCAGATAAAAAAGAGGATGGTGAGAACCGTGGCCGGAACCAGCCAGAAAAGAGAAAGCTGCATATCTTCGGGTAAATCCTGGAAAAGCATGAGCGCACCCAGGAAAAAAGACACGCCGCCGCCAGCTATTAAAATACCGTATGTTGGTGTGAAGGCCTCCGAAACGAACAGGATTATGGCCAGACCAATGAGTAAAAATCCAGCGGTGTTTATGGGCATGGCGGCCACGCCAAAGAGCAGAAGAATGAGCGCAATAACTCCGGCAACTCCGGGAACAATCGAGCCGGGAGCGCTTACTTCACCAAGGATTCCGTAAACGGCCACGAGCGTAAGAATTAGCAGGACTTCCGGCCGAAGGATGAAGCTGAAAAATATTTCGGCAAGATTGGGCTCGATCCGGTTGACTTCAGCATCTGCTGTGTCGAGTGTTCTGCCTTCGATTTCCATTCCGTCGATTTGGGCGAGCAAATCATCAAGATCTCTGGCAATCAGATCGATTACACCAAGTTCGAGCGCTTCGGTGCTCGTTGCGGCTACGCCATCCCTCACGGCTGATTTCGCCCATTCGACGTTTCTGCCGCGGGCTTCAGCAATGGACTCGATAAAGCTCTCGGCAAAGCTGAAAATCTTCTTTTGTGAAACGGTATCAACCTCGCCTCCGCCCATGGTTACCGGCGACGCGGCTCCTATACTCGAAGCCGGAGCCATTGCCGCAACGTGCCCGGCCAGGGTGATGAAAGCCCCGGCGCTTCCGGCAGTAGCCCCGTCCGGTGAGACATAAACAGCGGTTGGCAGCTCCGAGCCCAATAATAGTTTCACCATTTCCTGAGTAGAGTCGAGCAGACCGCCGGGTGTATCGATTTCAATAATAAGTATTTCGTCGTTTCTGCCGCGGGCGATATCCAGGCTGCGCTCCAGATAGTTGAGGCTGGTCGGGCCTATAGTGCCCTCAATGCGCATCACAGAAACCGAGGTGGAAACCGAAAGCGTATCGTTTTGGGTGATGGTTTCTGAGGCTGAATCAGCAGCTGTGACGCCATTACCAGAAAAAAATAATAGAGTAACCGCTAGGAAAATAGTAATAAGAGCGGCTGATTCTGGGCGGTCGTAAGATCTGGGACTGAGTGCAAATTTCATACGTCTCCGGATTGCTGAACGTTAAGCGAATTCCTGTAAAGTAATATGCGAAGGATTCAGTTAAATTAACAGGGGACCCTCGCACAGCGTTTCTGTTGTTGGAAAAGAGCCATAGGTTAGCATAAAGGCAAGAAAACGCAGATATTTGCCGAATCTCGAGACGATTAACCCGGGCTTCTGCCATATCTGCAAAAGAGTACGAACCCGTTGTTTGGCAAGGTTTTTGCACGGTTTAAAACAAAAAGTTTTGCAACTACGATTATGGATTATAAAGATTATTATAGCATTTTAGGCGTACCGAAAGGTGCCACGCAGGCCGAAATCAAGAAGGCGTACAGAAAACTTGCAGCCCAGCATCACCCTGATGCTTCGGGCGGCGAAGGTTCTCCGGATAAGTTCAATGAGCTGGGTGAAGCTTATGAGGTCTTAAAAGACCCGGAGAAGCGCAAACTGTACGACAAGGTTGGCAAAGACTGGAAGAAATACCAGCAGGCCGGGGTGGATCCTGACTTTGCAGGTGGTTTTCGTGGATTTAATGGTGGCGGAAGCCGGGGTTCAAGTCCGTTCGGTGGAGGTTCACGTGGCGGTCAGTACGGGGATACTGGTTTTTCTGATTTCTTTGAGTCAATATTTGGCGGACAGTATGGTCAGCAGAATCCGTTCGACAGTGCTCCCGGAACCCGGAGCAGAACACAGGCGCGTTCGAAAGGTGCCGATATAAACCTGGATGCAAAAATTACGCTCGAGGAAGCCATCAGCGGGACAACGCGGTCCGTACAAATTGGTGATGAAAAGGTAAGTGTAAAAATACCTCCCGGTATTACCACTGGTAAAAAGCTGAAGCTTACGGGGAAAGGTCAGTTTAACCGTGACTCAACATCCCGTGGCGATTTGTTTATTAAGGTGAATGTTGAATCGCACGAGCGTTATTCGCTGGAAGATGGTAAGCTGTATCTCGACCAGCCCGTTGAAGTCTCAAAGCTGATGCTAGGTGGATCTGTGGCAGTACAAACGCCCGAAAAACAGTTAAAGCTGAATATTGCCGAAGGCACGCCCGGTGGCAAAGTGTTTCGAATCCCGGGCATGGGTTTTCCGAAATTTGGTAAACCGGAGGAGAAAGGGCCGCTTTATATTCGCATTCAGCCGCAAATTCCGGAACTACTTACGCCAGAGCAAAAAGATTTGATTCGGCAGGCCTTTCCCAATACCTGACAAAACGTGAAAACAGGTTCTGCCACACCGGATATTGGAATGTAATAAATGTCATTGTGGCGATGGGATGGCATGAAGGCGTGGCACGAATCATGCAATAAAGACACCTGAAGCCAAAGGGCACAGAATTGGAATAGCTCATAACAGAAAACAAAAAACATCATCTCGAAAAGGAATTGTTGAGTTATGAATTTGAATAAATTTACCATAAAGGCACAGGAAGCGATTCAGGCGGCTTTTGAAAAAGCGTCGAATATGAATCAGCAGGCCGTGGAGCCCGAGCATATTCTACACGCTCTGCTCTCCGACAAGGAAGGCATAGCTATTAGCATGCTAAAAAAAATTGGCATCAACCCTGATGCCATCATCACAAAACTGAACGAACATTTTTCCACGCTCCCGACCGTAAAGGGTGCCTCCGTTGCGGGCCAATATCCGGGCAACGATGCAAAAACGCTGCTGGATACAGCTTCGAAAGTATCGGGTAAAATGGGTGATGACTACATCAGTTCCGAGCATATTTTGCTCGGCATGATGGATCATAATTTCCCGGGCTCCCGCATGCTCAAAGATCAGGGCCTCACCAAAGACACCCTGATGAAAGTAATGAAAGAAGTACGCGGAAGTAATAAAGTAGACGATCCAAACGCTGAAAGTCGCTATCAGTCGCTTGAAAAGTATACGCGTGACCTGAATGAGCTGGCTGAAAAAAACAAGCTGGATCCCGTAATTGGGCGGGATCAGGAAATCCGCAGGGTGATGCAAATCCTGAATCGCCGTACCAAGAACAATCCGGTTCTGATTGGTGAGCCCGGCGTGGGTAAAACGGCCATAGCCGAAGGACTCGCGCTTCGAATTGTGAATGGTGATGTGCCTGAAGACCTCAAAAGTAAGCGAATTTTCTCGCTCGATATGGGCGCGCTCATCGCTGGTGCAAAATACCGCGGTGAGTTTGAAGATCGTCTTAAAGCCGTTGTGAAAGAAGTGACCGATGCTGCCGGAGAAATCATCCTGTTTATTGATGAAATCCATACGCTTGTTGGAGCCGGTGCTTCTGAAGGCGCCATGGATGCCGCCAATATCCTTAAGCCAGCACTTGCCAGAGGAGAGCTTCGGGCTATCGGCGCGACCACGCTTACCGAATACCGCAAGTATATCGAAAAGGATAAAGCCCTTGAGCGTCGCCTTCAAACAGTACTCGTTGGCGAGCCAAGCGTGGAAGACACCATTTCCATACTGCGTGGTCTCAAAGAGCGCTACGAGCTTCACCACGGGGTTCGGATTACCGATGCTGCCATTATATCGGCCGCGGAGCTTTCCCATAGGTACATAGCCGACCGCTTCCTGCCGGATAAAGCCATCGACCTTATTGATGAGTCTGCCTCCCGTCTGCGCATACAGATCGATTCGCTGCCGGAAGAGCTGGACGGTATCGAGCGCCAGATTCGTCAGCTCGAAATCGAGCGCGAAGCCCTGAAGCGCGAAAAAGACACGGGAAAGCTGGAAGAAATAAGTCAGGAGATTGCGAACCTTACCGAGCGCTACGATCAGCTGAAAGTGCATTGGTCATCGGAACGTGATCTCATCAAAAAAACGCAGGAGCTAAAGCAGGCCGTAGAGACGACCAAGCTGGAAGCCGAGCGTGCAGAGCGATCCGGTAACTACGAAAAGGTGGCCGAACTGCGCTACGGTACGGTAACTCAGCTAGAGAAAGATTTGGAGCAAACCAAGCAGGAGCTTGCTGAGCTTCAGAAGGAAAAAGCCATGCTCAAAGAGGAAGTGGATGCGGAAGAAATTGCCGACATTGTTTCCCGCTGGACCGGCATTCCTGTGAGCAAAATGCTCACCAGCGAGCGTCAAAAGCTTATGCACATGGAAGACTATCTGCATAAGCGTGTGGTGGGACAGGATCCGGCCATCGATGCGGTTTCAAATGCTGTTCGCCGATCCAGATCCGGTCTCCAGGATGAAAGCCGCCCGGTTGGTTCGTTCATATTCCTCGGATCTACCGGCGTGGGTAAAACCGAACTCGCCCGCTCTCTTGCCGACTATCTTTTCGATGATGAAAACGCCATGGTGCGCATCGACATGAGTGAGTACATGGAGCGCCACAGCGTAAGCCGTCTGATCGGAGCGCCTCCGGGTTACGTGGGCTATGATGAAGGCGGACAGCTTACCGAAGCCGTTCGTCGCAGGCCATACTCCGTAATCCTGCTCGATGAAATTGAAAAAGCCCATCCGGATGTCTTCAACATTCTGCTGCAGGTGCTGGATGAAGGCCGCCTGACCGACAATAAAGGGGTAACGGTGAATTTCACCAATGCCATCATCATAATGACCAGTAACATTGGCTCACACCTGATCCAGAAACGGATTGAGGACAACATGGGTGAGTTAAGCGATTCGGAATACGACAAGCTCCAGAACGAGCTCTATAACCAGCTGAAACAAACCATACGACCGGAGTTCCTCAACCGGATCGATGACGTAATCGTATTTCACCCGCTTGGCAGAGAGCATCTGCGCGATGTGGTGGATATACAGATGAAGCGCGTCCATCAGCTGCTGGCGAAAAACAATGTCGAAATCCGCGTGCCGAACGCCGTTAAGGATTGGCTGGCCGATAAGGGCTATGATCCAACCTTCGGTGCTCGTCCGCTCAAGCGCCTCATACAGAAAGAGGTGGTTAATGAACTGGCTCGTCTGCTCATTAAGCGAGAAACGGACCAGAAGTCAACCTTCGAGGTAAGCCTCAAGCCTGAAGGCGGGGGGCTGGACTTTCTTGAAGTCTTTGATGATGTAGAAGCCTGGGTAGAATAAACTTCTGCTCAGAAACATATTAGCAACGAAAAATGGCCGGGATTAACCGGCCATTTTTGTTTAATGCAGACGTGTAAACGTTTTTACCGGCCAGGCCGGCAAATTAAGCCAGGCTTTTTACGAACTCCAGCCATTTACCCAAACCGGTAACCTGCACCAGCTTGTGGGCGGGGTAATCTTCCTCGGCAGGAATAATCATGAAGTTCGTTTTCGTATCGTTGTCTTCAATTACGTTCAGGAATCCCTTTTCCAGTTTCGGAGCCAGGCTTCGCTTTGCGTCGGCGCATGCCACAGGAACTCCTTTCCTCACAATCACCATATCTGCTTCGGCGCCGTGGTGGGTTCTGTAGAAATACAGCTTGCATTTATCCGGTAGTACGGCCATCGTTTGTTCCACCACAAACCCTTCCCAGGACCCTCCAACGGCCATGTTTTGCTGCAGCTGACCAAGTGTGTCGATATCCAGCAGGGAATGGAAAAAGCCTGAGTCGCGAACGTAGACTTTCGGCGCCTTCACCAGCCTTTTCTTTACATTAACAGCCCACGGCTGCAG
>PWID01000266.1 GCA_003555145.1 Balneolia bacterium | reverse complement strand
CGTTTCACGGGCTCAATATGCCGCTTCATTTTCTGGTGAAATTCACAACAAGCAGCGGAAGTGATATCCTTATAGACCCTTTCAATAACGGCAGTATCATCACCAGAGAACAATGTGAACAATTTCTGAAAAAGAGCAGAATCAAAGTTCGGGAGCAGTTTTTTGATACGGCATCACCCTACCACATGTTTACGCGCTTCATCCGGAACCTGATTAACGGGCACCAGGAGCTTGGCGAAAAGAAAAAAGCGAGTCAGCTTAGCCAAATACTTTCTGTTCTTGAATCAAGCCGGGGAGCCTAAATTCCTGTTAGAATAAATGCGGCCCACTGGTTCGGGTGATTAAAACCCGGGCGGTTGATCATTTCGAGGCGCGCTTTCCGCAAGGCCGCAGCATAATCGAGCTGTTTGTTTTCAGCCCGACTAGCGCTGTCGAGACGGTTCAGGTTTTGGTAGAAGCTTCTCATCAGCATGGCCGTACTTCGGTCTTCAACGCTCCACAGCGTTACGGCAACCGAGCCTGAACCTGCCTGCAAAAACGCGCGCTGAAAGCCCAGAATCCCTTCGCCGTCAATCAGTCTGCCCAGCCCGGTATTGCAGGCGCTGAGAACCACCAAATCGGAGCTTAAATCCAGCTCGTAGATTTCCGAAACGCTCAGCTGGCCGTCGAACTGCTGTTCTCCGGGACTGGGCACGCTCAGCACTATACGGCTCAGCCGTGGATTAACATCATCCACTATACCGTGTGTTGCAAAGTGAAGCAGCGAGTACTTACCAAGATCGGCACCGGCTATATAACTTTCTGTGGCCATTTCACCTGAAAGCAGATCGACTTCTCCCGGAAAGTAACTCTTCATCCAGTCGCCCTCCATTCCGCTAAACGGTAAAGGACGGAGGTTTTCGTGACTTCGTTCTACCCACGTCATTTTTTCAGGAGCCGGAGCAGCGTCCATTTCTTCAAATACTGGATTAGTCATAGCGAGCGCCCGTCGCTCTGTTCTGGCTGGCCGCTCACGATTACGCAGAATTTCTCTTACGGTAAATGATGGCGTCTGGCTTACAACCAGGTTTTCGACCATATATGTACCTTCCCACAGCCGTAGCGACTCGAACGGAACGTAGGAAAGAATGCCATCGGGTGAAATAGTCAACCGCTCTTTTGTGAGCAACATCTCCCGGGCCTCTTCTGAGAACAGGAAATGTCCCATAGCGTCGAGCGATCGGTTCACTTCGGCTAACGGCTTTCGCTCCATGATGCCGTCCCGGAGGTCATTTACCATGTCGCGAAGTTCTTCCCCGGGAATGTTTAAGCCCCACGTTATAGTCTCACTACTGCTAAATAGAATTGCTGATACACCTGTTTCATGCACCATCAT
This sequence comes from Balneolia bacterium, assembly GCA_003555145.1. GTDB lineage: Bacteria > Bacteroidota > Rhodothermia > Balneolales > Cyclonatronaceae > Cyclonatronum. Next base: position 24,754 of record PWID01000266.1, on the reverse strand, counting down.
TCTGAGGCCGGCTTCACCTTCAGACAGGCTTTCTCGCGCCTCAGCTAAAGAGACTATATGAGGAACAAAGAATGATTTCAACGACTCGTCATTTGCATACAGCCCGGAAACAATGGCCTCAGAGGTTAAGCTCAGATCCCGTATTTCACGGGTAATTTGCTGAATTTCTTCTTCATCTGCAGCCCCGATCAGCCGGTTTTCCAGCTGAATAAGTCGGTTTCGCAGCTGATCGAATTCTTCTTTCCGGCCCTGCTCTTCAAGTCGTTTGCCTAAGTCGGAGGAAATCATCATGTCTTCAGCAAAAGCTCTTGATCCGGAAGATTCCGCCACACGAAAAGCATCATCTACTCTGCCTTCACTTAAATACAAAAAACTTAACTGTGAATAGTACGTGTTAAGGCTGCGAAACACCTCGGCCCTGCTGTCGCCTGTAATTGTGAGGTATCGGCGGTACTCGTCCGTAATGGAAATAGCCTCTTCAGCCATTTCAAAGCCCCTATCGAGATCGATCATAGCCATATTGAGCGCCCGTCTCCAGTGGAACTCGGGATTAGCTCTCGTGCTCATTATACCGGAATGGTTTTCCAAAACTTCTGCAAACAGGCTTTCGGCAAGTTCATGGTTGCCCAAAAGGTAATTGAAGTAAGCCTTGTTGGAGGTAAAAGCCCTGATTGCTCCCGTTTCCGGTTCTTCCTGAATAAGTTCTTCCCACTCGGTGAAAAAAACAGGCAGTTCGCCCAGCCTGCCTTCGTTCAAAAGCAGGTTTGTAATACGCTCATACGTCCGGCTTTTTATAGCCACGTCGACATCTACATCTTCGCGCATTACTTCCCTTGCCTGCAAATAATGCTTCATAGCCTTATCCGGATTCCCTAGCAAACTATAAACCAGACCCAGGCTCTGATTTGAAACGATAGTTCTGTACGGCATTCCTAAAATTTCAGCATAATGTTCTGCCTCAAGGAAGAAAGACAGCGCACCCGTATAGTTTCCAAGCCTGGCGTATAATTCTCCTACAACTGAGTTCATTTCAAACAAAAACAGAGGCCTTTCTTCAGTGGAACTCATATACGTGAGCGCGTTCTCTGTAGCATCTATAGCCTCATCAAAACGGTTGCTGTTAAACAGCAGACGACCTAAAGCTAAGTATGAGAATCCCATATTAGCTTTCCAGAGCGGAGTATCTCTGTCCATCTCATATCTATACTCTATACTTTTATTCAGATAATTGGAGGCATTGGCATAATCATAGTAGGCTGAATATGTAAACGAGATATTGTAATTAGTTCTAGCTAGGCCATCAAGGTCATCCCCAATTAGATCTAGAACTTTGTAATAATAGTGCCTCGCTAGCTCCGGTTCCCGTACAGCGTTATAAAACTGCCCGGACTCGGTATAGGCCATAAAATTAACCATGAAGTCATCAGTCCTTGAGGCAAATTCCCTTGCCATTATAAGCAGGGAATCAGCCTTGGCAAAGTCTCCCAGTCGCCTAATCGCCTGTGCGTTACCTACCCAAGCCCTTACTATAGCAAGGCTGTCTGTAGCAACTGAGTCTGAGTAAACGAGACTCGGGCTTAATTCAAGATGTTCCAGATCGGAGGCTGCAGTGGCGTTGACTTGTGCATGGAATTGCAGTGATAACAAGGTAATACAAGCCAGCGATAGTATTGAAAACTTCATTATTCAGGTTATATGGACTGATCTCTTTACAGCTGCTTAACAGCGTTCTCCTATATACAAATTTTTACCTTAAAATGAACGTCCTTATTTAGGAGAAAGTCAGTTATGTTTACAACCGGCCCCTCTGAAACAGGCCTTGGCTATCGATATTATTTTTGACTCGTTTAATAATGGCAGCAATGCCCTACCACATATTTACGCGCTTTATCAGGAATCTGATTAACGGGTACCAGAAGCTCGGGGAAAAGAAAAGGCTAGGCAGCTAAGCCGTATCCTTTCGGTTCTCGAATCCAGCCTCGGAAATTAGATTCCGGTAAGGATAAATGCTGCCCACTGGTTCGGGTGATTAAAACCCGGGCGGTTGATCATTTCGAGGCGCGCTTTTCGTAAGGCGGCAGCATAATCGAGCGGTTTGTTCTCAGCCTGGCTGAGGCTGTCGAGCCGGTTGAGGTTTTGGTAGAAGCTTCTCATAAGCATGGCTGTGCTTCGGTCTTCCACGCTCCACAGGGTTACGGCAACCGAGCCGGATCCGGCCTGCAGAAACGCGCGCTGGAAACCAAGAATACCTTCTCCGTCTATAAGCCTGCCCAAACCAGTATTACACGCGCTTAGGACTACTAAGTCAGAGCTTAATTCGAGCTGGTATATTTCCGATACGCTTAGCTGTCCATCGAATTCCTGTTCATCAGGTCCCGGCGCGCTCAGCACTATCCGGCTCAGGCGCGGTTTTGTATCTTCCATAATACCATGCGTGGCAAAGTGAAGCACAGTGTACTTATTCAGATCCGACTGGGCTATAAAACTCTCTGTGGCCATTTCTCCGGCAAGAAGGTCTACCTCTCCCGGGAAATAGCTCTTCATCCAGTCGCCCTCCATTCCGCTGAACGGAAGGGGACGCAGATTTTCATGGCTTCGCTCCACCCAGGCAATAGCTTCTGAAGATGTTTCTGCTTCTTCGAATACAGGGTTGGCCATGGCAAGCGCCCGGCGCTCCGTTCTTGCTGGTCTTTCACGATTACGTAATATTTCCCGAACCGTAAACGACGGGGTCTGACTTACAATCAGATTTTCCACCATATACGTATCTTCCCACAGCCGGAGCGATTCAAACGGGATGTAGGAGAGAATGCCGTCGGGCGAAATAACCAGTCGCTCTTTGGTTAGCAACATCTCCCGGGCTTCATCAGAGAACAGGAAGTGCCCCATAGCGTCGAGAGAGCGGTTTACTTCATCCAGCGGTTTACGATTCATGATGCCATCCCGAAGGTCGGTTACCTTATCCAGAAGCTCATTTTGCGATATGTCCAGGCTCCATGTTATTATTTTATTACTGCTGAACAGCATTGCCGAAATCCCATTTTCGTGCACGGTCATCCGTAGTCCGGCTTCGTTTTCTCCCAGCCTTTGACGAGCCTGATCCAGCGATAAAATTTCAGGAACGAAGTATGAAGCCAGTTCCTCATTTCCTGAGTACAAGCTTGCTACAATAGCTTCCGATTTTAAATTAAGGTCACGGATATTTCGGGTTATCTCCTGTAGTTCTGCCTCGCCGGTAACAGACAAAGAGCTATTTTCCAAGGCTACAATTTCATTCCTCAGGGCCTCAAATTGCTCAAACAGGCCTTGTTGCTCAAGCCGGTAGCGTAAATCTGAAGTTCTCATAAGGTCTTCAGCAAAGGCTCTGGAGCCCGAAGATTCAGTGATTCGGAAGGCCTCTGCTACCATTCCTTCGTCCAGGTAAAGCGATGCAAGTTGTGCGTAATACGGGTTAAGACTCCGAAATGCCTGGGCACGGTTATCACCCGTAATGGTGCGGCGCTTACGAAACTCATCGGTGTATGTTATCGCAGTTTCGGCCATCTCAAAGCCCCGCTGCCGATCGATCATAGCCATATTTAGCGCGCGTTGCCAGTTAGCTTCCGGCTGCATATTCAGGCTTGAAAAACTAATTGTGCTCCCTAAAGCTTCCTCAAAGTACGTTTCAGCAAGAAGGTGATTTCCTATCAGGTAGTTATAATATCCTTTTTTGGCAGTGAGGTTAGCCTGGATTCTTGCATCCGGATAGCGAACCAGCCTTTCCTCCCACTCCCGGAAATAGTTTGGAATATCGTCGAGCCTGCGTTCGCTTAGAAGTAAGGTTATAAGACGATCATAAGCCCTGTGGGTCGAAGAAAAGCTGTCTATGGAATCAAGAAGGTATATAGCCTGCAGATAGTATTCCAGTGCCGTATCGCTTTCTCCTATCAGGGCGTTTGCCCATCCCAGGCTTAACTTCGAAACGACTGTTCTGCCAATCATTTGTAATTCCTGAGCAAAAAGTTCAGCCTCTTTCAAGTACGATAACGCTCCCGTATAGTTCCCCAAATCGATATTAAGTTCACCAATGCCGGAAAGCACTTCAAACTGGAATGTCGGATGATTTACATCCCGTCCGTATTCCATGGCTTTTTGATAGGCCTGCATAGACTCTTCGTATCTGTACGATATATGATACGTCCGGCCAATATTCATATAAGTTACCGCTAATCCAAAGCTACGGTTATCCTCATCTTCACTAACCTTATATCGGTACTCCAGACTTTTGTGCTGGTAACGCAGAGCTTCGGCATACTGATAAAAGTCGGAGTAGGTGTACGATATATTGTTATACTGCCTGGCTATTAGGCTGTAATCTTCATCTCCAAGAAGCTGGAGCGCCTTGTTATAGTAATACCTTGATTTTTCCGGCTTTCTATATGTACGATAAAAATGACCTGACTCTGTATAGGCCATATAATTCACCATAAAGACTTCGGATCGGGATGCGAATTCTCTGGCCAGCACAAGCAGGGAATCGGCTGTGACCCGCCTTTCGGCCCGACGGAAATTTTGTGCATCTATCACCCACTGCCGTACGATGGCCAGGCTATCTGTTTCCACAGTATCTGCAGCCATCGGAAAACTGCTATAACCCAGGGTGATGAACTTACCTGAAGCATTACCAGACGACAGGGTCTGAACTGGTGTAAAAAAAAGGAAGCAAACTGCTAAAAATGCAAACTGCGTGAAGTAAAGGTAGGAGCGCTTCATATATCCTGAGAGTTGAGGGTATTGTGTTCAAGCAACCGCTTAACAGCGTTCTCCTATATACAAATTTTTACGTAAAAATGAATCCTCTAATTAAGGATTTTTACCGAGATAGTACTACGTAAAAAGACTAATTTGGCCTCAAATAGGGCTTACCCCAGCTCTTTTTCGAACAATGCGTTCACAAAGCTGACCCGGTCAAAAACCTGAAGGTCTCCGGCCTGTTCACCAACGCCAATGTATTTTACAGGTACGGCTAGTTCAGATGAAATCCCGATCACGATTCCCCCTTTGGCGGTTCCGTCGAGCTTGGTTAGGGCCAGTCCTGTGATATCCACAGCAGAAGTAAAGGCTTTTGCCTGCTGCATGGCGTTTTGCCCCGTGGAGGCATCCAGGACCAGAATAACTTCATGAGGAGCGTCAGCTACTACCTTGCTCATTACGCGCTTTATTTTTGTGAGCTCATCCATTAGGCCTTTTTTGTTGTGAAGACGACCGGCCGTATCGATAAGCACCACATCGGCTCCGCGGGACTTGGCTGAGGCCACCGTATCAAAAGCCACCGAGGCCGGGTCTGCCCCCTGCCCCTGCTGTATGATCGGAACTCCGGCGCGCTCACTCCAGATTCTGAGCTGGTTCACAGCCGCTGCCCTGAATGTATCTGCTGCACCCAAAACCACGTTCTTTCCTGCTTCCTTATAATGCCATGCCAGCTTTCCGATGGTCGTAGTTTTGCCCACACCATTTACACCAACCACCATAATTACGTGCGGTTTTGATGGCGTCTGAGCATCGAATTCAGACGGCTTATCTGCATCACTCTCCTTGAGCAGAGCAATAATTTCTTCTTTCAGGATGCTGTTGAGCTCGCTCGAATTCAGGTATTTGTCTTTACGCACGCGGGCTTCAATCCGCTCAATTATTTTTAGCGTTGTGGTTACGCCCACATCGGAGGTAATAAGAACTTCTTCAAGCTCATCGAGCACCTCTTCATCTACTGTATCTTTACCAGCCACGGCTTTGCCGAGCTTATTCAGCAGGCCCGAACGGCTTTTTTCGAGACCGTCTTTAAGGCGTTCTTCTTTTTTCTTAAACCCTAATTTTTCAAAAAAACTCATGCGAATACGTTATCTAAAACTGTTTAAAACGTGCCCCGACCGGTCTAGTCGTAGCTGGCTCCGTTAAGGATATTAATCATCCGGCGCATATACACAACACTCGACAGCGCCAGCATCACCACACTTGCATACTTGAGTACAAGAATGAGATCTGTCATCTCGGGTAGAAACACCAATACCAGCCAGTAAAGTGCCAGAATATTGACGGCAATTTTGCCTGCCATTACCGACATGGCCACCTTGCCTCTTTTCTTTTTAATGATAAGCGATCCGATTAATATAAATACATCACGCAACAGAATAATTGCAAACAGCCATGCAGGCATCATTCCAATATACCATACATAGGTAAACAGAACGCCGGCACAAACTTTATCGGCTACAGGATCGAGCCATTTGCCCATTTCGCTTACCTGGTTGAGGGCACGTGAAGCAAAGCCATCAAGAAAATCGGAGAGCACCATGTAGACAATAATCAGCTTCATCTCCAGATTGGGCTGGTAGTTGTTTGACTGATGCAGCCAGATCAAAATAGGGAGCGCCAGAATCCGGGAAACCGACAGGAAATTCCCCACGGTCCACACCCGGTTTGTTGCCGTTAATCGAGGATTCTCTATTTTATCAGCAGTTTCCAATAATGTAGATAAAGGTTATTTTGATGGATGGCTGCAGCAGGATAAAACCCTTGCCCTCTGCAATTTTCGATTTATCCAGCTTGCGTTCAGACTACTTCCTGCACGGCTTCAAGATAGGTGTTATCGAGTGATTTTTCATCATATTAATACCGGTCAATTAATCATCAGCCATTTTTATATGCTTAAGAATACAGCGCTCATCAAGATCCCATCATAGTGAACTTTATAGATAACTGGAGTGAAATATCTGCCGGGCTTAAAGAGACCCGACTCGATACCGAACAGATTTACAAAGGCGTCCTGCTGGATGTCCGCCGCGATATAGTACGGCTGCCCGACAAGTCCGAATCAGAGCGGGAATACATCAAGCACCCGGGAGCATCGGTTGTATTGCCTGTTTACGAGAACGGAGATATTATGCTGGTAGGACAATATCGCTACCCCGTACAGCAGGCGCTGCTTGAAGTCCCTGCCGGCAAGCTCGATCCCGGAGAATCGCCCGAAACAACCGGCCGCCGCGAATTAACCGAAGAGACCGGCTTACAATGCGACAAGCTTCAAAGTATAGGGTTTTTCCATCCGTGTATTGGCTATTCCGATGAAGTGATTCATCTTTTTGTGGGTTGGGGACTTACAGAAACCAGCAAGAACACCGACGATGATGAATTTCTAAGCCATCACCGGCTTTCTTTCCGGGACGCTCTCGAGCTTGTTTATAATGGCAGTATTACCGACTCAAAAACCATCATCACCCTGCTGAAATCATGGAAGTGGTGGCAGGATGAAGGCCCCTTTCAAATTTGATTCGTATCTTCAGGCCCAACTGATGCCAATCATTATTTATGAAAAATCCTTTTACCACACTATTTGACGGACTTCTGGACCGGATTTTTTCCGTTCTGGGTGCCATCACTCTTTCACAAATCCCGCAGTTTATACAGCAGTATTTACAGAGGCTGGCGGGGCATGCCGACGAGGCCATGCGCATAGTCGAAAGGTACATGCTGGCAGCAGATCGGGCCGGAATGGAGTTTGGAGCCTATATACAGCGATTCAAGCAGGATCCGGATGCCATAATTGCCGAACACGGTATCATTATGCAGGAAGCCGTGGAGCGGGCAGAGTTTTTAACCAATGCCGTCGACGCGCTTCAATCGGCCAATTTGTTTTCCAGGCCGTTTGTTTTCCTGTCCAATCTGGACACCGATATTGCGTATCAGGCGCTGCTGATTTTTCAACCCGGGGTTCCGACTACGCCCGAAGGCATTATTTATGCACTGACCGGAATTCTCTTCGGACTTTTAATATACAATGCGATCAAGTGGCCCGTTTATAAACTGACGAACAGAAATCATTCATCTGAATAACACCAACTTTCTATGCGCGCTTGTTTTCTAGACAGGGACGGCACCATTAATATTGATCACGATTTTGTACATAAACCAGAAGAATGGAACTGGATTCCCGGCGTACCAAAAGCTCTTCAGCTGCTGCAGGAGCAGGGATATAAGCTAATTGTTATTACCAATCAGTCCGGAGTAGCCCGCGGGCGATTTTCGCTCCAACAGGTTGATGAACTTCATGAATATGCCGAAGAGCTCTTAAAGGAATGGGGCGTCGAGATTGATGCCTGGTATATAGCACCCTGGCATCCCGAGTTTCATGAAGGCAAAGATCCGGAGCTGCTTGATGAACGTAAACCAGGCACGGCTCTGTTCGAAAAAGCTGCAAGCGAGTTTGATATCGATCTGGATCAGTCCATTATGGTAGGTGATAAAGCCACCGACCTTATACCTGCTATAAAGCTTGGAATTAAACCATTTCTGGTTGAATCCCGTTTTACCGACGACAAGCTCAAAAGCTGGGCTGATGAAAATGAGGTTCCCTTTTATCGTGATTTGCCTCAAATAGTGGCATTAAGCTCAATTATTTCAACATCTGAAGACACAAAACAGCATTCTTTTTAAATGAAAGCAAACTCCTTCGTTTCCATCGATTTTTGGAACACCATAGTAATAGCTGAAACCAATGGCGAAAAACGCGCAGCAAGACGCATCGATGCTCTTAAAGAACTGGCGGATACGCATCGGCTCTCAATAAACGAGATACAGATTCGAAATGCGCATGCCTACGCAAGTAAAAAGTTTGATGAAATATGGTTTGGAGCATCCCGTACGCCCGATTCGCTTGAGCTGGTTGGCTTCACTCTCGAATCGCTGGGCTTGGATGTAAGCATAGAAGAGCAAAAAAAGCTGGCGCAGGTTTACGAAGACTCTCTGCTCGACGGTCCTCCTGAGTTGGCGCCAGGGGTTGAAAAAGCAATTGAAGCACTCTCAAAACAGTACAATCTCGGCATTATATCCGACACCATGTTCTCACCCGGTCGCGTACTGAAAGACTACCTCGACACTAAGGGCATTGGAAAGCACTTCACTGCTTTTGCGTTTTCCAATGAAGTGGGCGTGAGCAAGCCTCACCCCGATATGTATCAAAAAATACTGGTCGATACCGGTACTGATCGTGAGGGTTCTTTCCACATTGGCGATATTCAGCCGACCGACATTAAAGGCGCGCAGGCTTTCGGAATTAAGGGTATTTTGTACACCGGCATCAGCCGGACATACGAAAAAGACAATACCGCCGATTACGTGAGCGCCGACTGGACCGCCATCAGCGATATTATTCTCGGCTGAGATGCCATCACCCTGCACACCCCCGATTTTTCTGATTCCCTCATGAACAGAACGTTTACGCTTAGCGATTTCGACTACAATCTGCCAGCCGAGCTTATTGCACACAAGCCGGCCGAGCCGCGCGACCACTCCCGACTGCTGGTTTACAGCCGCGAAACCGGGACCATTACCGATGCACATTTTTACGACATTGCCTCTTATTTGCACCCCGATACCACGCTGGTGATGAACAACAGCCGGGTCGAAAAAGCGCGCCTGCTGTTTGGCAACAAAGAGGTTTTCATAACCCACGGGCACAACGCCCACACGGTCGATGCCATGATCCGGCCCGGACGCAAGTTTAAGGCCGGGAAGGATGTGGTTTTAAGTGATGAGATCTCAGCCAAAGTCATCTCCGTTGCCGAAGACGGACTTCGCACGCTGGAGTTCAATCTCCCGCTGGATCATCCGGCCTACGAGCCGTTTCGACACACCCCTTTCCCGCCTTACATCGATGCCGGTGAAGACCTGGCCGAGCGGTACCAAACAGTATATGCCAAGCCGGAAGGAAGCAAAGCCGCTCCTACGGCAGGACTCCACTTTACTCCGGAGCTTCTGGATAAAATCCGTGAAAGCGGACGACGAACGGCCGAAGTTACGCTTCACGTGGGTCTGGGTACTTTCGCGCCCGTAAAAACCGAGCAGATAGAAGAGCACAAGCTGCACTCCGAATCCTGGTTTTTGAGCGATGAAACAGCTGCTCAGCTGAATCAGGCCCGGCACATTACGGCGGTCGGAACCACCACAACCCGCGTTCTGGAATCGTTGCCATCACCCGACAGAACCTTTGAACCAGGTACGGGTGATACCGAGATTTTTATCCGGCCCGGATACCGCTTCCGCAATACGGATCACATGATTACCAACTTCCACCTGCCCAAAAGCACCCTGCTTATGATGATCTCCGCTTTTATTGGGTATGATGAAATGCGCCGGATTTATGATCACGCCATACGCGAAAAGTACAGGTTCTATTCCTTTGGCGATGCCATGCTGCTGATTTGATAAATTCACCTCAGATTTTAATTCCGCAAAAACCTGCGACATAATCTGCGATAATCCGCGTCCTTTTCAATACCTTAGAGCGAAAGCCAATTAGTGTGCCACAGCTAACCGAGAATTCCGGAAAATTTCTGCTATGAGTAAAAAAAGACCGCTTAGCGATATTCGCAAAGAGCTGGACCGCATAGATCATAATCTGCTTGAAGCTCTTGCTTCCCGCCACCAGCTGATTCACGAAACGGCCGCCCTTAAAAAAGAGAAGAAGGCCGCCCTTCGAGACCCTGTACGGGAACATGAAATCCTCAATAAAATCGGCCAAATGGCCCAGGAATCTGGCGTTGACCGCTATTTCGCCATGACGCTCTTCCGCCAGATTATCGATTATTCTGTAAAGTTCCAGACCGATTATCTGATAGATCACCACAACAAGCGGGACCGGGAGACCATGCTCAAAGTGGGGTATCAGGGTACAGATGGCGCTTATAGTCAGCAGGCGGTGCGATCGCACTACAGCTCCCGCCAGAACGATCTGGTTTCAATTGGTTACAATACCTTCCGCGAGGTTGTGCAGGCCGTGGATGCCAAAGAGCTGGACTACGGCGTGCTTCCGATTGAAAACACCACGGCCGGCTCCATCAACGATGTGTACGACCTGCTTCACAAACACGAACTGCGCATTGTTGGTGAGGAAGTGGTTCGGGTGAAGCACTGCCTGGTCGCATTGGAGAACGTGCCAATAAGTAACATCAAGCGGATTTATTCGCACCCGCAGGCAATTGCTCAGTGTTCGGAGTTTTTAACCAGGCTGCATCACACTAAGGTTGAAACTTTCCTCGACACGGCCATGGCGGCCAAGAAAGTGCTTGAAGATCAGGATTTATCGCAGGCGGCCATTGCCAGCCGGGCGGCAGCAGAGCTGTATAACCTGACCGTAATCGATGATGAAATTGCCAATCAGAAGGAAAACTTCACCCGTTTTGTGGTAGTTTCGAGGGAAGACATTGCCGTAGACAGCCAGATTCCGTGCAAGACGTCCGTAATTATGAGCGCGGCCCACCGAAAAGGAGCCCTGGCTCAGGCGCTCAACCTGCTGCACGAATACGACCTTAACCTTACCAAGCTGGAATCGCGTCCCAACCCCGGCAATCCGTGGGAATATTTGTTTTATATCGATTTTGAGGGTAATTTAGCCTCCCCTCAAACGGCAGAAGCCGTCGAAAAACTACGCAAACAATCCGGTTTTCTGAAAGTGCTGGGTTCCTATCCGGCGCGCATATCATAAAGCCGGTCTGCTGCGTTTATCTTACCTAAAGACAAGCTGTTTCAACTCTCATAATTTTCAAAAGTATTCTCTAAAAATATGTTCAGAATAGGATTATTTATTCTTACCAACCTTGCCATTATTTTTGTGGCGGGTATTGTGCTCAGCATTCTGGGTGTTGGTTCCACGCTCGACGAAACCGGCGCGCTTAACCTCACCAACCTGCTGATTATCTGTTTTGTGTTTGGTATGCTGGGCTCGGTTATTTCCCTGCTGCTTTCCAAACCCATTGCCAAATGGAGCACTAAAGCGCAGATTATTGAAAGTCCCCGAACCCAGAGCGAACGCTGGCTGATGGACGAAATTCGCAATATGGCAACTAAAGCCGGTATCGACATGCCGGAAGTAGCCGTTTTTCCTATGCAGCAGGCCAACGCTTTTGCAACCGGCTGGAATCGCAACAAAGCGCTTGTGGCTATTTCAAGCGGTATGCTCGAACGCTACAGCAAAGACGAAATCCGAGCGGTAATGGGCCACGAAATTGGTCACGTTGCCAACGGCGACATGATTACCCTCACGCTTATACAGGGCGTGCTTAACACCTTTGTGATGTTCTTTGCTCGTATTATCGGCCACATTGTGGATCGCCAGATTTTAAAAAACGATGGCGGCCATGGCATCGGCTACTTTGTTGTAACCATTGTGATGCAAATCGTGCTCGGTATTCTGGCCGCTATGATCGTAATGTGGTTCTCCCGCAGGCGCGAGTTTGTGGCCGACAGAGCGGGCGCCGAGCTAGGCGGCAAGGCCGGAATGATTAGCGCCCTTCAGCATCTCAAAGCCGAATCTCAGGTGCCCGACCAGATGCCTGAATCTATGAATGCGTTTGGCATTAACGCAGGCAAGCGTAAAGGTATGAAGGCACTGTTTATGAGCCATCCGCCGCTCGAGGAGCGTATCGCTGCTCTTGAGCAGTCACAGATTTAAGATTCGAACATAACCGGAAGGCAATAGCCACAACCCGGATTTGATTTCCAAAAAGAAAGGCATCACCCTAAACAGGATGATGCCTTTCTTTATTTAAACAGCTGGTGATTTAATGCTTATGGGAAAATGCCCATTTTTTCATAAATCACGCCTACTTTTTTCACTGCGCTTATAAATGCAGCCGTGCGTAGATCAACGCCGTACTGCTTGCGAATCTCGTTAATTTCGTTGTAAGCGGTTATCATTGTGTCTTCCAGACCGGAATCCACAATGTCTTTTTCGCCGGCTCCGGCAACAATTTTTGCTATTTCAGGGTCTGACAGGTTCCTGCTCGTCATTACCTGCATGGCGTCGAGCATACGACGTGCTGCGTTTTCTTCAAAACGGCGGTCCATACGTCCAAACCGAACGTGCGAAAGATTCTTAAGCCATTCGAAGTACGAAACGGTAACACCACCGGCATTCAGGTAGTTATCAGGAATAATTAAAGCACCCCGGTCTTTCATGATGTCGTGGGCTTCCTGGGTTGTCGGGCCGTTAGCTCCTTCACCAATTATTTTAGCCTTGATACGCGGTGCGTTATCGGCCGTAATCTGAGCTTCAAGCGCTGCCGGAATAAGGATATCACATTCCAGCTCCATGGCAGAACCCGAGTCTTTAATCAGCTTCACATCTTTGAACGTGGTGATGGTACCATGCTCATTACGGTGCTTATACAAAGCCTCAATATCAATACCTTTTTCGTTATGAATGGCACCGTCGTGCTCACAAATGGCGATAATTTTAGCCCCGGCTTCCATCATGTATTTTGCAGAATGATACCCTACGTTACCAAATCCCTGCACAATAACGGTTTTACCATCCAGGCCGACCGTAAGACCGAGTTCCTTCATGTCTTCCTTGTTTTCGCAGGCCTCGCATATTCCAAAAAATACCCCGCGCCCCGTTGCTTCGGTACGGCCGCGAATACCACCAAGACCAACCGGTTTACCAGTTACGCATCCTTCGGCGTTAAGTGATGGCTCGATTGATTTATAGGTATCCATAATCCAGGCCATTTCCTGCTCGCCTGTACCATAATCGGGTGCAGGAACATCTATATCCGGCCCAATAAAGTTTTTGCTTACCAGCTCGAACGTGAAACGACGGGTTATACGCTCCAGCTCAGCTGTGGTATACTTTGTACGATCGATTCGAATACCGCCCTTGGCACCGCCAAAAGGCACATCAACCACAGCGCATTTGTAGGTCATAAGAGCCGCCAAGGCTTTAACCTCATCTTCGTTCACCATCATGCTGTAACGAATACCGCCTTTTGTTGGCAGCTTATGATGGCTGTGCTCGGCTCTCCAGGCATGAATGGTTTCGATCTTGCCATTATCTTTCTTTAACGGAAAGGTGAAATGGCATACCGTATTACATTCTTTTATTTGGTCTAGTAAGCCTTCGGTAAATTTGAGGTGTTTAGCCGCTCGGTCGAAATTGAGATTTACCTGTTCAAAAAAACGTGTATTACTCATTTTGATAATATTGAAGTGAAAATTTTAGAAAAGCGCTTCCACAGTAAGCGAACACATATTGAAGTCTAATCTTGGTTTACTGCTTAGTCGAAGAGGTTTTTGATTTTACCCCAGATTCCTTTTTGTTCTTTATCCGACTTGGATTTTTCTTTACCATCCTTGCTGCTATTGCTGTCCGGAATCCGGCTTTGCTGAACCTGCTCAATCAGTTTTTCCTGCTTGCGGATATATTTTTGCTTATCCGGAACTGGTTTTTTACCAGAGTCCTGTCTTCCCTTGTTATCTCCACCGCCTTTGTTACCACCGGATGATTTGCGGCCTCTCGGAGAAGATTTTCTTCTTGACGGTTTATTTGATTTATCGTCGGTATTACCTTTATCGTCCTGATTACGGGATGCGTCATCCTTCTTGTTACTTTGCCCGCCAGACCTTCTGTTTGGACGTCTTCTGTTGTGAGAACGTCGGTTTTTCGGCTTATCTCCGGAAGTATCTGAATGTTCCGAGTCCGCAGTTTTGTTTGAGCCCGAGGCGTTTTCACTGCCTTCACCACTTTTGTTTCTGCTGCTGCCGCCTGGTCGTCTCTTAGGCCTGCGACGATTATTATTCTGCTTTTTTTCTTTATCGTCTGTACCCGCTTCTTTGTCAGTTGGCGGATCGTCAGTCTTTTTTTTAGCAGCCTTTTCGGGCTCCTGTTCTTTTTCCCCAGAGGGCTTTGCATTACGCGGCTTGTTATCGCTTCTTCCGCGGCTATTGTTATTGCTACTTCCACGACTGCGATCGTTTCTGCCTCGTGATGTTTTTCCGCGCGTATTGTCGCTGTCGTCTCCGGCAGATTTTGATGCTACTTCCTCCGGTACAGACTCTTCTTTTATTTCCAGGCCTTTTGAATCAATAATTTCAAGCATCTGCTTCCAGTCTCTGCGGGAAACGAAAGTAATCGCATTTCCGGTAGATTTAGCACGGGCGGTGCGCCCAATCCGATGGATATAGTCGTCTACATCGTTCGGCACATCGTAATTAATAATGTGCGAAATATCGTCTACATCAATACCTCGTGCCATAACGTCGGTGGCTACAAGCACCTTAATTTTACCCGACCTGAATTTATCGAGGGTAAACTCCCTCTCTTTCTGGTCTCGATCTCCGTGAATACTGTCTACGGCCACACCCATTTTACCGAGGGAGCGCGCCAGTATATCCACACCTCGTTTTGTTGAGGCGAAAACAATCGCAGAATGCCACTGCTGCTCTTTATACAGCTGGAGAAGCAGATTTTTTTTATCGGCATCACCTACTTTGTAATAAACCTGATGGATGCCCTGAGCAGGAGCAATACGACCTACTTTAACCCGCTCGAAAGTGCCGTTTGTAAACTCTTTGGCGAGACTCTCAATCCGTGGGTTTGAAGTCGCCGAAAATAGCAGAGTCTGCCTCTCATTGGGTATTCTGTTGATAATATTCCTTACATCGGGCAGAAATCCCATATCCAGCATTCGATCGGCTTCATCCAGCACCAGATAATCGATGTTACTAAAATCGTAAGTAGTAATTTTCATCTGGTCCAGTAAGCGACCTGGTGTTGCCACAACAACGTTTACGCCAGCTTTGAGGGCTTTCTCCTGGTCGGACCAGTTGGAGCCTCCATACACACAGACACTGCTTATGCCAGCATGATAGCCGAGGCTCCAGAACTGCTCGTCAATTTGCTGGGCAAGCTCCCTTGTAGGAGCCAGAACCATAGCCTGTATACCTTCTTTTTTACTTTTGAAGATATGATGGATAATTGGCAGTACGAATGCAGCCGTTTTACCGGAACCGGTAAAGGAGGTTCCCAGTAGATTGTTTCCTGCTAAAGCAATAGGAATAGCCTTTTGCTGAATTTCTGTTGCTTCTTCGAAACCCATATCGCGAATGCCGTCAAGCACTTCCTCGCAGAGGTCAAACTCTTTAAATAACAAATCAGGTTCTCTTTAAAATTTATCTGTAATGCGTTTTCAAACAAGTTATAAAGATAACGAGTTTACAGCTAATTTGATAACGGCACATACATCAACTTTCAAGATGGTTTTCCTTCTTTGATTTTTCAGGTTCCTGTATTTGCATCAGCCTCCTCTATAATGCTGTTTTCAGCCAGCGAGTAGACATTATCCGGATTTTGCGCTGCTTGCTCTTCTTGCTTCAGGCTCACATAACGCTCACCGTATATTTTTTGCATAACCTCTTCCCGAAACGATTTCGCCATCTCAAAAGCTTCGTTCTCTCCGTATTTCCTTACGCTCCACTGTCTGTTTTTAATCTTTCCCGGCCTCGGAGACCAAGTAACCTGGTAATAATCTACTATTTTGCCTGTTTTTGTCTTTTTAGAAGTTTTGCTCACACCCACCACTCCAGACTTATTGCGCTTGTCTTTGGTAACCATTCTCCTGATGGGTTTGTCGGGAATTTTGTTAATAGTTTCCATAGCCATTTCGCGTGCTTTTTGGGCAAACTTAAGAGCTCGCTCTTTCCCGTTATACTTACTGTCGGAATACAGTTTCGAGTACGTTTTCCCATTCTTATAAACACGCACGTACCAGCCACGCGTACCTTTGGAATCAATTCTGCTGATTCCCTTCATGGAGTTTTTTTTCTTTTTGGAGCGTTTTGTCGCACTGGGAGCACGACTGATCATATCGGATGATGTTTTCATAATAGCCTTATAATAAGATGATAAGTAAACATACGGCTTTTGTAGCTTTACCGCCTGCCTTTCACCTATGTTATGTGTTCATTACGACATATTCAAGTTCAAAATATTACAAACTTTACGTAATTTTCTTTAGTTTTCTTACACCTCCATAGAGCAGTACACCCATCCGGACAGCCTTGTATTTCGGCATTTTATATGCTATTGTACCCTTAATCTTTTCCCTTTTACTTTTTCACAACCACATTATTTATGTTGCGTTACCTACTCATATTCATTCTGGGTTTAAACCTTGTTGCTTGCGGCAATTCCGGTGAAGCCAATATTAATGATATCAGCGATATGGAAGACTCTCTCGAAACCATTTCACGTGGCACTATGGGAAGCCCCGTTATGCTTCCTTCCGAAAATAATGGCGAAGTTATAATTACCGATCAGGAGCGCTTCTCTGAGCTATGGAAACAAATGCACCAGGGAATTGGTAATGATTACGATGAAGCCCCCGAGATTGACTTTAGCAATTTCATGGTAGTTGGAGTTTTTATGGGTGAAATGCCCAGTTCCGGCTACAGTATTCGGATTAACGAGGTTGCTGCGGCTGACGAAAGTCTTAAAGTCCACGTTTCCCGGACCGAGCCGGGCCCAAACTGTATGAATCTCACGGTTATAACCTATCCCCATCACATTGTAAAAATACCGGCAACCGACAAGTCTGTAGAATTCGAATACAGTACTTTTGTAGAGGATTGCGAATAGACCACTGCGGCGGCAGTCCCGGATATATTGATTCTGGTCTAAATACCTTAATCACATTTTAAAATTATATTATTATCTATATATTTGGTTTAATTCCGTTTAATAACGTATTTCCAAATTTAGCCAGGCATATATGCAATTACTATCACAAGGTGCACAGTACACTATTTCGGCTATTATAGCCCTCGCCCGCGAACCAATGGGCAAAGCCGTTTCAGCCGGTGACCTTGCCAGGCCTCTGAATTGCCCTGCTGCTTACTTGTCGCAGACACTTGCGCGTCTCGTACCCCATAAGATAATCGACACCCGTCGTGGCCTTAACGGTGGCGTTTACCTGCTCAAAAAACCTGAAGACATCAAGCTAATCGAAATTGTAAACGCTATTGATGGCAACGATTTTTTCGAAAAATGTTTCTTAGGTATACCCGGCTGTGGCCATATCGAGCCATGCCCATTCCACGAAACATGGTCGAACATGCGGACCGAAATCCAGCTTTGGCTTGAAGCAACTACGATTAAAGATGCCAGTGAAGGTATGACCGAAGAATGGTTCGACCTCAGGCTCAAATTCGACCGAAGACGATAAGCCTTTAAGTTCGTTTTTTAGCAAATTTTTGAACGCGTATATTTTTGGGACTATAAATACATTTTGGATATTAGAATTATATATTTATCATAAAAGTTATTACTTAGTATCTGTGTTTTCAACAAGTTGCTCTAATACCTGGTAAATATGGCTTCCTTTTCCAATAGATCCAGAATTGGCCTTATTCTCGGCCCCGTGCTCTTTTTCATCACCATTTTTCTGCCCGTTGCAGAAGGTCTTAGTCCCGAAGGACAGATGGTGGGGGCCGTTGCCATTCTGATGGCCGTATGGTGGGTTACCGAAGCCATTCCTATAGCAGCCGTTGCCCTGCTTCCCATTAGTTTGTTTCCTCTTCTTGGAGTAATGCCAACCGGCTCAGTTACGGCTCAATATGCCAATCAGATTATTTACCTGTTTATTGGCGGGTTTTTCATAGCCGTTACCATGGAGCGATGGAATCTGCATCGCCGCATTGCCTTATCTGTTATTAGTATGGTAGGCGCTGCACCTGCGCGTATTATTCTGGGCTTCATGATTGCCTCTGCCATACTTTCTATGTTCGTGAGCAACACTGCAACCGCCATGATGATGGTGCCTATAGGCCTGGCCGTTATCAAGCAGGCCTCAGATATCGTGAAAGAAAACAGATCTGATATCGACACACGCCCCGAGCACTTTCATTTTGCCATAGCTCTCATGCTTGGTATAGCCTACGCATGTTCGATCGGCGGTGTAGGAACAATTATTGGTACCCCGCCAAATACTGTCTTTGTGGGAGTTGCCGATACGCTCTTCGATCAGCAGATCAGCTTTGCGCTTTGGATGGCATACGGGGTTCCCCTCGCTGCCATCATGCTTATTTTATGCTGGCTGTATTTAACCAAGCTGGCTTTCCCGCTCAGAATTAAGGAACTCCCAGGCGGACAGGAATACATCGAGGCGCAGCTGCGCGAACTTGGAAAAACAACCAAAGAAGAAAAAATGATTCTGGTCGTGTTCGGGCTGGTTGCCGCCGCATGGATTATCCGGGGATTCGTGGATTTTGGATACTTTAACGATGCAGCCATCGCCATAACCGGAGCGATGGTATTATTTTTACTGCCTTCTGATTACAACAAAGGAGTTTTCCTGCTCGATTGGAGCACAGCTGTAAAAATCCCCTGGGGTATCGTCGTTCTTTTCGGCGGCGGACTCGCCCTGGCGCACGGTTTCAGCTATACCGGGCTTGCCGAATGGATTGCCAATGCCCTTATCTTTCTTTCGGGCTACAACATCATCATCCTTATTCTGGCGGTGGCACTACTTACTATATTGCTTACTGAAGTTACATCCAACACCGCTACCGCAACTATGCTGATGCCAATCCTTGCGAGCATGGCACTGGCAATGAGCGTCCACCCGTATGGCCTTATGATTGGCGCCACCATCGCGGCATCCTTCGCCTTTATGCTGCCCGTGGCAACGCCACCCAATGCAGTCGTCTTTGGAAGCAGCTTTGTAAGTATTCCTCAAATGGCAAAAGCAGGTATTTGGCTAAACATCCTTGGGGTAATCCTCATCGTAATCTTCACCGTTTTTATTTTACCTCTTATCTGGGACATAGACTTAACGGTGCTGCCCGAATGGCTTAAGGCCGCAGAAGATTTCCTCGACGATTTATAAGATTAATGAGCTGGCTATCAGCTTTCAATTATTGTCAATAAAATCGAACATCATTATTTAAGGTTATGAAAAGTACACTAATTATTATTTTATCAGTCTGTTTCTCATTTATGATAAATGATGCCCGTGCTCAGGTGAGCATGGATGTGGGTGGTTATCTTCAAACATGGTATCTGGCCGATCAGAAAACAGAAGTAAGCACCGGCGAGGATATTACCACCAGCGGGTTCAGAGTGAGGCGTGCCCGACTTACCGCCCGTGCATCCGTAAACGATACATTTAGCGCTACCACCTGGCTGGATTTTGCCTCCGGCACCAATCCGCTGCTCGACTTCCACATGGATGCGCATATTCGCCCCTGGTTCAATCTTCGGGCGGGTCAGTTTATCATGCCGGGTCAATCATTCGATACGGCCCGTTTGGTTTCTTCGCGCCTCATTTTTTACGAACGCCCGGGAGTGAGCACGGCGCTGGCATCCGGAATGGGGTACAATGCCTTTCGTGATATTGGCATTATGGCGTACGGCACCTACGGCAGACTTTGGTACGGCGTACATGCCGGCAACGGAGCCGGACGATTCACGCAGGCGGGCACAAATATTTCTCAACGCAGCTGGGGCAGCGGTTTGTACGGCGCGCGAATGGATTTCCGCGTTATCGACGGCCTGAGCGTTGGCGGCCATGCTTCAACCAATCAGCAGCGCGATGTGGTGCAGGGCGGAAGCAGCCCGTTCGACATCGACAGAACATCCTGGTCAGTGCGCCTTCATACTAACAACCTCGGAATCGATCGTTTATACACTCAGTTTGAGTACATGGCAATGGATGTGAACGACAGCAGCCGGGGTGTACAGGTAGATGATGACGGCGCTTATGACCTGCACGGGTATTACGCTGAGGCAGGTTATGGAATAACCCGGGAGTGGCATATTCTGGGCAGGTTCGATCAGTTTGTTCAGAAACCTGGACAAAGCGGCATATTTGCCGGTGAGTCGCGCTTCAACCAGGATAGCTTCACCTTTGGAGTAACTCGATATGTGTTCCATGATAACCGCGAAATTGCCCGGGCGTATCTGAACTATAATTTGGGCACCAGCAATCCGGGCGATATTAACAACCACGCTGTGGTGCTTGTACTGCAATTACGGTTTATTCCGATTTAGAGCACCACAGAGCTATGAAACTCAAAGAAAAGGAGAGCTGACAGAAAATCAGCTCTCCTTTTTTCTTTTATTTCTGTACTTGCGAATTACACGCTCCAGCTCAGTGGCCCGGCTTGAGCCTAAAAACAGCTTTAAACCGTTTGGGAAGCTTATTTCCACCCCTTCAGACCCGCCGATAGAATAGGCCCTCACCGGCCCGAAGCGAAGCCCCCAACCCGCCATACGACGAATAGGGCTTGTTTGTACGACCTCAACTTTATCAACAAATTCCCAGTCCACCACCTGATACTCTGCCTGAAGCGGACTGAACCTGAACTCCAGCGCATTCGCATCTGCACGCACGTGAAGCTCCATCCTCCTGAAGAAAAGAACCAGAAAGAAAAACAGGGCAATACTGGGAACCAGCGCCAGCAGTATCATCCAGTTCACGCCGATTATGGTCATTTGAAAAAACGAATACAGTACAATCAGAAATATTGATAACATGGCAAACCAGAGTCCGTTTCTGCCAAACTGCTGTTTTTCTTCAAAAACAGGCTTTTTCATACCTGTACTCCTTCTATTTTGGATAAATTATTGGTCATTCGTCTTTCTTTTTGTGTAAACGGATTAAATGCTTTATGTTAAAATATATTCCCATTGTAATAAATATCTGATGCGAAACGCAGTATTTTCTTATACGATCTTCCTTTTAATTCTTGCCATGCCGTTATTTACGGCCTGCTCCGGCACGTCTGAAGATACCCCTGTAAAAGAAATTGTCGTAATGCTCGATGCCGAAAATCAGCTGTATGTTGATGGCGAAAAAATCCACCTCACCAGATTGCAAAACCTTGTTGAGACCCAGACAAGACACGAGCAGGCAAGCTACATCCTCCAAATTGATGATAAGGCATGTATTCATCGTGTTAACGATATTACGCGCACGCTTCATCCGGCACCGCTTCAGTTCGCTTCTGCTCAGTAGTCCAGATTACGCTACGGAGCACATCACCCTAACACCTTCCATTCTTTCCTCGTTTAGTTTAGCGTGATGCTATCCATTCCTCAACCAGCTCATCGAGAAGTTCGAGCGTTATACTGCCGTTTTCGAGCACCAAGTCGTGAAACGCGCGCAAGTCAAAAGCATCACCAAGCTCTTCTTCCGCGCGTAACCTAAGCTCTCTGATTCTGATCTCGCCGGTTTTATACGCCAGCGCCTGACCGGGCCAGAAAATGTAGCGATCGACCTCATTGCGGATATTGAGCAGCGAAAGCGCCGAATTCTCCGCCATATAGTTTATGGCTTCATCGCGGGTCCAGCCCTTTGCGTGAATGCCGGTATCGACCACCAGTCTTAGCGCGCGCCACATTTCATACGTGAGGCGGCCAAAATTACTGTACGGATCTTCGTAGAAACCCATTTCGAGCGCGAGCCACTCCGAATAGAGCGCCCAGCCTTCCACAAAAACGGTGAAGCTGCTGTTCATCCGGAATTCCGGCAAACCCTCCAGTTCCTGCTGTAGCGCCAATTGCAGATGATGCCCTGGAACGGCCTCATGAAACGAAAGCGCCTCGACTTCATACAGCGGACGGCTCGGCAGGTCGTAGGTATTCACGTAATAAAACCCGGCGCGTGTACCGTCCTGAGCGGGGCGATTGTAGTAGGCGGTGGTCATACGAGGGGCGAGGTAGTCGGGCACCTCACGCAGGCCGTACGGCATTCTGGGAAGCCTGCCAAAGAACTCGGGCAGCTTGCCGTCCATTCGTTTGAGGATTAATGCCGTGTATTCGAGCAATTCGGTTTCCGATTCGGCATAAAACTGAGAATCGGTGCGGAGGAATTCAACAAAGGCATCGAAGTCACCTTCGAACTCAATTTCAGCAATTAGCCCGAGCATTTCGCCCCGGATTCGGGCAACTTCATCCAACCCGATGTTATGAACTTCCGCGGGGCTGATGTCCAGCGTGGTATAATGGCGAACCAGGTGCTCATAGTATTCCATGCCTCCGTCGAGAGCCGAAACGCCAATGGTTTCGGTTGCTGCAGGCAGGTATTCCTTATGCAGGAAATCACTGAGCTCCTGATAGGCGGGCATCACCCTGTTTTCAACAAGCCTGAGGGCTTCCGAACGTAACCGCTCGCGTTCCTCTTCGGAAACGGAGCCCGGAAACTGTTCAAACGGCTGCATGAATCGGCTTTCGTCCGCTTCGCTGATGAGCGCGTCTACCGTTGGCACATAATTTTCCAGAACCACGGCCGGCCTCACCCAGCCCTGATCTACTGCAGATCTCATCCGCTCCAGATACTGCGCGTTCATTTCCGGGAACGCATTCAGTCGGGAGAGATAGTTTTCATAATCCTGCACGTTGCGAAACGGCATGCGGTTGGGCTGCTCGGCAAAAGTGGCGTGATAGTCCCACCAGCCGTTCAGCGGTAACAAATGATGATTGAGACTAAAAGCTTCGATTTGGTCATCCAGCAAATGAACCAGCAGTCTGTAGCTGACCAGGTCGTCCGAACCCAGTTGTGATGAATCCAGATCCGATAGCTCATTTCTGAATGAGACCAGCGCATTATTTCGGTCTTCAAGCGCCTCAAAGCTTGCGTCCGGAAGCAGCGCATTTGCTTCAGTGATGCCGTATCCGCTTGCTAAATACGGATCGGTTTCGATTCTGAATTCCCAGTAAGATTCAAATATTTCGTGGAGCCGGTCGGTATCGGACTGGGTACTGCAACCAGCGAGTGTTAGAAAGACACCTGCTAATAGTGTTAAAGAAACGAAGTTGATTTGTTTCATGTGAAGCTTTTAGGAATTAATTAAAAATTATGACTTCAGTTTATCGGGAATTAAACCGCTTAAGCAGCACGCTAAGCTACGCATAAATCCGAAATGCCCAGAGCCGTGTATTTTTGTATATTAAGCAATCATAACAGAGCGTTATAATTATAACAATTGGACTACTATCGACACGGTGCCATTAAACGCGTCACCATATCTCTCTGCTCTCCATGGAAATTACACAATGGCTTAAAGAAACAATATGCCCTATACCCGAAAATGAAGACCAAAGGCTTGAAGCGCTATCCCGCTATGAATCTTTAGATTCCGCACCGTTTGCAGAAAAAACTTTTGATCGGCTTGTAAGACTGTCTGTACGAATTACGGGTTTGCCGATTGCTTTTATGCATATCTTAACCAGAGATAAGCAGTACGCCAAAGCTACCGTCGGGTTCGAATATGAGGAAATGGCTCGCAACGAGTCGTTTTGTCAGTTTACCATTATGCAGGATGATATATACGAGGTTGAAGATCCTCTTAATCACCCCATTTTCATGAATCACCCGGCTGTTCATGGAGGCATGAATATCCGATATTATGTTGGCGTGCCACTCCGGACTCCGGACGGCTACAATATCGGCACCCTTTGTCTTATTGACCACAAGCCCAACAAAATAAGTGAGGATGATAAGGATACACTTCGTATTCTGGCCGACGAAATTGTCTCCCAATACGAACTGAAATATGCCAAGGCCAAAGCAGAACAGGGCAACAAAGAAAAAGACGAGCTGATTCGGATTATCAGCCATGATTTGCGCAACCCGTTAATGGGTATAACAGGATTTGCCGAATATCTGGCAGGCGAAATACAGGATGAAGATCACAGAGAAATTCTTAACATTATCCGCGAGTCCGGCCTCGCTGTGGCGCGAGTGGTTAATATACTTCTCAACTCGCCATACCTCAACAAAAGCACGTTTAAGCTGAATACTGAAATTTCGGATGTTAGTGAGGTTGTACGAGACAGCTATCGGTTGCTTCATTCGTATTCCAGTGTAAAGAAACAGCAAATCAACCTTGATATACCGGAAAACCTTGAATGGAAAGTTGACCCGGACAAGTGGCGCCTCATTGT
>PWID01000171.1 GCA_003555145.1 Balneolia bacterium | reverse complement strand
TTTCGAATGTTTCGACAGCCCAGTTGTGTGCGTGCTCCATCTGGGGTGTGCCAACCAGACGGGGACCGACAACGTCAGTCAGGTAATGGGCAAGATCGCGCAGGTGTGAATTTTCGGTGGCTTCCTGTACAATAGCGTCGATAATATCACTGTCGTGATACTGCTGCTGTTCCTGCGCCTGTAAACCCTGCGTGAGGGAAAAGACAAAAAGAATGGTAATAATGTGGCGGATATAGCTCATATTATGTTTGTTTGGTTGATGTTGGAACACGAATATATTCGATTGGGTTGGTATTTAAAACCCAATCTGTGAAGAGAAGCGGATTAATTGACATTGAGGAAGTATATTTACAACTCGGTGCGTATCGCCCGGAACCTGATTTAGTAACGCAAATTCACCCTTTGGAATAAAATGACCATAATTAGATCACATAATAAACCGCTGGACGAGGTAAAGGAATCTGTCGAAAAGATTGCCGGAGAAATGCAGTCTCAGCTTGGCATCAGCTACGAGTGGGAGGGTCAGCAGCTAGTATTCTCAACAACCGGCGTAAAGGGGAATATCTCCGTTTCTAAAACCGAGGTGGCCGTTACCGTTAAAAAAAGCTTTTTTGTGCCGGTTAGCGAGGCAACCATACGGGAGAAGGTGGAGGAGTATATGGATGGGTATATCTAGGATTAAGTGCTACAGAATGATGGTCTGAAGCAGGCGCTATTTGTATAAAATGTTTTTTTTCATATGCTTATATAATATTGAAAAGTAAATTTACAGGCCAAATCTTACAGCGGCTGAGTACTGTAAAATAGAATCATGGTCTTTTTTTACGTCCTTATCCCAAACGTATTTTTGTAGAATTAAAATGATAGCACTTCTAATCTTTATGCTCTTTACGCTTCCTCAGGAGGGCGACTATCTGATCGATGATCCGGAACTGACATCTTCCCGAATCACCTGGGTAAATGGATATTTGTTCCTGAACGATGAATTCCTTGAGCATAAAATCAGGATGTATGATGCATCTGATGGCACATTCAAGGGCAGCTGGGGAAGATCAGGCAGAGGGCCGGGTGATTATAATTCAGTCCGGTTTCACCCGGGCAGAGCACCCAACCTTTTGGAAGTGGTTGATACCAACAATAAGAAGATTGATGTGTACGACACGGAATGCCTTGGAGTACTTGACAATTTTGACAGGGCGCCTGACTGTATTAGTGATACCATTCAAATTGTATCATCTGGTAGGGCAATTTATCTGGGTGATAACCAGGTGTTGGATCATTCATCCACGCCGGATGGCAATATCTTTTTGGCAACTGGTAATCATCGTGAGCGTTTGGCAGAGGTACCGGAAGAGATTTTTGAGCTGCATGCCTCGCGGCAGTTTGCAGTATGGATGGCCAGCGGTCTGCTGGTCGCATCACCAGACCGGGCTTCGGCAGCCTTTTTCGCCGGTTCGTTTGATTATGCTCAGTTTTTTAATCTGGATGAAGAAGAAGGGAAACTCAGGCAAACAAACGAGCATCAGTTTAGCTGGCTTCCAGATTTTGAGGTAATGGAACTGGATATAGGCGGAACTATGGAAAGTGGCGAAAACTATCGGCATGCTTTTTCATCAGCTATTTTTAACCCCGCTGCTGATGCCTATTATGTGCTGTATTCAGGAAAAAGCGACAGAGATTATATAGCTGATTCTGGCGAAGGAAGCTTGACAGGCTATTCTGAAAAGGTCAGAGTTTTTACGCGTGAGGGACATGAGCTGGAATCGATCAATCTGGGAGTAGAATTGTTTCATATTGCCATCAGTTCTGATGGTTCGACTCTTTTCGGTTTAACGATGGATGAAGACTTTGTGTCCAGAGTCGTAAAAATCGACCTGTAAAAAAAATCACCTCAGCTGATTTCTCAGCCTGCCTCCTGGTTGCGATGCTGATCCGGTGTCCTCATCCAAATCCTCAATATCAATAGTTGTGGAACGCTGCTTTTGGTGAGCGCTGCCTGAAGCCCGGTAGCTGCTTTTTAGGGGTGTTTGCTCAGCAAGCTGTACGGCCAGGTTCTCCAGATCGGTTCCAAGCATTTCAACCTCGTCGCGGTGTTTCTCCAAAAAATTGGCGGAAGCTTTCTTCGCAAACGGATAGCTTAGTATAATCGCCAGAATACCGATGCCAATGCCAAGCGCTGGTGAATCCAGGAGGCCATGGCCGATTCCGCCACCCACGATAAGACAGATTGGAACCAGCAGCCAGTTGGCATGCATATACTGATCCCAGGAAATGCCCCACAGCGTTTTCTTGCTTATTCTGATGCGAATATTTTCGCCCCGCTGCTGGAAAAGGGCACGTACGCTGTAAGTTTCGTTTTCGGTGGTGTAACGCCACTCCGTACTGTTTTTAGTCTTTCTGATCGTAGCTTTACCAGCATAACTTTTCCACAGATCATCCCACCAGGTAATGTCGTCTTCGGATGTGCCGTAGCGGTGATTAAGTTCGGTGATGAGGGCCTCGGTGAGCTCATCGGAGAGGTAGCCAGGTACGAGGTATTCACTGGCGATTTCCTCTCCGCGGGTGCGCGTTTTCGCGGCGGACTGAGCCTGTTCTTCAGCTTTACCGGATGCGAATCCCGAGGCTTCACCTGCGGCAACCCGAATAAGATCGGGATCGATACCGGAATCGGCAGCGATGTTTTCCAGCTCCGAAATGGTGAGTCCGGCACGGGTCGCATCACCACTCTTTAAAGAGCGTTCGGCCTCGAGCTCGGCGGCTCGTTTAATGATTCGGGAAACTTCATCACCGGAAAAAGTACGTTCAGACATGGTCGGAATTGGATACATAACTCAATGGGCTTCAGTACGTGCTGTAATATATAATGTTACGGAATTAGGGCCATAAAAAAAGCGCATAGCCTAAAAGATTATGCGCTTTTCCAAGGGTGATGGAATTGAATCAGAATCGCCAGCTTAGCTCTGCAAAAGCACGTCGGCCCGGTTCGGGAAGCTTGGAGCCTGTTTCGTCAAACTCCGCCGTGAAGTTACGGTTGAGGTGTTCGCTGTAGTTTTCATCAAACAGATTGCGCACACCGGCAGATAAGGTGAGGTTTTGAAGAATACGTACGCGGGTACTGGCATCCACCAGCCAGAAGCCTGAAGTACGCTGCTCACCAAAGGATGAGTCGAAGCGGCTTTGTGGAAAAACCCGACGCAACATCAGCTCGGGGTAGATTCGCTGACCGACAGCCCCGTTAATCTGAAACTTAGTTTCTAAAGGAGGAATCTCAGAAAGGGCTCCGGTTTCACCTGATGTATATTCTGCATATGTGTACGAACTGCTGAGGCGCGTATTCCACTGCCGGGTGATGGCATAGGCTGCCGAAAGCTCGAACCCGGTAAAGAAGGCATCACCGCGGTTTTGAAACTCCCTCACGCCAGGAGCTCCCATCCCCATCGGCATCAGTTCGGGATTAATCACACCGCTGATGTAGTTCTGCATGAAGGATGCAAAGCCATTAAGCCGGAGGTCGAAATCTTTGAAACGGGTTGCCAGAATGATATCAAGCTGATTGTTGATTTCCGGATCGAGATCTGGGTTGCCGGCAAATTCAAATGGATTTCGCCCGATGGCCAGAAAGTTGATATACCGTTCGGTTACATCCGGGCTGCGTACTCCACGACCGGCATATGCACTAACCGAGCTGTTTGCCCCGAATTCGCGACCTGCACCAAAGCTGAAGCTCAAATTGAAGTGCTCGCTCGAAAGGTCACGGCCTTCGAAGCGGGGAGCCGGATTGCCCGCATCCGCATAGTTATAGTCGAAGCGCAGCCCGGCGGAAAGCGTCCATGAATCCAGGAAATAATCGCCGCCCGCAAACAGGCCTGCATTAGTAATCCGGGAATCCTGCCACAGGTTGTACTGCATGCTGTTTCCTGCATTAGGACCCATTTTGAAATCTACGAAACGGGTACCGTCAATCAGCAGGTGATCGACACCGCCGGTGAGGGTCCAGCGCATCCGGTTTGAGATACCGGTTGCTTTAGCATTCATGCCGTAGGTTTGGGTTTCGGCCAGAGCAACGGCATCGCGCATTTCGAAGGTGCTGCGATTATGGTTGTTCATTTCGTGGTCTACGAAAGTGTGGTATCCGCTAAGAGTAAGCTCTGAAAACGCTGAACCCGCAGCTGGTTTCCAGGAATAGCCTGCGTTCAGTTTGTATGTGTCGTCTACGGCCATATCCATGCCCAGAGCCGGGAAATCGGCATCACGAACAAAAGCCTGTGACCACCCCAGCGTTAATTCATGGCCTGCAGCAGGCCTGAACCGGGACTCAATTCCGTAGTCTGATGACTGAAAGCCGGCTGCAACGATTTCTCCGCTGCCTGCTTTGTAATCGCTTGTGCCGGACAGGCCACCGCTAAGAATCAGGTCGAACGTGCGGTTTCCAAGCAGGAGCCGGGCATCGGTGATGCGGTTTTCGGTGTTGGATTCGTAACCCAGCCGTACGTCACCCTGAACCTGAAGCGCATCCATAGGTTCAGTTTTATGTTTGATGAAATCGACCGTTCCCCCAAAAGAAGGTCCGAACTGAAGCGCATGGGGTCCGTGATGGATTTCCACGCGCTCGATGTCGCTCAGGCGGATATGTGATGTGGGCGGATCCATACGGTTCGGGCAGGCTGCAGCCGTGGTTGAGAGCCCGTCTACGCGTATGTTTAGCCGACTGCCGCTTTGCCCGCGCACAACAGGATCGATTCCAAAACCGCCTCTTCTTACGCCCGAAACGTTATCAGCTTCGCGCAGAAAAGAACCGGAGTCGATTGAGGTAAACGTAGCCTCGTTAATGTCCAGCCCGTTACGGGGGGAGCCCATACTGTGATGGGCAACAACCGTAACCGGACTCATCGACTGAACGAACGGAGTAAGGAAAATCCGAAGGAAATCATTACTTCCAAGCTGTTCCGGCTGCAGGGTGATGCTGTAGCTGCGGAAGCCAACATAGCTGATACGGAGACTGATTTCTTCAGCAGCTTCCGTTTCGTTAAATCTAATGCTGAAACTACCGTTTGCGGCTGTTACTGCCGACGCACCGGTGCCGGACCGCACGTGTGCACCTTCAACAGGCTGATGGGTTTCGGAATGGAGAACCTGACCCTCCAAAGTGAAGTCTTGCGTAACTGTATTATTTATGGAGTTTGTGCTTGTTGTAAAAGCTGCTATGGTTTCGGGTGCCATCATAAAAGACAGGCACAGAGCAACCAGCCAGACCATAACGGCCGGCGTATTTTTGATATAAATATTCATTGAACTGGTCTTAAAAGTTTTCGAATAACGCAAGGGTTACGCTTTGATTGAGCTAGCCCGCATTATTCACGAAAAGGTGTATTTGTACTAATAAGTAATTGATTACAATACAAATACGTAAAATAAGCTAACGCCCAAATTTGAGTGTTGAACATTGCGGCGAACCGAGCGAAGCGATTCCCACGCAGTGCTATTTTCTCGTGAGCTTCGTTGAAGTGAAAAAAGCTTACTCAGAGTACCAAAAGTACTCTTCCGTCGCTTTTTCCTCTTCGCCTTGCTCACAAAAAAATATCTTGGTGAATAATTCGGGCTAGTCTGGAACACAGCTGTATTTTGTTGCCAGAGTACGGTATGAGATAATGAATAGGCAAACAGAGCGTAATTCACTTATAAAACCGTGCCGGGGCTTGATTCTGGCGTGTTCCGATAGCTTTTGAAAACGGAAAATTCAGGCAGAAAGCCCGAATGCTGACCAGGATGGTGGGTGGAAGACTTCGTCTGTGTGAGGGGGTAAAACTTCGTATATACGGCCACAGTTACAGGAATGCGGGGTGGTAAACTGGTTGAAGTCCGGCTGGGGAAACAGGGTTACTTTATCAAGGGGTTTCAGCAGGAACTCTGCTTCGGGGGGCGTCTCATGCCCGCAGCTGCAGATACTTGGACCGGTTGAGTGGACGGCGTTATCAGCATGCTCTTTAGAAGCTTCAGTCTCTGGTTTGGTGCAGCAGGAGGATTGGGTCTCGTCATCATTTTGTGGAATAAGAATCGGAATACCTGCAGCGTTTACCGAAGCATTTTCATGTGCGCCGCCTGAACAGGAGCAACTGCCGGAACAGGTACAGAACAAGGCCGGGCAGTCGTTATCTGCAAATGAAGCAGTAATCATCAGGCTGATGCGGTTGATATCCGTGATGGAAAACAGCAGCGAAATAGTAACAATAATATGAAGTGTTCTCTTTGCCAATAGATTGGTCTTTGAAATAATATAGTTTAAAGATAAAGAACTCTTAATTTTAAAAAAAGCTTAGTTATCGTTTTTGAAAGGCTTTTATATAAACTATATAGACTATGCCGTATTCTGCCGGCAATTAGTATCTTGCCCACATGAATTCTTCAATTAATCCGGCTGAATTTGCTGATCAGATCCGTTCTGGGAAACGGCGCTCGCTCGCACGTGCCATCACCCTTGTGGAAAGCACAAGGCGTGAGGACATGGCGTATTCTCAGGAGGTGCTGCTTCATCTTATGCCGCATACCGGAAATTCGCTGCGCGTTGGGATAACAGGAGTTCCGGGCGTTGGGAAAAGCACGTTTATTGAAGCGCTTGGCAACCATGTGAGCCGGCTCGGTAAAAAGATTGCGGTGCTTGCCGTAGACCCGAGCAGTCCGTACACCGGCGGCAGTATTCTGGGCGACAAGACGCGTATGCAGGAGTTGAGCCGTCTCGATGAGGTTTTTATTCGCCCCTCACCTACGGCCGGAACCCTCGGCGGAGTGAGCCGGAAAACGCGCGAAAGCATTCTGCTGTGTGAAGCTGCAGGTTATGATGTAATCATCGTGGAAACGGTGGGCGTGGGGCAGAGCGAGTACGAGGTCGCATCAATGGTCGACTTTTTCCTGATGCTCATGCTGCCCAATGCGGGCGACTCCCTGCAGGGAATCAAGCGGGGAATAATGGAGCTGGCCGACCTCATTCTGGTAAATAAGGCCGACGGTAGCTTCCGCAAACGGGCCGATTCCGCCGCCCGGGATTTAAAAAACGCGCTTCATCTGGTTCGGCCCAAATACAAAGATTACACCACCGAAGTGGCTCTTTGCAGCGCGCTAGAGC
>PWID01000005.1 GCA_003555145.1 Balneolia bacterium | reverse complement strand
TCTCTTGTCAACAAACCAGCCGTTAAAACCGTTTGTTTTCTACCTGTTTAAAGGCGTTCTGTTTAAGCTTAATTTTGCGCCTTTAATTGGGCAGCATTACGTCTTTAAGACGAATCTGTATCGATTTCTTTCTGTTCCAGTTGTTCTCTTCAAGCACATAGGCAATATCTATTCCTTTTCCGTTGCTTTCACGCACTTTGGGAAGGTATTCATGCATATTAAAGCCAATAACATCGAAGGGTGCTGAGCCATTCTGGGCTACTTTCATCTTCAGGTGGCCGTTGCCCACAACAGAAGGAGTACCCACAACTTCAAGACCACGGCTCACGAATATAGGCCGCATATTCAGCGGACCATATGGCTCAAACTGGTTGAGTACTTTCCAGAATTTAAGATCAACTTTACTGAGGTCGAGCTCAGCATCTACAAGCAGCTCCGGCTTGAAGTCATCATCACACAGGTCACTGCTTACTACTTCCTGAAGTCTCGACTTAAACTCTTCGAGATTGCATTCATCCATAGTTAAGCCGGCTGCAAACTCATGGCCTCCGAACTGCAGCAGCAAATCATCGCACTGCTTTAGCGCGTTGTAAATGTTGAATCCCTTAATACTCCTCGCCGACCCTTTTATTTGTCCGTCCACCGTGCTGAGCATTACGGTCGGGCGGCAGTATAGATCCACAATCCGGGAAGCAACTATTCCGATTACGCCAAGGTGCCAGTCTTCGCAGTGGAGCACAACAACCGCTGCTTTATCTACATTAACTTCTTTTTCAATAATATCCAGGGCGCCTTTCATGGTTTCGGAGTCCTTGTCGCGACGCTTTTTGTTAATAGCTTCCAGCTCCCTGGCGTGCTGTGCTGCCGCTTCATCTGTATCGGAAATGAGCAGCTCTACAGCTTTACCGGCATCACCCATTCTTCCGGCCGCATTAATCCGCGGACCAAGCGAAAAGACAATTTGTGATGTTGATATAGAGCCGATATCCATCTTTATAAGATTGGCCAGCGCCTTTATGCCCGTTCTGGGCGTTTCGTTAATAATCTTGAGACCATGCCGCATAAGTACGCGGTTTTCATCAACCAGGGGCACAATGTCTGAAGCAATTGAAATAGCTACCAGGTCGAGAAACTGGCTGGCGTTATTCCCATTCAGCCCCAGAACAGTAAGCG
Source organism: Balneolia bacterium (assembly GCA_003555145.1). GTDB lineage: Bacteria > Bacteroidota > Rhodothermia > Balneolales > Cyclonatronaceae > Cyclonatronum. The sequence continues at coordinate 25,208 of PWID01000005.1, read as the reverse complement.
TTGCTTGCACAAGCTTATACGCTACACCAGCGCCGGAGAGTCCGTCGAACGGGTAATTGCAGTCGGGGCGCTTGGGATCCAGAACCGCAACGGCATCGGGAATTACCTCACCTGCGTTATGATGGTCGCAGATAATAAGATCGATGCCCTTTTCTTTCGCGTATTTAGCTTCCTCGACAGCCGTAATACCACAATCGACCGAAACTATAAGACTGGCTTTGGATTCTATAGCCTTTTCGATTCCCTCAATCGAAATGCCGTACCCATCCTTAAAACGATGGGGAATAAAATAGTTAGCATCCAGCCCAAACTGCTTAAGAAACAAGTAGACAATTGAAGTGGACGTGGTGCCATCGACATCATAATCGCCATAAACCAGCACTTTTTCCTGGTTCCGTATGGCAGTAGCCAATCGGGCAGCAGCAAGATCCATGTCCTTCATCAGAAAAGGATCGTATATGTTTTCTTGTGACGGCCTGAAAAACGTTTTAGCCTTATCGAATGACGTTATTCCTCTTAGTGCAAGCAAATGCGCGATAACCGGCGATACCCCAAGCGACTGCTGTAAAGCAGATACAGCGGTGGTATCTTCCGGTTGGGCATATATCCAACGGAATGACATGTTAATCCTGTATTTATTTTTCTTTTCATTGAATAGGTAACGGGCGGTCAGGCCGGTTGCCAGCTTGCAAATAATGCATGTAATATCTTGCGGTTATGGCTCAAAGGCCATCACCTTTTATAAACAAAATGATCTACACGACAGTTTCTTGTATAACTTCTCTAATCTAACCGCCTGACGCTTTTAATCAAGTTTTTTTTGCTCATTTGCCAATTTATTACGTTAAAACGCCGTCTCTAATCAAACTTCGGCGTTGCCTCTCTTTCGGTTATGCCCGCATCATTTCTTATATTTGGTTTTTCTTAATCCGAGCAGCGCACAATGATTGAAAACGGAACTTATTTAGCGAAAACGCACCCGGGCCTTGAACCGGTGCTGAAGTCTGAGCTGGAACATGCCGGAGCTTCCTACATCTTCGAATCGGAAGGCAACATCCGTTTTCAGGCGGCAGACGAAGTTCTCTACACTTTTTTGTTGCGAACCAGAGTCTGTATCAGCTTCGAGCTTATTCTTTCTCAACCGGTAGATGTAGCCGTTGCCGATGTAGCCGCATTAACCAAGCTTGTTAAGTGGACGGAAGTTATTCCCCTTCACTCTGTATTCCGCGTACAGGCGTTCCACAACGGCTCAACCGGCTCTGCCCTGCGCTCTTTGGCATCAGAGCTGGAGAAATCTATTTGCAACGTGTTTCAGCACACCTTCGAATCTGCACCCAAAGCCGCAGGCGATGAAGAAGTAGCAGAGTTTGTTGTTAATATACAGATCAGCAGTAACGGCAGCTGCCAGCTGATGCTCGAAGCAGGCGGAGAAGTTCTTCATAAGCGCGGAAGACTTCATGAATCAAATACCGCTGTTGTAAGCCCTGCAATGGCAGCAGGACTTATCGTTCTTAGCGGCTGGGACGGAGAATCGTCCTTTATCGATCCTTTTGCGAACAATGGCTCATTCCTTATTGAAGCAGCCCGTTTTGCCAAGCACAGGACTCCGCTATTCGAGGATGATGATCTACTTATGAAAAAATGGCGCACCTTCAGACACGCGCTCTGGAAAAAGAAGCGTGAGGAAATAGTCTCTGAGATGCGCAAAGATGTAGACTGGATTTTGGGAAGTGATTCCAATTATGAAAATATTTCCCGCATTCAGTATTTGAGCAGGCTTCTTCGGCTAAATAATAACATTAAGCTGCGTGTTGCTAAACCAAATACTATTTTCTTTCCCAATCAGCCGGGGCATATTCTCACAGCTCCGCCCCTGGAAACCGACATCAAACTGCTAGGCGATTTTGCGCGTATTGCTAAAATGTATGCCAGTGGATACAAAATGGGTGTATTCAGCTCTATTGCCAATATTGATACAATAATGGGTATGAAGCCTCTGCAAGCCATTAAGCTTCATTTCAATGAGCGTGATTACACATTCATGCAGTTCGATATATTTAGCGGCAAACCTGTGCCAACCCCCGGGAAAAAATTCAAACCAGCCCCTGAACCTGGTAAGACAGGTACCAAACCCTCCACCCGAAAACCTCGTAAGTAAAACTAATACTAAAGTTACGCTTACAGGTCTTCAGCAGTGTTTTAATCTGGCAAAAAAATCGATTTTTCTTGTTGTGGGAATAAAATCTCCGTATCATATGGAAGCGCTTTTCTACACGATGAAGCGCCTATAAGGTTTAGAATGTTTAGATTCTCACACGAAACAAGTAGCAAGATTCTCATATCTGCACTCATAGCACTAAGGACGGCGCCTTGCTAAGGCGTCGTCTTTGTTTTTTTATACCCCATGCGATTTCCCTCCCCGCATAAAGGCACGTCTTTCTCCGTTATTTTGTTCTTCTACACAGATTTATCTTAGCGTAAAGACCCGTATCTTTGGGCTCCAATAGCATTAATACAAGTAAGGAATGAAAAAAGAAGAGTTTTTAAAAAAAGACCGCATTATAAAAGGCATTACCAGCGATGGCCATTTTAAAGTAAGTGTTGTTAAAACAACCGAAGTAGTTCGAAATGCAGCCCGGCGACATGATTTATCCCTTTTAAATAAAGTTTTGCTCGGCCGCGCTTTAACAGGCACCATGCTTTTAGCTTCATCTCTAAAGGGGGAGGAGCGCATTAGACTTCGCATGGAAGGTAACGGACCAGCTGGTGTTATTCTGGCTGAAGCTAACAGCGTTGGCGAAATTCGCGGGTTTGTTCAAAATCCGAATGCCGAGCTGGACCCTGCTGTGCACACTTCGATTAATGAAGGTATCGGACTGGGTGTACTTACCGTATCAAAATCGCTCTATAACGAAGCTGACCAGATCAACGGATCTGTAGAAATCGTAAAAGGAAGCATTTCTGAAGATATCGCGTACTATCTGGCGCAGTCCGAGCAGATTCCTTCAGCCATACATTTAGACGTCGCTCTTGATGAAAATGGAGACATAAAATCGGCTGGCGGAGTACTGATTCAGGCCCTGCCTGATGCCCCGGAGGAGAAAACAGTTGTTATACAAAACAATCTGAAAAACATGCCGCCGGTATCGGAGCTTTTTGAAAGCGGTGAATACATCGATGATATTCTCGAAGAAGTTACAGCACCATACAACGTTAAAGAACTTGCACGTGGTCCTGTGCATTTCTTCTGTCGCTGTACGCGCGACCGCTTTCTGAATGCTATACACATGCTTAATCAGGAAGACCTGGAAGACATTTCAGATAAGGGTCAGGAGCTAGTGTGCCATTATTGCAACGAGCACTATTATATAGCTAAAGAAGAAATCGATCAGATTTTGGCCGAAAAACGCATACAGATGAATTAAGCCTATTTCGTTTATCAAAAAAAAGCCCGGCTGATTACTCACCCGGGCTTTTTTGCATCAACTAATTTAAAAGAATAGCTAATTCTAACCAGCTGTTAGCTCAGCTTTTATTCTTCCATAAATTTCCTCGATGGTTCCCATGCCATCAATTTCTTTGTAAACGCCCTGCTGCTTGTAGAAATTAATAACCGGTGCCGTTTCCTCGTTGTACACTTCGAGACGGACTTTAACTTTTTCCGGAGTATCATCGCTGCGGCCTTCGCCCCGGCTGAGAATACGCTTCATTAATTCTTCGTCTGGAACCTCCAGAGATATAAATGCGTTGAGTTTGCGGCCTTTCTTTTTGAGTCTTTCATCAAAAGCCCTGGCCTGCGGAACTGTTCTGGGGAACCCGTCCAAAATGTAGCCGTTTGCGTACTCAGGAGCATCAAGGGCTTCTTCAACGAGCTCGACAACTGTATCGTCGGGAACAAGTTTACCTTCATCCATTATAGACTTCACCTTTTTGCCCAGCGTTGTCTGGTTTTTAATAGCTGCACGGAACATATCGCCGGTCGACAACTGCGGGATATTAAACTCTTCCTCAATTAGTTTTGCCTGGGTGCCTTTTCCCGCGCCGGGAGGGCCAAATAAAATTATACGCATAGTTTAATACTTAGTGTGTTGATAATAATTGCGGCGCCGGCAATCATACCGACACTTAATTCATAGTAATTATATCTCTATATTCTGCTAATTCAGCTCCGTAGTGGTGCCTTACCTGATGTTGAATCTTTATTTTTTATCACAGCGTTTTAAAATAACACAATTCTTCTTTTTATCTAAACTCACATCATGAAGCCTCATTCACTATTTATTCTTGAAGACGAAGACACATCCAAATCATCTGAGGTTGTGGATGCTGTGGGCAGCGAAATTGCGGACTTTGTTGCTGAACTATGGGCTTTTTTGAGCACCGGCATTTTCGAAGTTAAAGGTACCGATATCACTCCTGCCAGTGTTCTCATTTTCTCCTTCCTTATCCTCTTCTTTGTATTTGCATCGAAATTAGTTTCCAGACTGCTGTACAAACGTGTGCTCAAAAATGTTAAGATGGATGAAAGCATCCGATATACGCTGCAGCGCATTACCAACTACACCATTCTTACTCTTGGCGTTCTGTTTTCCTTTCAGTTTGTTGGTATCGACCTGAGTGGCTTAACCGTTATTTTTGGCCTCCTGTCTGTAGGTATTGGTTTTGGTCTGCAGAACCTTACCTCAAACTTTATTTCGGGCATCATCCTGCTTTTTGAAAGACCCATAAGCGTTGGCGATCGTATTATGGTTGGTGATATTGAGGGCGATGTAAAGGAAATAAATATGCGATCCACGACAATCAATTCAATCGATAATATCTCCATCATTGTACCAAACAGCGACTTTGTTTCGGGAAGAGTTATTAATTATTCCCACGGTGACACACGGATTCGCATAACCGTTAATGTTGGTGTTTCCTATAATTCAGATCTTGATCTCGTTTTAAAGGTGATAAAAGAAGTAGCCATGAAGCACAAACGTGTTATGAAATCACCCGAACCCATTGTACTGCTTATAGACTTCGGCGATAGCTCCTGGGATATGAGGCTAAGATGCTGGATTTTCGACCCTAAAGAACAGTACCTTATTGCATCTGATCTTCGGTGTGAAATTGTAAGGGAATTCAGAAAAAACAATATTGAAATCCCTTACCCGCAGCGCGACCTCCACGTTCGCTCCCCTCTGCCGGTTCCCCTTTCCAGCAATAATACGCCCTCCGAAGACACATCGAAGCAGATTCAGGACAAAGAATAAGAATAACCTCTATTGCAGAATCAGCAACAAGTCTCAACGAGCTATGACGCACTGCGCAATTTCTTCTTGACTGCTATGACGCGTTGCGTTATATTACTGTTGATATGACACGCATCATAAAAAAATATGGAAACCGAAAGCTCTACGACTCTTCAGAGAGTCGGTATATTTCTATGAGCGAGCTGAAAGAGATTATTCGCAGTGGGGAAACTGTTGTAATCAACGACAGCAAAACCGGCAATGAAATCACATCAGAAGTGCTTACAAAAGCAATTGTGGATCAGGGTGGCAGAGAAACCCTCTCTCCCGATGCATTGCATGCACTTATCCGATGGGGAACCGAAACATTTGAATCCGGTCTGGCAATTTTCGGGAAATCACTTCACAAAATATTGCCTGTAGCCGATGTCTCTGATGTGCGAAGCCTGCTTGGGAAAATCAGCGAGCTCGAACAGCGCGTAGATCACCTTCAGCAGCAGGTAGACGATCAGCAGAAGTAGTTCGAAGTATACTAAGACACATACACCATTTTTTGAACCAACAACAGGAGCACACCATGAGCAGTAAGAAAAAAGAATCCAAAAAGAAAGAATCTGCCGTCGAAGCATTAAGCGGAAGAGCACGTGAAGTATGGCTCGCCGGATTAGGCGCCCTCGCTACAGCAGAGGAAGAAGGCAACAAAGTATTCAGCAAGCTGGTCGATAAAGGCACTGATTTCGAAAAGCGTGGCAAGAAGCAAATCGATGAAACCTACGACGAGATTTCTGGTTCGTACAAAAAATTAGAAAAAAAGCTTAAATCGACCTTCAACAAAGCTGAGGACGAGATTGATGAAAACCTGCAGGAGCTCGTTCATAAAATGGGCGTGCCCACTCAGGATGAAATTAAAGAGCTTACCTCTCAGGTTGAAAAACTGATTAATAAAGTGGATCAGCTCTCAAAAAAGGTTGATCAAGGGGAGAAAAAAGCAGCAGCTTCATCTTCGGCTTCGAAGACATCGACTACAAAGCCGACTTCGTCCAAGTAATATAGATCCATACGGATAATGAAAAAGCCATGCGTTTTGCGCATGGCTTTTTTTGTTACGGCTATATTAACAGCGGTTATTCGTTAGTCATATCTTCGAGACTGCGGCCTTTGGTTTCGTTAACCAGTTTCTTTACAAACAGGTAAGCAATCAGGCCAAAGGCGGCGTAGATACCATAAGAAATGCCCAGCCCAAGATTAGCCAGGAATACCGGGAATCTCATTGTTATGAGGAAATTTGCGCCCCATTGCATAAGGCCGCAAACCGCAAGCGCGGCGCCCCGAATCTGGTTCGGGAACATTTCACCAAGCATCACCCACATTACAGGCCCCCAGGAAACAGCGAAGAAGGCGATGTACGCATTTGCAGCTATTAAAGCATAAATGCCGGAATTTCCAGCAAATTCCAGGTTTCCGGATTCACCGACGGGGGCTGTGGCAAAAAGCACAGCCAGAACGGCTAACATGGCCGCCTGACCAAGAGACCCAATCAGCAGCAGGGGTTTACGGCCAATGCGGTCGATCAGAAGGATGGCAACCACGGTGAAGCCAACGTTTACCAGTCCACTAATAACGTTAACCATCAGAGCATCGCCCTCGGTGAAACCCGCAGCCTGCCAAAGCGTGGCACCGTAGTAAAACACCACATTAATTCCGGTAAACTGCTGAAGCACAGCAAGTCCTATACCCACCCACACAATCGGGTGAAGCTTTCCGGTAGCATTCGAAATCAGGTCGCTTAGGCCCGGCTTACGGTCCATTCGCAGCGTAGCCTTGATTTCGGACACTTTATCAGAAAAATCGAAGTTGTGTGCAAGCGACGACAGAACACTGTTCGCTTTTTCTTCCTTCCCGGCCGCGACCAGATACCTGGGCGATTCCGGAATAAATATGAGTCCGGCGAAAAACAGCGAAGCAGGAATTATTTCCATCCAGAACATCCACCTCCAGGCGCTGAAGCCCATCCAAAGCTCTTCCATGGCGCTTCCTGCCGTGTTGGCAATTATATAGTTGCTCAAAAAAGCCGCAAAAAGTCCAAGCACAATCATCATCTGCTGCAGCGTGGCCAGCCTTCCCCGAATGGCCGGCGGAGCTATTTCGCTGATGTAGGCAGGCGTGAGCACGCTGGCAGCTCCAACTGCGAGACCGCCAAGAACGCGGAACAGAACAAATTGCGCCGATGAATCCGAAATGCCAGAACCCCAGGCGCTAATTATAAAAACAGTGGCTGTGAGCAGCAAAACTGGTTTTCGACCAAACTTATCGGCCAGATTACCGGCAAAAAATGCACCAACCGCACAGCCCAAAAGCATCGAAGCCACGTTAAAGCCCGTGCCTACAGCATCTGAGCCAAACGATTGCTGCAGCGCATCTACGGTTCCATTAATAACACCGCTGTCGAATCCGAACAGAAAGCCACCCAAAGCTGCCGTTACGGATAAAAAAATGATCCGCGCCATTTTATATGATGGCTCGCGGTTTCCCCCATTTATCTTTTCCATTTTACCTTTCGTTAAGTAGTCTGGATTGTCAATAAGCACCCATTTAATCAGAAAATGATCTATGGTGATATTGGCAAGAAATCAGACCTAATGCAACAATAAATTGGGTGGAGCGGCTAGTTGTCTTTCCTGAGTAGGTACAGTCCAATTTTTCGGGCATAGAAAATGGTAATCACTCCCATTACCAGTAGAGGATACCAGATGGATTCGGCCCGGCCTGTAAGCACCGATTCCAGCATAATGGCGAATATAGCGGCCGCGCCTGCATATTCGAGAAGCTGTAGTTTACGGCGACGTTTTTCATCTTTCGAGAAAAGCTTTTTCTTTGACGTAAGCAGATAAAACAGCCAGAAGATGAGGGCGAAGAATACGTATATCATACAACCTGCTTAATTCCAGAGCTTAGCGTATTAAAAAACATTCCGGCCCAGAAAGGCTTTACTCAGCGTGGCTTCATCTATAAACTCCAGCTCCGTTCCCATAGGAATTCCGTGGGCAATACGCGTAATTTTAATCTCAAACGGAGCCATCATTTTGTTGATGTAGTATGATGTAGCCTCTCCCTCAGCGTCGGGGTTAAGAGCCAGAATAAGCTCATCTACAGGAGGTTCTGAAGTGTTTACGCGGGTGATGAGCTCCTTGATACGAATATCATCGGGGCCGATATCCTCAAGGGGCGAAATCACGCCCCCAAGAACATGGTATGTTCCCCGGAATTCGTTTGTCTTCTCGATTACGTACACATCGCGGGTGTCTTCTACCACGCAAATCACGTTTTTCTGGCGCTTCTCCGATTTGCAGATCGGACAGGGATCTTCGTCCGTAATCGTAAAGCAAGTAGAGCAATAGCGTATTTTTTCTTTCAGGTCGTGCAGCGCCTGGGCAAGCATAAATACATCATCCTTCTCCTGCTTTACCAGATGCATAGCCAGGCGCTGGGCCGATTTCCGGCCAACGCCGGGAAGTTTTGCGAGCTGCTCGACAGCCCGTTCGAGCGTTTCAGATGTAATTTGCATTTAGATTTTTGGTATACAATCGTGTGCTTTACAGCCCGAATTTACTTAAGTCCATTCCCGGAATTCCGCCGCCCGGTATCATATTTTTGGTTACTTCCTGCATTTTTTCAGCACCGGCACGCTCGGCTTCAACAAGCGCCTTGTTTACTCCGGCAATAATTAAATCTTCGAGCATATCGGTATCCTCCGGATCTACGATATCTTTTTCGAGCTTAATACTCACAATCTGGCGGTTGCCGTTTGCAGTTACTTTAACCATACCACCACCAGCTTCTGCAGTAATCTCCATTTGACCAAGGTTTTCTTTGGCTTCCTGCATTTTCTGCTGAAATTCGTTCATTTTGCCGAACAGATCGGCCATATTGTTATCCATGATGTTATTTCCTCTGTCTTAAATGTATATAGTGTGATGCGCTCCTGAACCTGATGAAACATCGCTTCATTCCGAACCATTTCCTTAATTCAGGATTTGGCAGAAATGAGCCTACCATTCCAGCTCGGCTCCGAAAACGTCTACAATAGTCTTAATCCGCGGATCTTTTTCCTGAAGTTTTTTAAACCGGGTATAGGGGTCTTCAGCCTTTTTTTCTTTTCCGGTTACCTTTACAACACATCGTATGCGCAGTTTATGGCCGACGTATGTTTCAAGAGAATTGCTAAGCACGTTCTGATGCTCCTCAATCATCTGGGCTATAAAGTGGTCGGATGTGCTGAGCGTAAGCGATTTACCATTCAGCTCGCTTGGCTGCACGCTTTCCATAGACAGGCGTACCATCGACGGAATGGGCTCCTTTAGACCCTTCACGTACTCATCCCAAACCGATTTTACGCTGTGCAGATAAACCGCCTTACTTTGGGGCTCAGATTCCTTTACAGGCTTAGGCTGTGCTTTGCCCGCGTTTTCAAAAATGGCATTTTCTGATGGCAAATCGGCCGTGGTATGGCTTGTTGCCGGAACCGAACTCTCTTCCTGATGCGGTGCGGTTTTTAAAGCCAGGCTGCCATCAATCTGCGGCTCTGCACTACCCGTTTGTTCATCATTCTCAGGCTTATCGGAGCTTACGGGCTGTCTGGCAACGCTCTGCTCAGCTACCGAAGCCAGCTTGTTTCGCATGCCGGGCTTTCGCTTCAGGCCGGATCCGTTTTGAGGCGCTACAACCGGATGCGTGCTTTCCGCACTAGCCGGAGCTGTACTCTCCTTCTGTGTTGATCCGGTTCCGGATGATGCCGGGTTTGATGCAGATTTGTTCCCATAGGGCTTGTCATCGTCGGCAGAAACCGAGGCCGCAGATGCTGCCGTTTGCTCAGGCTGTTTTTTTGCGGATGGCGCTGAGCTTTGTGTACCTTTGGCGCTGCTGCCTCCGAGTGCGTTTCCGCCTCCAGCCGCAAGGGCGGCCTTCAGCTCTTTAATTTCATTAAACAGCTCACCCAAACCAGAGCTTCTCTCCATTTTGATGAGCTTCAGAATCGTCATTTCCAGCAGAATTCGGGGCTGATGCGCATCACGAATTTTGAACTGCGCCTCATGCACGATATGAAGCATCCGCATCATATCGTCTTCGGTGAAATTCTTGCAGGCCTCGTGTAACTGCTTCTTCACTTCCTTGCTGGTTTCGATGGCGTACATATTGCGCTCATCCTTGGCCAGAAGCATATTACGGAAATGCTCGGTTAGCGCTATCAAAAACTCCTGTATGTCGTGGCCTTCCTGAAGCAGGTCCGAAACCAGGCGAATTCCGGAAACGGTATCATGCTTTTCGATATGTGTGGTGAGCGTAAACAGCCGATCCAGACTTACGGCGTTGAACGCCTTCATGAGCGCTTCGTAGCGGATGGTTGTGCCGCATAACGCAATCACCTGATCGAGCAGTCCCAGCGCATCACGAAGGGCGCCGTCGGCCTTTCGTGAGATCATGTGCAGCGACTCGTCGTCTATATCGATACTCTCTTCGGTGCAGATATTACGGAGCCGGTCCACAATTTCCGGCACAGAAATCGGCTTAAAGTCAAAACGCTGCACGCGAGACAAAATCGTGGGCAGAACTTTGTGCGGCTCTGTTGTGGCAAAAATAAAAATAGCGTAAGCAGGAGGCTCTTCCAGTGTTTTCAAAAGCGCGTTAAAGGCCGCCTTTGAGAGCATATGGACCTCATCTATAATAAAAATCTTGTAGCGGCCGGTCTGCGGAGGAACGCGCACGGCCTCCCGAATACGATGGGCATCCTCAACCTTGTTGTTCGAAGCCGCATCCACCTCAATAATATTCAGCGTCTGATTGAGCGCTTCGCCGTCAATTTCTGCACCTACGTCGTTAAGCGTTCTGGCCAGAACACGGGCCATGGTTGTTTTACCAACGCCTCTCGGGCCACAGAATAAATACGCATGAGACAGTCTGTTCCCCTCAATGGCGTTCTTCAGCGTACTGCTTACGTGCTGCTGAGATACGATATCTTCAAAATCTACCGGACGGTATTTTCGGGTGAGGGCTTTGTATTGATCAGACATGATTGATTTTTAGCGGTTTAACGGCATTTCCTACTGGATTCAGACTGTTCTTAAAGTACCAAAAAAACAGCGCAATATTAAGTCCGGATACAATCTCTGTTTCATTTTTATGATGATGAACGCTGAAACCTTAATTGACATTACAATTATAGCTAACGCATTAAAATACAGCAATCATACATCAGAATTATTAAGGACAAGCCAATGATAGCATTAATAGCCATCTCCGTTTCTTTAACCATTGCCACTATTGGACTCGTCGTGCTATACCGCGCCTCGCTTAAAGATGGCGACAGAGAAATGCAAAAACGCCGCCACAATATTCCTACCGATTACGACGGCATGGGAACTTTCAGCCGTTACATCAATAAGTAAGCTTATTGTTGATTCGACTCAGTTCTGAGGTGTTTCTCAAAGAAATTAAATATTCTCAGATACTGATCGTGCCATGCGTTTGGATCGACGTATCCATGGCGCTCCGATGGGTACATCATCATCTCAAAATCGGTATTCCCGCTCTTAATTAGCCTGTCGATATACTGAGCAGCATCCTGGAATCCAACGTTATCATCTATAAGACCATGCAGTATAATGGCCGGTCTTGAAAGGCTGTCGGCAAACGAAATTGGTGAGCTTCTTTCGTAATGCTCAGGATTTTCTTCCGGAGTTCCAAGCCTCGGTCGCGTGTAGCCCGGATTCGCGTGGTAGTAATTCTCCCAGTTTGTAACAGCCCGAAGCGCAGCTCCTGCCTTGAAAATATCCGGCTCGTGGCTAAGCGCATACAGCGCCATAAATCCACCGTAGCTGCCGCCGTATAACCCTATATTATCCATATCGAGGTAGCCGTAGTTTTCATCCAGATAGTTGAGACCGTCCACTATGTCGTTCAGCTCGTAGCGGCCCATCCAGTTGGTAACGTCTTCGCGGAAATCGCGCCCGTAACCGGTACTGTGGCGATAATCCACCTCCACAACCACGTAACCTTCCCGGTTCAGAATCTGGTGAAACATGTATTCGCGCGGATAGCTGATTGACCAGCCCTGAAACACGTTCTGCAGCGAACCGGCTCCATGCACAAACACTACTACCGGATACTTTTCATCTTCGTTAAAATTATGTGGTTTGAGCACATCCATCGAAATACGCGTGGAGTCACGCCCGGTAAAACGATAGTATTCCGGCTGTTGCCATTCAATTTGCGCAAACCGCTCAGGAACGCTGTTAGTCAGGCGAACTTCCTGATCCGGCCTGCGAATATCCAGCAGATACATTTCACCCGGCTGATTCCAGGTTGTGCGCATGTAGGCGATATAGCGACGATCCGGACTGATTCTGAAATTGTAACGAAACGCCTCTTTTTCGGTCAGTCGTGTACGGCTTCTGGTATTGATATTAATTGAAAACAGCCCCCTGAGTCCAGGATCGCGCTCTGTTGATGAAAACACCAGCGTGTTCGCACCGGCCCACTCTACCCAATCGATTTCGTAATTTCCGCTGGTTACACGGGTCTGGCGTGAACCATCGGCGCGTATGGTGTAAATATGGTTAAAGCCACTCTCTTCGGATGTGAAAAACATGGTGGTGCCGTCCGGGGCGAAGGAAGCCATCATGAGCGAAGGGTAAATCCAGCCCTCTGTGGTTTCGCTGAAAATAGTGATGGAGTCTCCCGTGCTGAGATCATACGAAAACAGCTCACGCTTCTTCATCGCGTGGTCGGTTACATCAAGTAGAAAATAGCGCCCATCGGCGCTGATGTCGTTGTTCAACAGGTAGTAATCGCCTTCGAAGAGAACTTCCGTTTCGCCATTTTCCACACTGGCGGTTAATAAGGTGATGTGCGGTTGCCCCCGGTTCGATCCGCCGGGCTGCACGAATTCCGGCACGTACTCCGGAAAGAAAACCTCTGTGTAGTGTGATGTATCCGTCTGCTGCAGAATCAGCTTTTCATCACCCAGCGCCCAGCCCCGGATATTAAAGCGCGGCTCGCCGTCTTCGCGACTGGTTACCTGCCTGACTTCGGCGTTTTCGAGATGAAGAGTCCATACGTCTCCATCAACCACAAACGCGAGGCGGCGGCTGTCGGCCGACCACTGCGGATTACCGGCGACACGGCTGGCCGAAAAAACCTGCCGGGCTCCGGAGCCATCCATATTAGCTACAAAAACGGCATTATCTCTGGTGTAGGCAATAGAAGAGCGATTCGGTGAAACGGAAGCCCGAACGGTTCGTTCATTATCTTCATCCACCTTTTCCAAAAGCTCACCATTAAGGTTTACGCGGTACTGCCCCGTCTCGGCATAGCTGGAGTCGTTCCAGCTGAAGTGCACGTGATTCCCTATCGGGCTGAAATTAATGATTGATGGCCTCAAACCGGGCAAAAACGGCTCATCAAAAATAGTTTTAAGCTGCAGGGTATCCAGTCCGGCATAAGCTTGCTGCGCAGAAGCATTTTGATTGGCAGCCGGAAAAATAAACAGCAGCGATAGAATCAGAACTTTTGGAAGGGCAAGCTTAAACATTGTGCGTGCGTATAGAAAACTCATGTAGCTAATTTAATCGGTGATCTTTTTGGTAAGTATCTGTGCCTGATAGAGGTGTGGCCTAAATTACCGAATTTAGACCGTAAAAACGTTTCTAATCTCGTTTTTTGTATTCTGGAATTTTAAGCGGGGCTTTCTAAAAGGTATAGGGCTTGTTTTCTCCGGTTTTTAAAAGCACGGGACAGCCTTATATTTACAACACCATTTTTAGGCGATATCCAGCCAAACTCATCTTATCACATAAGGCTGATGTATCCATTTTTTAGGTCACATTGATCACCATTCAACAAGTATTTGATTTGTCTATGAAAATCCAGGTCACATCCGAAGTAGGAAAACTAAAAGGCGTACTAACCCATACACCCGGGCCGGAAGTCTCCCTTGTTTCACCGGAAACCAAAGACCAGCTTTTATTCGACGACATCATTTTCGAAGAGGATGCCCGCGTTGAGCATCTCGAAATGCTGGATATTATTAAAACGGCGCTGCCGGAAGTAAGCGTGCTCGAGATTCAGGATCTTTTCACACAGACGTTCGAAAGCGAAGAAGCCCGTCTGTATTTTGTGGAATCCCTGATTGTAAATCAAAAAGAAAAGAACCTCGCGCCTGTACGTAAAGAGCTTCAGGATCTCAGCCCCGGAGAGCTCACCCGTTTTGCCATACACGGCCGCACCGATGCTATTCCATCTGTTGAGCTGCTGCCAACTCCAAACCTTCTGTTCACCCGCGACCTGGCAGCCGTTGTAGGTAATTCTGTGGTGGTTTCAAAAGCTGCCAAGCAGGCCCGCTTGCGTGAATCCCTCCTGATGGATGCAGCCGTTCGCTACCACCCGCTTTACAAAGACGTAAGCGCCGACGCTATTTTCATACAGGGTGAAGACAGCATAGAGGGTGGCGATATACTGGTTGTCTCTAAAGACCTTGTGCTGATTGGCATGAGCGAACGCACTTCCTTTAGCGGACTTATGCATGCCGCCAGCCAAATGATGGATAAAGGCGTGAAGCAGGTGCTCATCATAGATATACCGAAGAAGCGTTCCTCAATGCACCTTGATACCATTTTCACGTTTTCGAACACCAACGAGTGCGTTGTGTACCCGCCGGCCATCACAGAGCGGACCGATAACGTGGTTTCTCTGCGCAAAAATAACGGCAGCATCATAACCGAACTGAAACCATCTCTCAAAAAAGCGCTCGAGGAATCTTTAGGCCATGAGTTCACGTTCATAAAGTGCGGCGGAGACAATCTTACCGCACAGCAGCGCGAGCAGTGGTCTGATGGAGCCAATACCTTTGCTCTCGCACCAGGCGTTATTATTGGATACGAGCGAAACGTTCATACTTTTCGGGAGATGCAGAAACACGGTTATTCCATTATGACCGGAAAAGAATTTATTAATACATACAAGGATGGTTCGTTTAATATCGATACCTGCGGAAAGCTTGTCATCACCTTTGAAGGGCATGAGCTTTGCAGGGGGCGCGGTGGAGCACGCTGTATGACGCAGCCGTTTTCCCGTTTCGATATCTGAACTGCTTGGGAAAGCAACAGCGCATCATCCTAACCTTAGCATAGGAAGACCTTTTTGAGCAAAACAGAAGAACCCGAAATCATCCATATTGATATTACGGGTGATATACCCCAAAAGAACAAGCCGGACAATGCTACTAAAATCCGCCACCTGCTGTACTTCGTCATCACGTTTATTTCCGTGGCGACCATGGGTGGAATCTTTTTTGTCGGGCATACAGCCGGGGCTGAAGGCATTTTAGATCTGGTTTTATGGGAAGGCGTGCTCTTTGCGGTACTGCTGCTCGGGTTTTTAGCCGTCCATGAGTTTGGTCATTATTTTGCTGCGGTTTATCACAAGGTCAGCACATCACTGCCCTATTTTATCCCACTGCCCTTTATTTCGCCCATTGGCACTATTGGCGCGGTTATAAAAATAAAGGAGCAGATAAACGATACAATTAAACTGTATGACATTGGTGTGGCAGGTCCGCTGGCGGGTTTTGTTGTCGCACTTGGCATTCTGCTTTATGGCTTTGCAACTCTGCCCGAGCCCGATTTTCTGGCCAATTTCGAACAGCATGATGAAGTAGTAGCATACGTACAAGAGCACGGCAGTTTCCCCGATGAGGCACCGGCGCCCGATGGAGCAGAAATTATTATGTTTGGTGAAACCATTCTGTATTCATTTCTGGCCTCGTTCTTCGATAACGTTCCTCCAATGTGGGAAATGTATCACTACCCGTTTTTACTTGCCGGTTGGCTCGGGCTCTTTTTTACGGCTCTGAACCTGTTGCCTGTGGGCCAGCTCGACGGTGGCCATATTCTGTATTCCCTCATAGGTTATAGAAAGCATCAGCTTGTGGCGCGATTGTTTTTCGGGCTGGTGGTAACGCTGGCAGGATTTGCAGCTGTCCCCCTGCTTGAGTCTCTCAGCGATCGCTTTTTGTCCGAAAACTTGTCCCTGGGGTGGCTTTTATGGGCCATGATTTCATTTAGTATCTTCAGGAAGGCCTACTTTGGCCACCGGGTCTGGACCTTAGCCGTATGGCTGGTATCATTAATAGTCGTTACTTCCGTTTATCTTCTTACCATGGGTAGCAACTTCGGCTCGGGTTTTGGCGTTTGGATAATGTTCACGCTCTTTATTTTGTACTTCGTAAAAATTGAGCATCCGCCCGTATATTACGAGCAGGAGCTGGACCGCTCCAGAAAAATTATCGGATGGACGACCATGGTCATTTTTATTCTGTGCATCAGTCCAACCCCGATTTACGTGCAGTAGCCGTTTCGCAAATGCCCGACAAGAATCTGCCGGACTATGCTATTCGTATTTCATCACCCTTTATAAAAACAATCCTACTTAATTATTTATGAGTAACAGCAATTATTTCGCAACACCAGTTCTTATTCTCCTTTCATTTTTTGTGTTTCAGGCCTGTGCCGAAAGCAGCGAAGATAATGCTAACTACGAGCAGACAACCGAGCAAACGCGTGAATTAGCCCCGTTACCTGACGGCAGCGTTACCGAGCAGGTTCAGTTTCTGGTCGATCTCGACCGTTATGAGGAGGCACTGGAGATATTGCGTAATGAAGACCAGGATGATGATGAAATCCAGGTAATTACCCGCGACACCCATCTCCATTATGGAAACTGGCTGATGTACCATGCCGAAACTATACAGATGAACGAGCGCATGCCGATGGCTTTGGCACATTTCCGCCGCGTGCTGGAGCTTGATCCGCAGAACAGTCAGGCAAGAGCCAACATCCAGCAAATTGAGGACATTTACCAGTCTATGGGACGGGAAATCCCGCAGGGTGTAGCGAGCTAAAGCGAGTAGTTTTCTTTATTCAGGGTGATGCGTTCATCACCCTGAAACACCGCCCATTCATTTTTAAAAGCAGTAGCAATATCATGGCCGAGCCCAAAAAAACATCAACCGTACTTAAAAACAAGAAAGCCTACTTCGAGTATAACATCGAGAAGACTTTTACGGCCGGAATTGCGCTTCAGGGAACCGAGGTTAAATCTCTAAGGGCTGGCCATGCGAGCTTTACCGATTCCTTCGCCTACATTCACAACGGCGAAGTCCTGCTGAAGGATTTGTACATCAAGGAATTTGACCAGGGGTCGTATAACAACCACGATACCCGGAGAATACGGAAGCTTCTGCTACACAGAGACGAGATTAATAAAATCCAGGTTGGCCTTCATCAGCAGGGCTATACCCTTATCCCGCTGAAGATATTTTTCACGCGCGGGCTCGCGAAAGTAGAGTTGGGCCTGGCTAAAGGTAAGAAGCAGCACGACAAGCGAGCATCAATAGCCGAAAAAGACGCCAAGAGAGAGATTGCCCGCAACCTGAAGAATTTCTGATACAGCACTAAGCTGCTGAAAATAAAAAGAGACTGCCTGTAAGCCGAATTCTGTACCCCGCAGAGCGGAGTGGTAATCATTTATCTGGGATGCCGGTCACCCGGCACCTCGAGCGGCCTACCCGATAGCATCATAACCGGTAGTACATACTATCTGCTTGGCCTTGCACCCCGTGAGGTTTACCCTGCCCCTGATGTCACCATCAGGGCGGTGGGCTCTTACCCCGCCATTTCACCCTTACCCCGGCGAACCGGGGCGGTATATTTTCTGTGGCACTTTCTGTATCCGCCAAAAGGCGAACCCTTCCCGTTAGGAAGCACGGCACCGGTTGGTGTTCGGACTTTCCTCCCTTTCGAAAACGAAAAGGCGATTACCCGGCAGTCTCTTTAATTTTCATTCCGTCTTATTAACTACAATTCAAGTTACGGAATATTGCCTGATATCTTTGGCTCTTTGTTTTAATAGACGATTTTCGACACTGTTCTTCTTACCGCTATTATGAAACGATAGTTAATAAGAGCCCGTTAAGTACATTATTAACTTGTAACTTATGAATTAATACTTCATATTTTCCGAGGGGTAAATTTATAACTCACGAAAACAAAATTGCAAACTATGAACAGATTATACAAAGCTACGATTTTACTAATCGGACTTACTTTCGCTGCATGGACTCAGCCAGCCGATAACTTAATTCCCGCCGCCACATCATCTGTCGTTATGGCTTCAGATAATGATGAGCCTTCTCTCCACGTTGGCGGAGCACTGCGCTACAATCTCATCCTGAACAGTTTTGAAAGCGATATGGATGCCGGAAGCGGCCAGTTTACCATGGATACATGGCGTATTAATGTGATCTATGACAATCCGGGTGGTATAGGGTTAAACTTTGAGTATCGTTTTTACCCAACCTTTGGTACTCACTTTATTAAGCAGGGTTGGCTCGAATACAATTTTAACCCAGAAACTCAGATACAGCTTGGTGTAACCCAGGTACCGTTTGGTAACCTGCAGTACAATTCCAACAACTGGTGGTTCAGCCTTCCCTATTATGTAGGTCTGGAAGATGATCACGACATGGGTCTTAAGCTCACCCGCACCTGGGATAACTTCCAGCTGGATGTGGCTTATTTCTTTCAGCCTGAGCCGGAAGGTCCTGTAGGTGGAGACGGAGCGTTTGGCACCGGCGGATCCGGGCGCTACTCATATGACGTAATTCCCGGTGGTGGCGCATCCTTAACAGAGCGCAATCAGTTTAACCTCCGCGGCGCTTACCTGTTCGACTCCGGGGAATTTGGCGCGTCGGTTCAGTATGGTCAGTTGTACAACACCGCAACTGATGAATTCAGTGGCCGCTATGCCCTGGCTGCTCACGGATCATTCAATTTCGGTAACTTCAACGTGAAGCCGCAGTTTGCCTACTACAACATGGATGCCCAGAATGATGCTGGTGAAGACATCAGCACCGTATTTATGGGCGCGTACGGCATTCCCTACGAAGTTTCTACCGAAGCCTGGATCGCCACGCTCGGCCTCTCCTATTCCTACGATGTAGACTGGGGCCCCATCAGCAATATCCTTTTCTACAACGACTTCAGCTATATGGAAAACCTCGTAGGTGAAGGCACTACATTACTGGCCAGTGGCGATGACCTCACCCTGGAAAACAACTTTCAGGAAACTATACAGAATATCACCGGTTTTCTGGTAACGGCAGGGCCCGTATTCACCTACTTCGATATTGCACAGGGAATTAATCACCCATGGCTAACAGACGATTTCGGCGTTGGCGTTGGACCGGGACACGAAGATCTGGGCACCAACGACTCCGACTACAATATCCGTTTCAACATCAATATCGGATTCTACTTCTAAAGCAATTCAAAAATGCCATCAACCGCGATATAGGTTGATGGCATTTTTATTCGAATTATCCTTCATAACAGACCTAAACTCAGGACTTGAAATATGAGTGACACTGGTGACAAACCAACAAAAAAAACACCGCTTAAAAAGAGTAAGTATTATGAGATTCACGGACCGGTTTTCTGGCCATCCGTAATTCTCATAACCATTCTTATAGTCGGCACCCTCCTTCTGGGTGATGACGCAGAAAACTGGTTTAGCGCGGCACAGAACGCCATTACCGACTGGGGCAGCTGGCTATTTGTAGCAGGCGTAAACGTATTTATCGGATTCTCCCTTTATTTCGCATTTTCTAAATTTGGATCAATCCGCCTTGGCGGTGAAAATGCCAAGACAGATTTTAGCACAATGGCATGGTTTGCAATGCTTTTTAGTGCCGGTATGGGTATCGGGCTGATGTTCTTTGCCGTAGCCGAGCCAATGTGGCATCTTTTATATCCGCCCCATTCTGAAGTTGGCAGCACGCAGTCGGTAAGAGACGCCATGGGCGTAACATTTCTGCACTGGGGCCTCCACGCCTGGGCAGTATATGCTGTAGTAGGTCTGTCCTTAGCATTTTTTGCCTTTAACCGAAAGCTACCGCTTTCCTTCCGTTCCGTTTTCTATCCACTGTTAGGGGATAGAATTAACGGCTGGATGGGTGACGTAGTCGATATTCTGGCTGTGCTTGCTACACTATTTGGTCTCGCCACCTCATTAGGACTGGGTGCATCTCAGGCCGGGGCCGGTTTAGAACACGTATTTGGTCTTGAAAATACAACTACCTTACAAGTCATCATTATTGCCGTAGTAACGGCTGTAGCAGCCGTTTCGGTTCTTCTGGGTGTACAGAAAGGTGTTAAGGTGCTCAGTGAGTTCAACATACGTCTTGCGGGGCTTTTTCTGCTTTTTATTCTGATTCTGGGACCAACATTCTTCATTTTAGGGAATTTTGTACAGAGCACCGGTTACTACCTGCAAACATTTGCCGAGTACGCAACCTGGGTTGAGGTCTTTGATGAAGACGGTGGTTTTATGAGTACCTGGACCGTTTTCTACTGGGCCTGGTGGATTTCATGGTCACCTTACGTGGGAATGTTTATTGCGCGTATCTCGAGAGGCCGCACAGTTAAGGAGTTTATTCTGGGCGTTTTGATTGTGCCCACAATTGTAACCTTCTTCTGGATGAGCAGCTTTGGTGGCGCGGCCATATTCCTCGAAACGACCGGTATTGCCGAAATCGCAGCAGCTGTGGAAGCCGATCAGACAACTTCGTTATTTGTACTGTTAGATCAGTTTCCTTTTGCCATGATTACCTCATTTCTGGCGATCATTCTGGTTCTGAGCTTTTTCGTTACCTCATCTGATTCCGGTTCTCTTGTAATAGACGGTCTCACGAGTGGTGGCAAAATAGATTCTCCTGCAGCTCAGCGAGTTTTCTGGGCATCCACTGAGGGTTTAGTTGCCGCTGTACTTCTTATCGGTGGGGGTTTAGGTGCATTACAGGCCGCCGCCATTTCAACCGGACTTCCGTTTGTTATAATATTACTGATTATGTGTTACAGCCTGCAGCGTGGTTTAAACCGCGAATACAACGAAATGCAGGACAAAGAAGCAGATAAAGAGCGAGAGGATTACCGCACTATAGTATCCCGCCTGCTCAAAGAACAACGCGAGAAAAAATAATTAATCCAAAGCGTATCCTATCATTATGGAATCATTAAAAAAATGGGTCGTTTGTCTCGACCTTACAAAAATGGATGAAGCCGTAATCGGCTATGTAAATTACTTTGCCGGTTTGGTTAAGCCCGAATCCATACAGTTTCTGCATGTTATCGAATCCTACGATATGTTTCACGACATTATCGAGGAATTCCCGGAGCTGGAAACAGAAGAGGACCTCAACGAATTGCTTAAAAAGCAAATAAGTGAACTCATTGACTCAAAATTCACTCATAAAGACGTTAAGCTGGATGTTACCTTCCGCAAAGGAAGTGCGACTGACCAGATTATTAAAGTGATGGAAAAAGAATCACCGGACTTACTCGTACTTGGTAAAAAAGCCGGGTATAAAGGTGAAGGTGTTCTACCAAGAAGAATCGTTAAATATGTGCCCTGCTCCATACTTTTTGTTACAGAAACGGCGCGCTATAATATGGAGAACATCACCGTTCCTATCGACTTTTCGGAGCAATCGGAAGAAGCAACCCGTGTAGCGCTAGAGTTCGTGAAGCCCTCAAACGGGAGTGTGGTGGCCCAGCATTTATATGAATACCCCAAGCAGTACTTCCCCTACATGCCTGATAAAAAAACCATCAAGAAGATGGATGAGGAGCTGCAGGTAAAAAAGAAGGCTTTTAGTGAGAAGATTAACCCACCAGGAGCAACCGATCTGGAGACCAAATTAACCCTCCATCAGGACGGGAAGATGTCGGATGACATTTACGATCTGTGTATAAGTAACCAGACCGATATGATTGTGGTGTTTTCAAAAGCCCGCAAAAATATACTGTCTATGATGAAAGATAAGCTTCCGGATCGCATGGCGGCTTACCCGTTTGGAATTCCGCTCCTCATACTCAAAAACAAAGCACGTAATCAAAAACTTTTCAACTCAATGGTAAGCTTATAAAGCTCACTTCAAATAAAAAAGCCCGGATTAGCGAATTGCTGATCCGGGCTTTTTTTTGATTCCAATCATCGGCGCTTTACACTATCGCACTTCCGGTATGGAAGAACGGTATGTAAAATAAACCATACTAGTATTTCCAGGTGTAGCTTCCGTAGCTTCAGGTAGCCACCACAAATGGTTCAGGCGAAACGCTTAGCCGTAAACTTTCTGAGCTTTTTCGAAAAATTCAGGGTCTACTACGATACGACCGCTGTTTTCATCGATTACAATTTTGTTCATACGGCGAACTTCCATCTGCACCTGTGGGGGCATCATCATGCCCATGCAGGCACCGTTAACCATGGGGCATACGGCCATACCGTTTGTGAGACCATTGCGGAGACGGTTATAGCCCTGCAGGTAACGCTGACCTACGGTGCTTTCTGCTTCTTCCCGGCGCTCCATCAGCTCAGCTTCTTCTTCTTTCGTACGCTGAACAACGTTATCAAGATTTTTCTTCATCTCGTCGAGCTCGGCCTGCTTCTCTTTGAGGATTTCCTTGTTCTCTTCAAGATCTTTTTCGATTTCCTGCTGCAGGATATCAATCTCTTCAAGACGGGATTTTGAGTTTTCGATTAGCTGTGCCTGCGACTCAAGCTCTTTGGTAAGGGCATCGTACTCGCGGTTGTTGCGAACAGACATCTGCTGTGCTTCGTACTTTGCGATCAGCTCGGTGGCATCCTGGATTTCGAGTTCCAGTTTTGCTTTTTCGAGCTTCAGGTCTTTAGCCTGAGCCGTATTCTTCTTGATGCGGGATTCGATCCGGACAACATCGGTCTCGTAGTCGGCGATATCCTCGGGCAGATCACCCCGCATTTTCTTGAGCTCATCGAGCTTGGTGTCAATAAACTGCAGGTTAACAAGGTTTTGAATTACTTCGCGCATGGTTTTTCTTTGTTGTGGATGATTGGTGGTATCGATTTAAGCTTTTTTATCCAAACCCCGCATAGGGTTGGTATTAATTTCTGTGGCGAAAACGCCGGTATTAGGGAAAGCTTCCTGTAGACGCTTTTTAAGCGTATGTATAATTGGAGCCTCCGTTTCGTAGTGGCCGGCATCTACGAGAAGGAAATTATCCGGCACGAAAAAATCATGGTATTTAATATCGGCTGTTACAAAGGCATCGGCACCACTGCTAATTGCTTTGTTAATCAAAGATGAACCTGAGCCGCCGCAAACAGCCACTTTCTTAATTTCTTTTGAACCACCGGCCCATCTCAAAGCTGGAGCGTTAAGCTGTGTCCGAACGTGCTGCAGAAATGCATCACGGCTCAATGGTTTTTCAAAATATCCGATCATGCCAAAACCAAAAAGAGGGGAACTGCCCTCAAGCGATACTTCATCGAGGCTATAAGGAGCTCCGTCGAGAGCAAGCGAAAGCTTTTTCTTTAGCTCGGCCGCATGATGCTTATCGATGTTAAAACAAACCATAGACGAGTTGTCTTCGCTGGTGGTCCAGCTTTCATCGAGAGTGAACGTATCAATAACAGGCTCCACGTCTTCACGCATGGCGGAAGGAATGTGCAGCATCATACGCCGCATGGTTTTATATGAGTCGTCCAGGAAACTGCAGTTATCCAGCCCAAGCGTATCACAAAGTACTTTAGACACACCACTTCTGGCGGCATCGAGATTAGTGTGGGAGGCGATAATGCTGATATCGTGCTGAATGAGCTTCTGCAGCATTGCGCCAACAGGATCGCTGGAAATGATCCGCTTTATTTTAGGAAAGATGAGCGGATGATGGGCTACGATGAGCTGTACATTTTTTTGAATGGCCTCATCAATTACGGCTGGAGTTACATCAAGGCAGGTTAAGACGTTTTCAATCTGCTGATCATAGTTTCCGACTAACAGACCCGTATTATCGTAGTCCATTTTAGTAGCATTTGGGGCCCAATGCTCGAGAAAGTCGGAGATATGTCGCGTCAGAACTGTCATAAACGAGGATTTCCGGTTATTTTAAAACTTCCCGATCGTCCTGTGCGTCTGTAAGTCTGCGCGTTTGAAAGCCGCAAGGTTTTCCGCATTAACTATAAATCGTTTAATTCTTGTACAGATCTGCTAAAATACAGCTTTTTATTGACAGTGACAATTCTTAGAATTGTTTATAAGGTTGTACAGCAACGATTCGAAGTGACAAGCTGTTCAGATACCGAGACACTTTTTTTATCTAAATTAAGAACGCTGCCATAATGGGTGATGTAAATTTAAAATCGAACTTTAGTGAAGTAGTAACCCGAATTGAAAAGGCCTGTCGCTCCTGCGGCAGATCACCACAGGAAGTTACGCTTGTTGCGATAAGCAAAACCAAGCCCAAAGAGGCTATTGAGGCCGTTCGGGCTTTAGGGCACCTTCATTTCGGAGAGAATAAAGTACAGGAGCTGGTTCCCAAGATGGAACACTTCTCCGGCGATGAAGAAATAGTCTGGCATATGGTTGGCGGCCTGCAAACAAATAAAATCAAATATCTCACCGACGAGGTGGACTGGATCGACTCGGTGCCTAAACTCAAAGCCCTGAAAGAAATAAACAAACGGGCAGAAACTTCCGGTCGGGTAATCAGCGTGCTCATACAAGTTAATATTAGCGATGAAGACCAGAAGTTCGGCTGTGAACCGGATGATTTGCCCGCGCTCATAAAAGCCGGGGAAGACATGCCTAACGTGGTTATTAAGGGACTTATGGGCATTGCTTCACTCGAAGACGATTTAGAAAAAGTTCGCCCGCAGTTCACAAAATTGCGTGAGCTGCTCGAACAGGAAAAAGCTAAAGGCTACAAACGTGCACAGCTGGAGCATTTATCCATGGGTATGACTAACGACCTTGAAGTAGCCATTGAAGAAGGAGCAACAATGGTTCGAGTGGGTAGCGCTATCTTTGGCTCACGCTAAGTTTAC
>PWID01000033.1 GCA_003555145.1 Balneolia bacterium | reverse complement strand
GAATTTGATTTTGAGTCGTCTCCCGAAGATGTATTGTTTTTAGGCAGAGCGATGTCATCCACTTCAGGGTGAAAGCCGGGCGCTTTTTTGAGGCTGATGGCTTTCATGTCGGGCTTCATCCAGTAAATAAGAGCCGGCAGAAAGAACAGATCTGCAATGATGGCGGTAAGAATAGTAAGGCTCACCAGCTGACCCATATACATAGTGGAGTCGAACTCGCTGTTCCCAAGCGTTCCGAATCCTACGAGCAGAATCGCGCTTGTTAGTATGATGGCACGGCCGGTGCGTTCGGTGGTGATGCGAACGGCTTCGATAAGATTGCGCCCACGCCTGCTTTCAATCCGGAACCGGGCCAGGAAGTGAATGCTGTCATCCACGGCAATTCCAAACGCAATGGTAAAAATTACGGCGGTTGAGGGCTTGATGTCGATGCCGAAATAGCCCATCAGGCCCGCAATTACGACCAATGGCATGATGTTCGGAAGCAGTGAAATAAGCACCAGCTTCCCGTTGCGGAACAGCCAGGCCATTATCAGCGAAATAAATATAAACGCCAGAATGATGCTCGACGCCAGCGAAAAAACGATGTTATCGGTAAGATCGGCAACCAGGATGGTTGTGCCTGTCATAGTGATTTGCTCGTCAGGAAAATTTTCTGCGAGATACACGTTCAGATCTTCCCGAATCTGGTTTATGCGGTGCGATCCGGAATCGAATGCCTGAGTGGAAATACGAATCTGGCTGTAGGTGAAATCGGTGAACCTGTCGAGTGCGTCCGCGTCGGTAATTTCCATTAGCAGCAGATACTGGGCGAGCAGCGCCCGGTTTTCGGGCAGGGGCTGGGCTTCGGCCTCTTCGGGTGACATCACCCTGTGAATTTGCTCCATCAGCGTTCTGATCGAGCGCGTCTTTTCCATCTCGTCGTAGGAAAGCAGCTTCTCCTCGAGACCGGCTACGCGCTGCAGCAGATCAGGGTTGGTGATGCCGTTCTCTTCATGCGTATCGATGATTATCTCGAGCGGGAACTGCGGGCTCAATCGATCTCCGATAACGTGGCTATCGGCTATTAAGGGTGAATCCTGGCCTACATCATCAAAAACAAACCCATTTACCCGCAATTGGGAAATGCCGGTTCCGATTCCTACTGTAATAAGCAGGGTGATGATTACCACGGCTTTGTGATATTTAAGAGCGGTTCTGAAACTCACACGCAGTACGGCGCCAATGGCATCGTGAACGCGACCGCTGGTATTGGTTCCCGGCTTCTTATCCTTGAAGTAGGGCATCATAGACGGCAAAAGAAAAATCGTGATAACATAAGCTACCATAACCCCGATGGCGGTGTACATTCCGAAGGTTCGCATGGGAATCACGTTGCTGGTAAGCAGAGTCGCAAAGCCAACCGCTGTGGTAACGCTGGTAAGGAAAGTGGCGCTGCCAAGCACGATCAGGCTTTCCCTCATAGCCTTGGGCTTTGGAAGCCCGGCCATTCGGTTATCCCTGTATTTGGAAAGCATGTGGACCGAATCTGCCACCCCCACGCAGAGGAGAATCGGAGCGATGGTGCTGGTGAGGACCTCAAAATAACCACCGGTTAACTGAAGTATCACAACAGTAAAGAGGATTGTTAACCAGACGATCATAATTGGGATCACAATCCCCTGGGCGCTGCGGAATAAAAACCAGAGCAGCAGAATAATGAGTACCGAAGAAATACTGATGTAGAAAATAATTTCGCTGTTCAGCACATTCACATACTGATTACGGAAATACGGAATACCCGCAACATAGTACTCGAGTCCGTTCTGATCGTTAAGAATCTGCTGGAAATCACCAATAATCTGCTCCCGAACCGGAAAGTTGTTCAGGTCTTCATCAATGGCTATATAAACGGCAGTAAAGGTCCCGTCTTTGTTGATAAACAAACCTTCGGTAAACGGGTCGCTCGTAATTTCATCGAAAATAGAGCCGTTAGTGAGCGTGCCGTTCAGGTAAGGTTCGGCCTGCAGGTTGCCGTTTACGTTTCGAAGGCGCTGGGCATCAAAAATGGAGCGGACTTCGGTTACGTTTTCAATTCCGGAGAGCGCAGTGGTGAGTTCACGCAAATCTGCGAGGAAGGATTCGCTGAGCACATCGTCGCTTTCGATACCAATTACGATTACGTTATCATCGCGGCCGTATTCATCAGAGAAGCGTTGGTAGGCATCGATGGTGGGGTCGTTTTCAGGGAAAAAGCCTTCGAGGCTGAAATCTGCTTTGACGTTCAGAATGGGAAAAACAGAGGCGATAACCAGCAGTACGGCTATAATGAGAACAGGTCTGCGGTTGCTGAGAATAAAATCTGCGATGCGTTCCAAGAAGGAATAATTGGTATGTTATGGATAATGGAATCAGACTAAACAATTGCCCCGCATAAAAGCATTCCGCATTTTGGAGCAAAATACATTCTAAACCGGAATTGTTTTTATTACCAAAACCAGGCCGCGGATAAATACACCAGGCTGTTTCCGCCGTAACGACGGAAACTAAGGTGAGTGTAGTCCAGGTCGGGCGTTTCGCCTCCGAAAAGATGCGAGCCGGCTGTAAAGGTGAGGCCATCGCGAAAATCCCATGCAAGCTCGGGATTAATCCAGTAGTCGTTGCCATTAAGCTGATAGCGCGTGAGTAATCGTGCGAGAAGCTGATCCCTGAAAAAGCTTCGGTTTGAGCTTATCGAAATTCCATGAAACCATTCATCCTGTAGTATGGCATCTTCATAATCGAGAGCGGTTTCGGCTACATATTGTATGCTGGTATTCCAGTTGTATAAGGGATATTGAAGTCCGGCCATCCACTTTACAGCCGGGCGATAGGTAAGAAACCCGATTGGCTGACCTTCCTGGAGTGTGTTATTAAATCGTTGCAGTGCAGGCCCGAGCAGCTCGAGATCCGGCAGGTTGATGGTACCTTCATCAAGGCGCCGGAACAGGCGGAGGTCGTCATCGGTCAGTTCGCCTGGCAGAATATCGTACGGACGCTTTTCGAAATAGGCAGCTTCAAACAAAAAGCGTAAATCCGATGAAAAACGATACTCACCCCAGAATCCTGTAACAATGCCCGGCTCATAATCTTCAGTAAAGGTGACCGATAACGGCACGTTAAAATCCCCAATACCAACGGTGGTAAAATTCTTCCGGTAGCCGGGAGCGCCGCTACGCCAATACATAAGCGCAACATCCAGATCGAATGAACCCGAAGGGCGCCACGCAAATCGTGCGGCGTACTGCATATCTCTAAGGGTGATGGCATCCGGGTCGTATGAGCGAAACTCGGTGGGAATCGGAAAGATGTCGGTGGGTACTATTCCCCATGTCCCGTCGTAGGCGGGCAGGCGGGAGGGTTCAAAGACCGGGTTAAGGATAAGCTGAAGCTGGTTGCGCCCAAAAAAATGCGTATAGCTGATAGCCGTTACGCCCTCGCGGAGCTCGCGAAAATCCTGGGTGAGAAATTCGGACAGGTCGAACGGACTTACGATATCAAAAATAAAGTCGCCCTCGGTTTTACCCCATGCTATTACCTGTTTACCGATTCGGAGGTCGCCGTTATTAAGGAAAATATCCATAAACGCTTCGCGAAGACGGAAATCCAGAGAGTCGCTGGAAAAGCTGTAAAGCTGGCGAAGGTCTGAAGAAATATAGACGCGGCCGTCGTTAAAGTCGTTGCGAAAATTTAAACGGAGACGATTTCTTCCGCTTATTATTTCGCTGGGCGGCGACGTAGTGAACGCATTGTAGTTGCTGAGATAACCGGAAAAATCGGACTGGGCCGTAGCGGGCACGGCAGGAAGCAGAAGCGTAAAGGCAAGGGTTACAGCAACAAGCAGGGATGGGAAAATAGTATTCAGGCTCATGCGGGGCTTTTGGAGATCGGAAATCAAAGAGTGTTGCAACCCAAACAAAAGAGACGAATAATTAGTTTTAATTCCAAATTGATATTTTCGGAAAAAAACCTTAATTTTACAATAATCTGGAAATGGTATAAACCCCTCTCCCAGTTAGCTCATTTTATAAATTAGCTACGAATCATAACCTGTAATCTTTACGAAGTCCAATTATCCGAATATGGCGCATCAACGTATTGAAGTCAACCTGCCTCTCGCAAAAGTTTATGAAAGTTTGAATTCCCCTGTAGATTTCCCTCGCTTCATGAGCGGAATCGAAGAGGTTTCTAAAATAAACTCTCAGACTTACGAATTTAAAACCACAATCGGAGGAGAAGAGTACAAATGGACTACCAACATTATTGATGATCTCCGTAACACTCGTTTCGCGTGGATCACAATAAACGGTAACCTGAACCAAACCGGCACTATTCGGTTCACACCCCTCGAAAACGGCACCCGTACTCGTATCGACTTTAGTCTCGACTATCGTCCATTTTTTGGCGAAGCCGAAGGCGAACTGAAGTCTTTTATTGATAGCTCAGACGACAAGCTTCAGAAAGATCTGGATTTCTTCCGCCAGGCGGTAGAAAACGGAACCTTCAAAGAGAGCGAAGATTCTGAAGTATCAGACAAAGAACAAGCTGCCGTCTGATAACAGATACGACTAAGAATTCCAGGCCGCACAGAGATGTGCGGCCTTTTTCTTTTTCCCTTTTGATCATTTCGACTTTTTTAACTATCGAAATGACGTATATCTGAACCAAACGAGCGTTTCTATTCGAAACGCAGCTTTTTCAAAGTAAAGAGCAGATTCGTCTGCAGATGTAATGAACCATCTTCAGGAGTTTTTAAAGAAACCACCGCACGGCCCTTTTTACGCCGTTATTGGTCACCCGCTTGCGCACAGCAAATCCCCGCTGATTCATAATATTGCGCTTCAGCACCATAATATGAAGGCGACCTACTACGCCATCGACACTCCGTCGAATGCTTTCGCGTGGATTGGGAAGCTGCTAAGCCTGCCCGGATTCCGTGGTCTTAACGTGACAATCCCACATAAGTCACGGATAATTGAGCCGCTCGATATCATCGATCCGCTTGCCATAGAAGTTGGCGCGGTAAACACCGTAGCTACGAGCAGAAATGGCCTGATTGGTTACAATACCGACGTTACGGGTTTTGTTCAATCTTTGCTTCCGCACGCGCTCATGTTTGCCGGACAGCCTGGCGTGGTTATGGGCTCCGGAGGCGCAGCACGTGCAGCCGTAGCATCATTCAGAGATCTGAAAATGACCAAAGCTTTTGTGGTCTCCCGTCGCCCGGCCGCAACCGACTGGCCTGCATATATAAATAAAGTGCCGGTTCAGATTATTGGTTATAATCAGCTGGAAAGCGCCATAGCCCAGTGCGGAGCGGTTATAAACACAACCCCGCTCGGTATGCAGCCGGACATCTACAAATCGCCGGTTCCACCCGATCTCACACATCTGCTTAAAGGTAAAGTGTGCATGGATGCCATATATAACCCGCTCGAAACTCAGTTCATGAAGCAGGCAGATATAGCCGGCGCTCATTCTGCTATTGGTGGTCTTACTATGTTTGTCGAACAGGCTGCGGCCTCATTCCGCATCTGGACGGGGAAGTCGTTCCCCAAGGAAGAAGCAGCAAAGGCTATTAGAGAGCAGCTCCTGACAAGGTGATGTTGGACGCCCAGGCGCGCGGATTATTAAGCAGATTAACGCAGAGTTGTAAGGTGGCCGGGAATTCGAATTTTGAGTTTTGAATTGATGTTGGTCTTGAATACCATATTTCTAGTTAAAAAGCCGGAGTCACAAATAAACACGTAGAACCAGTCATTTAAAACTCAAAACCTGTCTGCCGCGGCGAAGACAGGCAGGTTCAACATTCAAAATTTCCCCACCCCTCATGTCTGAATTTGATCACATTTCCTGGAATCCTGCTCCAGAGGTTAAGGCCGCCTTCAGCCTCAAGAATCCGAAATGGAATACTGGATCGAAGATTCCGGGCCTGAATCTTGGCTACAATACCTCGGAAGACGATGCCATCACGACAGAAAACCGGACTGCCTGGATTATGTCAGCCGGTGCGGATCCGAAGCTGACCTCGTGGGGAATTCAGGTTCATCAGAACCATGTGCAGATTGTGGAGCAACCGGGCGTGTTTCCGAATACCGATGCTCTTGTGACCAACAAGCCGGGTTATTCACTCGCAATTTTTGTGGCCGATTGTGCAGCAGTGCTTCTGGCCGATCCGCAAGCCGGCGTAATTGGCGCTGCCCACGCCGGGTGGAAAGGCGCTGTAGCTGATATCGTGCCCCGAACTATTGCGGAGATGATTAGTCTGGGCGCTAAAGCCGAAAGTTTACAGGCGTTCATAAGTCCGTGCATTTCTCAGGCAAAGTTCGAGGTGGGTGATGAAGTCGCGCAGCAGTTTCCGGCTCAGTTCGTTGATACTTCCCGGGAAAAGCCTCATGTCAATTTAAAAGGTTTTGTGGAGCATCAGCTCAAAGAAGCAGGTCTGCTGGATTCATCCATTGAAGTTGCCGTTGGATGCACCGTGAGTGACGCTCATGCTTTCTACTCCTTCCGCAGGGAGAAAGATCGCAGCGGCCGGATGATGGCCCTCATCACCCTGGAAAAAATATGAGAGTAAGCTACGCACCCGGATATGCCGCACCGATTCCGGATGGCCATATTTTTCCAATGGGCAAGTTCGCTCACCTCCACCGCTATCTGGTCGATACGGGCGTGGTGCGCGATATGGATGTCATCACACCAAGAGAAATTGATTTTACGGACCTGAAGCTTGTTCACACCGACTACTATCTGGATGGCATCCTCAACGGAAATCTGACCCGGAAGGAAGAACGAAGATTGGGTTTGCCGTGGAGCCCGGGACTGGCTACGCGATCCAAGCTGGCCGTTCAGGGTACGGTAAATGCGGCTCTGATGTCGCTTCAGGACGGTGTGGCTGGTAATCTGGCCGGAGGCACGCATCACGCTATGCCGAACCATGGAGAGGGGTTTTGTGTGTTTAACGACGTAGCGGTGGCCATCAAAACGCTGCAGCGAAGTATGTGGATCAGGAAAGCGCTGATTATTGATCTGGATGTGCATCAGGGGAATGGAAATGCCGCGATTTTTGAAAACGATCCGGATGTCTTCACCTTTTCCATGCATGGTGAAAAAAACTATCCGTTCCGGAAGCCGCCCTCAACGCTTG
>PWID01000235.1 GCA_003555145.1 Balneolia bacterium | reverse complement strand
GGCACACTGCTGGTAAACCTGAACGGTCGCTCCGATTTTTCTCAGGTAAATGATGAAGTCAGGTCCCCAACCTTTGTAAGGTCAGACACCCGTAGTGAGGTGGATGCCATTGGGGGCGGAATTGGCTGGGTTCGCCAAACGAGTGTTTACAATCAGTTCGACGCATTTCTCGGTTATAACGGAACCTTTGCCGGAGGTACGTATGGGAACTTTGGTCAGAACTTTTCACCAAACTCGGAATGGGATGTTGATGGTACCGAGCACAGGTTTACTGCAGGAACCGGTGTACAATGGGCCGGCAACCGCATTGGTGATGTGTTCAGCCTGGAAGTGAACGGTGACTATTCTATATATGAGCTTAATGCTAATGAAACCCGACTTAATGAAATGGGCGCTCCGGAACCGGTGTCGTTTTCAGAGAATTACGACTGGTATCTGGCCGGCGCCGGCGCCTACTGGCAGCGTGAGCTGAACTCCGGAAACCGCATGAAGCTGGGCGTGAGAGCATTCGGCGGGTACGATCAGACGCAGGAAGCGGTGTTTATGGCTTATCCGTATTTATCCTACGAAATTCGCTCCGGCGGGCCATTGTCGCTTAAGGCAGAAGTAACGGGCAAAATGCAAAACCGCGGTCTCGAGCAGGCTTTTGTTGATAATCGTACGGTACTTTTTCCGAATGAGCTGCTGAACGAACGCGTTTTTTATGGTGACCTTCAGACTCAGTACCAGCTTACATCTGAATTTGCCGTTCAGGGCGGGCTGTACATTTCGTACACTTTGCGGCCGCTTATGTACTCCTATAACGGATGGACTCAGCCTGAAGACCTGTTCCTGGTTCGTCCGTCGGCGGGCTTCACCTTTAACGTGCGGCCACGACTGCTTACCGCCTATGGCGAAGCACACCTGAATATCACCGATATGAGCGAGCGCGTATTCCAGGGGCAAGGTTTTGATGGTTTCGATGAATTTGCAGGTCTTGAGGAATACAGGCTCACCGCCGGTCTTCGCAGCACGCCGTTTCAGCATGCGGTACTTAAGTTTTGGGCCGACTACCTTGGCCCGCGCGCTCAGTATGGATATGCTTCTTCAAGCGGAATAACGGTTTTAGGACAAGCGCCCGATGCAGGCGAGGTGTTGCTCCTTAACGTGCAGGCCGAGTACAGAATTAGCGGAACCATTGGCTTTTATGTTAAAGCGCTGAACTTGCTCAACGAAAGCTACGAAATGTGGAATGGATATGAGGAGCGGCCACTGCAGGTATTCGGGGGAATTACCTTCAATTTTTAAAAGACTTAACTGCTCCAATAGTTAATACATCATAATTTTATTCTAAACCGAAAACAGTTAAAATGCGGGAATTGTTAATCAGGAAACTTACCGACATCATTCGTGAGGGACTGGCAAATAATGAAAAAGTTACCGTCGAGGGATTGGGAACATTTTCAAAAAAACATATTGCTGCGGAGGAGAAATCCTACCCCGGGGGAAGGGTCGTATTGATGCCGCCTAAAGATGTTATCGAATTTAAAAAAGTGAAGGAATAATTATGACGATTTCTACAGAACAGCTACTGAAGCTTATATCCGGAATGACCGACCAAAAGCCGGATATTGTACTTGAAGAGTGGGAAACTCTTGTGGACTCTGTCCGTAATCTTAAGCCAGGCGAATCTGTTGAAATGTCGCAATTGGGTACATTCAAAAACGTGAAGGGTGAAATTGAATTTAATCCTAACGCCGAGCTGGCTGATGAGATAAATTATGAGTATTCAGGTCAGGAGCCTGTGGTTATCGAAGAAGGAGAAGAAGGAAGCACGGTGCCTATCGGAGTGTCGGTTTCCGGTGATGATGACGAAGCCGCAACTGCCAAAGATGATGCTGATGATGATGATGCTTTTGGCGTTGGGTTTGCCGATGATAAAGCGAACGCTGAAGACTCAGACGATGACTTCATAAACCCGTTTGTGCGAAAGGGTTCAGAGCCATTGTTCCCGGATGTGGATGAGGTTGCCAGAAAAATCAAAGAAGATGAAGACGCTGAAGCGGCGGCAAAGGCTGAAAACCAGGATGATATTTTCGGTCTTGATGATGAAAACGATACTCCATCTACTCTGGATAAGTCTTTTGAAGAAGAAAAAACAGAGTCCGAATCCATTAGTGCAGCAGATAGGGACGATGAAGCCATCACACAGCCAAAAAACGATTATAAAAAGGATGATGATGACCTAACCGACTCTGATTCAACCAATACTGAAGAAAAACCTCTGTTTGAGAGCCTTGAGTCACCGGAAGATGAAGAAAAGCCGGCCGCGATGGTAATTCCGCCCGTTAAGCCGGATGAAAATGTCCTGAAAGAGCTGAAGGCCGAAGAAGAAGCCGCTAAAGCCGAAGCTATGGCACGAAAAATTGAAAAAGAGCAGGGAAAACGGGAAAAAGCGAAACAGGTTAAAAAGTTTAACGTGTGGGTTGCGCCGACTAAAACCAAATCCCGCGCTAACCCTCAGCAGTTGGCAAAAGTAGGGGGTTTAATATTTTTGTCTGTACTAGTAGTCGGAGGTTTGATATGGTACTTATTAAGTATGTCCGGCAGCGGCGATCGTCCTGTTACGACACAGCAGGCGGTTCAGCCGGCTGTAACTGAAGAGCAACCTATTGCAGAAATTCCTCCAGCCGCAGAAGAAGAGGTGGTTACAGAAGAGGTAACGCCACAGGATGCCACTGAGCCAGTACCGGCAGATCAGACGCAGGAAGAACCTGCAGCAGAACTGATTCCTGAACCGCAAGACATCGCGCCGGATCCGGTACCAGAGCCAGAGCCGGTGCTGGAAACCACTCCTGAACCAGAGCCAGAATCAGCGACAACGCCAACGCCTGCCCCGCCGGTAACAGAACCTGCTACCGGCGAATACGGCCTGGAAGGCGAGATTTCAATTGTTTCGGGACGCTCATATGGTATTGTAGTTTATTCGCTATCAAACCAAAACCGTGCACAGCAAGAACAAGCTACATTACGTGATTTGGGGTATAGAACTTTAATTATCCCTCATGAGCAGGATGGCCAAACTTTTTACCGGGTATTAGTAGGTCAGCTAGAAACACCGGAAGCTGCGGTTGAAGCAGGGCAGCAGCTGCCTGAGCCTTACAGAAACAGCTTTTTCGTTAGAAGATTTTTTCCATAAGTGATGTATGCATTCGCCTGTCCGCACGTTTAACAGTTCAGGACAGCGGATGCATAGATGCATAACTGAGCAGAATACGACAGCTGTGCCCCGTAACAACACAATGAAGTACGATGCAATGCAACAAGACGAATTTGAACCAACTATAACCACACATACAGTTTAATCCATTTTTCCACTATGAACCTGATTTTTGCCGCGGGTGCACAACTCCAGTCACTGCTTATGTTTCAGAACGGCGCAGCTGCAGATACGCTTAACGGAATGATGGCCGCTGAAGAGGAGGGCATCAGCCTGCTTACCCTGCTCATACAGGGCGGTTACATCATGATCCCAATTGGTGTACTTTCTATTATTGCCATATACGTGATTGCCGAACGCTGGCAGTTCCTTAAGAACTCTTCGATGGATGCCGATCCGTTCCTGCGCTCGGTGGAAGATATGCTCCGCGCTGGTGAAACCCGTTCTGCCCTAAACCACTGCGAGCAGGTTAACAAGCCGCTCGGACGTATTCTCAAGCAGGGTATCAAGCGCCTTGGCCGCCCGATTTCAGATATTGAAGAGGGCATCAAAAATGCAGGAAAAAAAGAAATTTTCATGCTGGAAAAGCGTATGGACTGGCTGGCTACAATTGCCGGTGTGGCTCCATTGATTGGTTTTCTTGGTACAGTAACTGGTATGATTCAGGCCTTTATGCAGATTCAGTCCCTTCAGGGCAACGTGAATCCAAGCGTGCTGGCCGGCGGTATCTGGGAAGCATTAATAACCACTGCTGCAGGACTTGCCGTGGGTATTTTTGCTTACTTTTTTTACAACTATCTGCTCAGCCGCATTAATCGTATGGTTTTTGAGCTTGAAATGGCGACAACTGAGTTCATAGAGCTGCTTCAGAAACCGGCATCTAAAAAAGAACCCGCAATACGATGAATTTCAGACCTGAAAACGAAGTAAAGAAACCGCTGTCGGTTTTTACGCTGTCGTCTTTGACCGACATTGTGCTTCTGCTATTGATCTTCTTTTTGCTTACGTCATCATTCGTAACCAACTTCGGTATTCGTGTTAACGTACCAAGAGCTGAAAGCAGCGCTCAGGTACAGCAGCAGTACATAAATGTAGCGATTACCCCTCAGGGTGAATTCTATCTTGACGGCGAGCTGGTTGCGCGTGAGAATATCGGACAGCGTATTCGGACTGTTCATCAGCAGAATCCGGGTTCCTCTTTGGTAATCCGCGCGGATCGGGATGCAATAATAGATGATGCCGTTCACGTTATGAACATAGCACAATCACTAAATTTAACCGTGTTGATGGCGACGGAGCGCACGTTCCGTTAGGGAATAATCATGAGTAAACAACCGGATTTCTGGAAACGGGAGCTAACGAAGGAAGAACGCTTTGGCCTTAAGGTAAGCGTATCGGCTCACGTGCTGTTCCTGATTTTGGCCTGGTTCCTGATAAGTGGTCAGCCACAGCAGGATCGTGTTGCTCTTATGGAGGTAACGCTTGGTGAGTTCCGTGAAGGCGCTCCTGCACAGCAGGCCCCCGAGCCTGTAGAGGACGCTGAGACCGATCCGGATCCTGACCCAGTGGAAGACACTCCTGAACCGACCCCTCCGCCTCAGCCAACCCCGCCTGAAGAAGTAGCCACCCCTGTGGAGCTTCCTGATCAGCCGGAGCCGGTGCAGAGTGAAGAAGTTGTGGTTACGCCTCAAACCGAGGTAATTGACCCCACGGCTGTTGAGCCCGAGCCAGACGAAATAGAGCAGCCAGAACCAGAACAGGAGCCGGATCCCGAACCACAGCCGGAACCTCGTCCCAGACCAGGATCACTCGTAAGCGGAACACCCGATATTGTTACTAATCAGCCTGCTGCAGTAGATGGTACAGGCCGTGATGCTGATCGTTCAGCTCCTTACCTGCTTGAATGGGAGGGAAGCCTCGGCCGACAGGCACAGGTTAACCCGCTGCCCGATTATACGGTAGATGTGGAAGCTATCATCACCGTTCGCTTTGCGGTCCGTCCCGACGGAACCGTGGGAAGCGTTACGCCCGTACGCCGTACGGATCCCGACCTCGAAAATGAGGTAATCCGGACCATCAGGAGCTGGCGCTTCAACCGCCTCCCGGCCGGCGTGCCTCAAGAGACTCAGTACGGTACGGTTACGTTTAGGTTTGTATTGGATTAATTCATCAAGGTTATTGACTGTTCAATTTTTCAACCCATCAAGGTTTCCAAAACCTTGATGGGTTGTTGTTTAAAAACCTTGATTGGTTAGTCACATAAGTTCAATTAATACTATTGATTGTCTGAGAACTAAACATCCGGAGTGTCAGGTCCCATCCATCATTTGTGGAAACTGTATTCCCCCCAAAAGCACTAATTGATTCGAATACCATATTGCGTACCTACGGCACGCTTAATATGTTTGTCTGTTAATTTCTACCCATATCCGGTCCCTATGGGGGACCATGGGATTATCAATTTTAATGGAGCTTTATACTGTTATTGTCATTCGTCCTGTTAGGGACGAAATATGGGTAGAAAAGATGAATACACTACACATTACTGTGCCGTAGGTACAGCATGTTACCTGATTTGTAGTAAAGCACTTGTTATTGACTGTTCAATTTTTCTAACTCATCAAGGTTTACAAAACCTTGATGAGTTTGTTGTTTAAAAACCCGATGTCGGAAAAAACGTGGAAGCGTTTCCCGATAGTGGAATCAGTCAGTTAGCTCGTATTGGGCATTGTAACTTATTGCAAATCAGTTAATTAGGGTTGGTATTAGGGTGAGTTAGTAGTATCATTGCGCCCTTCAAAATGATACACTTTTCACACTATTAACAGTTACAGCCGGTCTTCCCTGCGTGGCCTCCCGGGCCCGTTTATATTATTAAAGATGTGTTTGCAGCCGGCCCGCAATATATTACATGAATAAAATTTTCGCTCTCTTTGATTTCTCCCCGGAAATCAACTACCGCATTGAAATTCTGGCCGGTTTAACCGTTGCCATTGCCCTCATTCCGGAAGCCGTTGCTTTTGCTATGATTGCCGGCCTGTCGCCTTTAACCGGTCTTTATGCTGCATTTGTAGTAGGTCTGATAACCGCCATTTTTGGCGGCCGCCCGGGCATGATTTCCGGAGCTACAGGTGCCATTGCCGTGGTTATTGTTAGTTTGGCCCTTTCGCACGGAGCCGAATACATTTTTGCTACCGTAATTCTGGCGGGCATCATTCAGGTTATTGCCGGCGCTTTACGCCTTGGTAAGCTAATGCGCCTTGTTCCACACTCCGTTATTTTCGGCTTTGTGAACGGACTGGCCATCATCATTTTTATGTCGCAGCTGAACGAGTTTAAACTGCCCGGCGGAGAATGGATGACCGGCACGCCGCTCTACACGCTTCTGGGGCTGGTTCTGTTTACCATGCTCATCATCTGGGGCATGCCTAAGATTACAAAAGCCGTGCCGCCATCACTGGCCGCAATTCTGATTGTTTTTGGCCTGGTGGCCTTTCTGGGTATTGATACCCGCACCGTTGGCGATATTGCTTCCATCCAGGGGGGCTTCCCGCCGTTTCATATTCCGGTGGTGCCCTTCACCCTGGAAACCTTCATACTGATTTTACCCTATGCTGCCATTGTAGCTGCAGTAGGCCTGATTGAAAGTCTGCTGACGCTTAACATCATCGATGAAATTACGGAAACCCGCGGCCGCAGTAATAAGGAAGCCGTAGCTCAGGGCGCGGCTAAT
Source organism: Balneolia bacterium (assembly GCA_003555145.1). Taxonomy (GTDB): domain Bacteria; phylum Bacteroidota; class Rhodothermia; order Balneolales; family Cyclonatronaceae; genus Cyclonatronum. The sequence continues at coordinate 294 of PWID01000235.1, read as the reverse complement.
ATAACTTCCGGATTTTTCTCCGGAATGGGCGGCTGCGCCATGATTGGTCAGAGTTTGATTAACGTATCTTCCGGCTCCAGAACAAGGGTAGCCGGCATTGTTGCAGCTGTAACACTGCTGATATTTGTGATGTTCGGCGCCGGTCTGATTGAGATGCTGCCTATGGCCGCCCTCACCGGTCTGATGATTATGGTTGCTATCGGAACATTCGAGTGGGCGAGTCTGCGCACCTTCAAAAGAATGCCGGTATCGGATATTTTTGTAATGGTGATGGTTACGCTGGTCACCGTATTC
>PWID01000174.1 GCA_003555145.1 Balneolia bacterium | reverse complement strand
ATGAGTGACGACATTCGCACAAAATTGTTCCAAATAGATAAGAGTACTACAACTGCTGGAACAGCTAACGAAAAAGGTTCAGGATTAGGTCTTATTCTTTGTAAGGAATTCGTTGATAAGCATGGCGGTAAAATCTGGGTTCAGAGCGAGGCAGGAAAAGGGAGTTCGTTTATATTTTCGTTGCCATCTGATGAAATTGGCTGCGTTGCTGCCGATGCCATTTCAATGTAAGCACCCCTCATACATTTTGTTCGTACTCCGTTCTGGTTATAATCCTTTCCGGTAAATTGAGTACTTTCTTGAAAGTAACTACAAACAGCTTTCGAAATCCATGTCATCACTCTTATTCCTTGCCCTGTTTCTGATTCAGGTTTCGGCCCCTGATTCTGATCATGAACTACCCCGCATCAACGAAGATCTCATTGCCGAACACACTACCTATTTTGATATCCGCGATAACCAGATTGAAGGAGCCGATTCGCTTCTGGCTGCTTTGGAGCAGGCTCATTTTGTTGCATTGGGAGAACTTCATAACAGGGTGAGACTGGGCGAGCTCACAGAATCACTATTACACGTTCTGGCTTCAAACGGTTTCAGTAATTTCGCCGTCGAAACCGGACCCTATTCCGCCCGCAAGCTGCAACAGCTCATCCAATCCGGAAAGCCGGAGGTGTCTGCTTTTTATGATGAGTATTCATCAGGGCTGTTCGATATTGTGCCCATACCGTTTTTTAAAGGTGATAGTGACCTGCGGTTTCTCTCTGCTGCCGACTCCCTGGGCTTCGAACTGTGGGGTCTCGACCAGGAATACCAACTGTCTTACTTGTACCTGATTGATGAACTCGCCGGGCTTGCCGGTGAAACGCTGACTCACGATCAGGAGCGACTACAGCGAAAGCTAACCCGAAGGCTGTATTGGATGAACCGTCGAAAACAAACATTCAGTGGGTTTCAGCTGAGCTGCCGTTTGCATAATGATGAACCGTTTCAGGCATATCTTCATAGTTTTGATGATGCAGTGAATCCGGATATTCGTCAGATCATCGACGCATTACGAGCCACACAGGAGATTTACTGTCTTGCTGAAAAGGGTGAAGCGAGTGAACCGGTTCGGATCAGCTATTTTAAAGAAAACTTCGACCGTAATTTTGTGATCGCACTGGACGAAAATCCAGAGCCAAAGGTGTTTCTCAAAATGGGCTCATTCCACATGGGGCGGGAGCGCAGCCCATTGAATCTTTATGATATTGGAAACCATATTCATCAATTGGCGGAATCGAAAGGGCAGTCTTCTGTGCACATCTACTATCTGAATCGTTTTTTTGAGGGCAAAGACATGACAGGTCGCAGCGGATGGGAGGGAACAGAGCGCTTCATCAGCGCTGGTGACCGGGAGAGATGGGCGTTTACCGATTTACGCCCAATCAGGGAGCTGTTAATAAACGGCACCATGCGCGGTAGTGATTTCGAAACGCGCACAATCTTGAATTACGATTTTATCATCATAGCTCCGGAAGATGATTGGGTGGGGAAGCATTGGTAGGGTGGAAATTTTAAATTTGGAGTGTTGACTCACGGTTGTCCGGAGAAAACTTGTCAGCTATTTCTATTAATAATTTAAACTTGAAGGGAACCACTAAAAAGAAAAGCCTGTCTTCGCTGAGGCAGACAGGATTTTTAAATTTCAAATTATCATGCGGCTACTGCCTTGCCGTGGCAGCCACGCTCTCCCTTACTTTATCTGGTCTCGCTACCCGTTATACTGGCTGGTGTTATCATATTTACTGACTTTAGGACCCCCCCTGAGACGCTTGAGGAAATCCCGCATATTTTTGAGATGTTGTTTGGCTGGGTTCAGTTTGCCCCGATTGTCGAAACGGTTATAATGATGATACGTATTGGATTCTCCATCATCTTAACCGACCGGGAGTGGCTGAACGTTTTCGCCGTAGCACCTCCACTTGGGCTGGCTCACCCTTTTGAAGGCGTCAGTTTATTTGATGCAGGAGAGCGCATTCGTATCCGTTATCGGTTTCCTCATCTTTCCCTTGTGTATGTAGTCTGGAGGCGCGTATCGCTCAGTAACGCTTTCTGGATGTGCGCGGCGGTCCACATGATTCATAATTTTACTATAGTAGTAATTCTGCTTATGGGAGATTAAGCTTAGAATTGAACCAACTGCTTCTCTTAGTACACATACTGTAATTATGTAAATCCCGGACAGATAGAAGTAAGTAGCTAAAGAAACTTATTTCGTAAGGTTAATTATGTATTCAAATCATTCTGTTGCCTCTATAAGGCAGAGCAGTAATGGTTCATTCTTTATAATTAACTATTTTTTATGGATAAGCTATTCATACTAATTTTGACCTGCGCATTAACATTTTTTATGTTTTTCGGGGGGGGCTGAAAAAGCCCATGCTCAGGATCTTGAAGATTCTCCGCTTGTAACGAATCCGGGTGATATAACCCTCGGAATTGGGGTAACCCGCGGAAGCAGCACCGGCTTCCTGGAAAATCCGGAGTTTGGATTGACCGCTCAGCTCTTCTTCACCGTAACCGAAAGAATCAGGGCCGGCACAGATTTCACCTTGTATATGATAGGTGAGCGTGATCTAAGCGCAAATGAACTGAATCTGAACGTTCATTATTTGGCGCGGAACAGAGGCATTTTAACCGTTTACGGGCTTGGTGGGTTTAATTTGTCTAATACATCAGGGAGTGATGAGCTGTGGCGTGAGGAACGTAATCTTGGTGCTCCAAACACCAGGAAGGTTGGCCTCAATATCGGTGCCGGGCTTGAGCTCCGTTTTGGAAATGTTGTCGTCTATGGCGAACCCAAAGTAACGCTGTTCGGAGGGAGCCAGTTTGTGGCAACGGCAGGGTTGAGATATATCCTTTGAGAGGCGAGCCTGGATTTATTATGAGGCTTGGAGTAGCAAACTATATCTAAAGCCGATAAAAACATTTCGTTGTGTTCGCGTAGTTAACCGTATTAATTTGCATATTGATTGATAGTTATATCAACAAAACCCAGGTGCTTTCATACTATGAATAAAATTATTGGATTATTAATTACCACATCACTGCTGTTTTTTGCAGCTTGTGGCGGCGGCTCTGAAGACTCATCATATAGTGCAGAGGAGCAGCAGGAAGTTGAAATGGTTACAGACAGCCTTTCTATCGAAATGGAAGAAATAAGAGAAGATATTGAGCAAACTCTGGATGAACTGGAGAGCTTACTGGACGAAATTGAATAAGGGATAAAATTATGATACCAATGAAACAGCTATTCAGAATAATGATTTCCCTTAAACTGGTACTTCTGGTTGTTGCCATGGACTCTTCGGTGTTTGCACAGGGGCAATCTTCGGGTGCGGCTGACCGTGCCTCAGAAGCGAGAGAAAGAGCAGAACAGGCGAGGCCCGATACTGCAGTAAATGTGGATACTCTGCGCCAGCGTGTAGATGAGCGCAGAGCTGGCGCTGATACGGCAAGGAACCGAGGTGAAATGATGCGGGAGCGCGCAGGCCAACAGGGCGAACGCGGCAGGAGGGTTTCAGAAGAGGCGCGGCAGGATGGACGTGCATTTGGGCAAAGAACCGCTGAAGCGGCCAGAATGAAACGAATCGAAAGGGCACAGGAACTCGAGCAGACCGAATCACACGGCCGAAGCAGAGCTGAAGCAGCCCGGGAAAGAATTGAAGAGGCAAGAGCAAATCTGCAAAATGCCCGCAGTGAAAACCTTGTTTCAGAGGCAGAGTTTACCGAAAGAATGAAGAGAATTGACAGAGCCACCCAAAAGCTCGAAGAACTCGAGGAAAAACTGAACAGAGGGCAGCAGATGAGAAGAGCTGTGATGGAGTCGGTTCGGGAAGAGTAATTCAAAAAAATAATTCTGAGATTTTAAAAGCAGGCTGATGGGTACGTTCGACTACGTTGCTCTTCAGCCTGTTTTAATTTTATATCCTTTGAGATGTCATTGCTGCAGATAAGCCCGGATTCTGAACTATTGTTAGAAAAATCTAATAGGTGGTTTGCAAGTAAGTCATTGCTTTTAATATAAAACTTGTTAAAATTTAAGTGCACCTTAGAATAAGTACATAGGTAAAAAACCTATGCGTATAGAGGAAGTGGAGACGAAAAGAGTAGAAAGGGATGAAACAATGATAGTTAAATTAACCACTTACCCGCCGCACCTTTGCCAGATTAGCAAGATCTACTCTTTGTAAATAAAGAAAACATCACTTGGAGCAAATATGAAAATAATAAGCAGAATACTGACAGTAGCAGTGTTCTCTGTCGCATTGATGTACTGTTCCGACAGCGGACCGACCTCATCTATAAATGACAGAGATGTAAAAGGGTCGTTTGCTGACCCTAATTCGATAACCGCAGCTACAGCCGAAACTGAAGCGGAAGTGATACCCATAGTTACAATTATAGAAGACGATGCCCCACCTGCAAAGTGCGTGGATCTGGGCTATGACTTTGGGTTCCGTGTTGGAGATCCGTCCAATGGTACCTATTCCGTAGCGTTAGAGAATGTGGAAAACGAGAACGGAGGCCCGCTTGTAATCACTATTTCAAACTATAGCAATGATTATACTGGTAACGGTATTGCAGGCTTTGACTGGAGTTCCAACATACCAGTTGGAGCGGTTAAGGTGAAGGCGGGAACACCATCTACCCTTTACACTTATGAGCCGGCAACGAAGAGTGGTGAGGGAGTTCTCTCAGATCGCAGTAGCGTCAGCCATATCAACTTCTGTTATAATGCGTTTGTTGAAGTTGAAAAAACGGCTTATCCTTCCTTCGACCGCGAGTGGGAGTGGAGTATCGCTAAAGCCAACGACTCCGGTTCAAGCGCTGAAAACAGATGGAATCTGAATGCACTTTCCGAAGACTTCGATGTGGATTACACCATAACCGTCGGGGCAGAGGTTGCGGAATACAGCAACTTTGCCGTTAACGGTACCATCACAGTAACTAACCCCGCCATCTGGGGAATAGATGCTGAAATTGCCGAAGTGAAGGACATAATCGATGGTGTGGAGCTCGATGTAGATTGTGGCGTCAATTTCCCGGAAACACTCTCACCGGGTGAAGAGCTCGTATGTTCTTACAGCGGTACATTTGATGAAATGCCCGGCGAGACGCTCGTAAACACAGCAATCGTTGAAGTAACGGAAGCAAGCGGAGTGAAGGGCGGATCAGCCACAGCAGACGTGGCATTCGACCTCGACGATCCAGACCAGGTTAATAGCGATATCAACGAATGTATTTCTGTTGATGACCCGCTTCTGGGTATTGAAGGCTACGAAGTATGTCTGGACGACCTGAATTCCTACGGCGAGTACGAGATCACCGAATCGTATGATGTTCGTGATTTTGAAGACCTGGCCTGTGGTGAGTTTGATGTCCTTAACACCGCACAGTTTGGCGATCTGGAAGGTCAGATAGCTACATCTACGGTGTTTGTAGACTTTGAGTGTGTCCTGGATGCTAACAAAACCGCCGTTACTTCCTTTGACCGCGACTGGGAGTGGGATATAGACAAGGATAACGATTCTGGTTCGGCTATGGCCAATCCGCTTCTTCTAACTCCTGGACAGTCGTTTGAAGTTGAATACACCGTATCTGGTGGAGCTATGGCGGTGGATCATAACTTCGCTGTGAATGGTGTTATTACGATTGCCAACTCCGCAGTAAATCCCGAAGCTGCAAGAATTACAGAAGTATCAGACAAGATTGGTGATGTTGTGGCAACTGTTGATTGCGGTATGGTTACATTCCCGTACGACCTCGAGCCGGGTCATGATTTCAGCTGTAGCTACAGTGCCGATCTGCCAAACAGCGACTCAGCAACGAACACGGCGAAAGTAAAAGTTGATTCAAATTACAGTGATTTCAGCGATGCGACAGCCACGGCTGATGTAATCTTTGACCTGAATGATCCTGATAATGTAACCAATAACTGTATAGATATATCCGACAGTCTGGTTCCGTCGGTTGATGATACTATCTGTGTTGGTGACCTGGTTAATGGTAATTACAACATCACCTACTCCATCAACCTGAACGACTACATCTTCTCACCAGCAGATTGCGGAGCCGGCGAGCTTGAGAACATTGCAAGCTTCATCACCAATGATGACATGGTTACCGACTCCGACAATTCGATTGTCTACTTCGACCTGACCTGTGAAGCAGGATGTACACTAAGCCAGGGTTACTGGAGAACGCATTCCATATACGGTCCGGCTCCGTACGACGACAACTGGGCCAATATACCTGGTGGCGCAGAAGATGCCCCGTTCTTCCTGAGCGGACAGACCTACTATGAGGTAATGTGGACTCCACCTCGTGGTAACTCTTACTACCAGCTTGCACCACAGTGGGTTGCGGCTTATCTGAATGTGCTTAACGGCGCCGACATCCCTGCCGATGTTGAGTCTGCATGGAATGATGCCAAAGAGCTGTTCGAAACCTACACGCCTGAACAAGTTGCAAATCTGAGAGGACAGGCTGCGCGTCCGTGGAGAGATCTGGCCAGCATACTCGACGATTACAACAACGGCCTGCTTGGCCCGGGCAAGTGCTCCGAAGATGGAAACGGTGGACATTAAATAAAGCTGTTATCTTTCTCGGAATCAAATTTATCCGATGAAAATATGCCATCTCTAAACTGAGGAAAGCGCCTGTTTCGAAAAGGAACAGGCGCTTTTTGTTTGGCATTTAAGTATATATTTATTCTACTCCTTATTAGCCAAACAGCTCATATTTAAAAGAACCCAAACAATGCAGGCCCTTGAGTTAAAGATACCGCCAGTTATTGTAGGTATTGCTTTTGCAACGGCAATTTGGCTGGTCTCGCTTGTATTCCCATCCACTAACTACTACATACCGGCAAGCCAAACTTTGGCATTATTCTTGGTCTTTGCAGGTGCAGTTGTGGCTTTGTCGGGCGTAGTCTCTTTCACGCGAGCAAGGACAACAGTGAATCCTATGGAGCCGGAAGCCGCTACGTCTCTCGTTGTGTCGGGCGTCTACCGCATCACACGTAACCCTATGTATCTCGGTTTGCTTTTAGTGCTTTTGGGCTGGACGGTATTTCTGGGTAATCCCGTGGCCTTATTGTTGCTGCCCGGATTTGTGCTGTACATGAACCGTTTTCAGATTATCCCGGAGGAGAGGGCTCTGTCGGCTCAATTTGGGGATGCATTTTCAGATTATGTGCAGCGGGTACGCAGATGGGTGT
>PWID01000341.1 GCA_003555145.1 Balneolia bacterium | reverse complement strand
GGTACGTCGCGGATACCACCAACGGCCAGAATACAGGCGTTCGGCGGATTAATGATGGCCGTAAATTCGTCTATGCCGAACATCCCAAGATTACTGATGGTGAACGTGCTTCCTTCCATTTCCTCGGGCTGAAGCTTTTTCTCTCTGGCTTTTGCGGCCAGTTCTTTCACCTCGGCTCCGATGGCGGCGTAGCCTTTGGTATCGGTATGTCTCACAACAGGTGTAAGCAAACCGTCTTCAACGGCAACGGCTACAGCAACGTGCACATCGTGGTGGATGCGAATCACATCACCCAGCCAAGAGCTGTTGATTTTCGGATGACGCTTAAGCGCAACCGCAGATGCCTTGACAACCATATCGTTGAAACTCACCTTCACATCATCCATTGCATTGAGGCTCTTGCGAACTTCAATGGCTTTTTTCATGTCGATGTCGATGGTTTCGTAGAAGTGCGGATTGGTGAACTTACTCTCACCAAGACGGCGCGCGATAGCTTTGCGCATCTGGCTGATTTTCACGTCTTCGTAGTTCTCCGACGGGGCTGAAGCTGCTGGCTTACCTTTAGACGGGGCGTCTTCTTTTGAAGCAGCTTTCCCATCAAAAGATTCCACATCTGCTTTTACGATACGGCCATTCGGACCGCTGCCCTTGATGTCAGAAAGCTTATAACCCTGCTCTTTGGCAATTTTGCGGGCCAGAGGCGATGCTTTTATTCTGCTATCGTCATCATCTTCGGAATCTGAATCATCCGTGGAAGATTCCTTTTTATCGTCGTCTTCGTCGAGATCGCCGAACAGCGGATCGAAGTCATCATCTTCTGAAGAATCTTCTTTTTCTTTAGAATCTTTATCCTTCGACTCTTTTTTATCGTCGGAAGACTTTTCCTTGCTTTCCTTTGGCTTATCATCTCCGGATGAAGCATCAGAACCACCATCAAGCAGATCGCTGATGTCTTCTCCCTCTTCACCAATAATTGCCATTTTACCGCCAAGAGGTACAGCATCACCTTCCTGGGCTACTATTTTGAGGACGGTACCGCCATCGAAAACTTCCACATCCATAGTAGCCTTATCGGTCTCTACTTCAGCGATGATGTCTCCGGAGCTTACTGTATCACCTTCTTTTACGTTCCATTTAGCAATGACACCTTCTTCCATAGTGTCACTGAGTTTGGGCATATCAATTACTATAGCCATAAGTGAATCCTTTAGCTGTTATTAATTTCTGTAGGTTACGGTTTTTACCGCGTCAATAATATCTTTGGCGTTGGGCAACCACAAGTCAAACAAGTGCTTCGAGAACGGCGCTGGTCCGTCAGGAATTGTAACCCGCTGTACAGGTGCATCAAGGTAGTCGAATGCATCACGCTGAATTATAAAGCCAATTTCTGAAGCCATACCGGCAAAAGGATGCGATTCATCGACGATAACACAGCGGTTTGTTTTCTTAATGGATTCAATAACCATTTTGAAATCGAAAGGTTTCATAGAGCGCGGATCAATAATTTCAGCTTCTATACCGTCTTTAGCCAGTTCTTTGGCAGCCTGCTGGGCAAGATGGTACATTTTGCCGTGAGCTACGATCGTAACATCAGAACCTTCACGCTTAATTTTGCCTACACCAAGCGGTATGGTGTATTCTTCATCCGGTACTTCCTGCTTCATGCCGTACATTTGCTCAGATTCCAGAAAGATTACCGGATCATTATCGCGAATGGCGGTTTTGAGCATTCCTTTAGCATCATAAGGCTCTGAAGGATACATCACTTTAAGTCCTGGTATGTGAGCATACAGACTTTCGTACGCTACAGAGTGTGTAGCTCCAAGCTGCCCGGCCGAGGCATTTGGCCCGCGAAATACAATAGGTATGGACAGCTGCCCACCACTCATGTAGCGAATTTTAGCCGCATTGTTTATGATCTGATCCAGACCAACGACAGCAAAGTTGAACGTCATAAATTCGATAATGGGACGAAGGCCATTCATCGCAGCCCCAACTCCAATACCGGAAAAACCGAGCTCCGAAATTGGTGTATCAATTATGCGTTTGCCGCCGAATTCATCGTACATGCCCTGGGTTACTTTGTAGGCGCCGTTATACTCGGCAACCTCTTCGCCCATAAGGATGATGCTTTCATCCTGTCTCATTTCTTCTACCATCGCTTCGCGAATGGCATCTCTAAACTGTTTTTCAGCCATGGATTAAATTCTCCTTTGGTGTATTAAAAATCGTTTGAAAATTACTTGTGGAACGGAAAGTCTTCCTGTGTGTAAACATGCTCGAACAGTTCGGAATCATCCGGGAAATCACTGTTTTCAGCAAATTCAATCGCGTCGAGCACTTCTTGTTCCACTTCCTCAACGATTTCATCAAGCTGCTTTTTTGTTGCAACTTTTTCTTTCACGATATAGTCTTTGAGCCTTTCGATAGGATCGAAGGTTCTGAATTCTTCCAGCTCTTCCTTTGTACGGTAATTACCAGGATCACTCATAGAATGGCCACGATAGCGGTAGGTTTTTACCTCGAGAAAATACGGCTCGTTGGTCTCCCGGACTTCTTTAACGACATCATTTAACGTATCGATCATGGAAAACAGGTCCATGCCGTTGGCTACGCCGTTTTTCATATCATAGGCTTCACCGCGTTTGTGAAGCTGACCAGCTGAGTGACGCTCTACAGCCGTACCCATTGAATATCCGTTGTTCTCAACCACAAAAATAACAGGGAGTTTCCATAGTTGCGCCATATTGAAGGTCTCGTTGAGAGAACCCTGGTCCACAGCACCATCACCAAAAAAACAGATGGCAATACGCCCGTTTTTCTGATATTTGTTGGCCATTGCAAGACCGGCTCCAAGCGGAATGTGTGCACCTACAATCGCGTGGCCGCCCCAAAAGTGGCGCTCTACATCGAAAAAGTGCATCGACCCACCCTTACCTTTTGAACAGCCTGTTTTTTTACCAAAAAGCTCTGCCATGCAGGCTCCGGGGCTTGTTCCACGGGCAAGTGCCATACCATGAACCCGGTATGCACTGATGATGTCATCATCATCATTTAATACCGTTACCGTAGCGGCAGAGACGGCTTCCTGCCCTATATAAAGATGAAGGAATCCACCATATTTACCTTTTTGATACATTTGTGCAGCACGTTCTTCAAAACGTCGCTGCAGATACATATTTCTGAAAATTTCAGGTAATTGTTCGTCCTTCAACCCCAGTGTCTTGTGCTTTTTGCGGGTTGGTTTAGGCAATGTTGTGCTCTTGTAAACCATCCCCGTGGGGGTGAATGCTTCATCGGCTTTTTTTGCCATAATCGTTGCTATTTAATTTATTTAGTTAACTTAAATGTAATTAATAATCTGTTGCCTAAAATCCAAAGTTTAAACTACAGTTGGATTAGTTCAGGCCATAGCCTCAATAACTTCTGAGGCCTTTGATAATGCTTCCTGAAGTTTCTCAGGTTGTTTTCCACCTGCAGTAGCGAGGTTGGGTTGTCCGCCTCCGCCTCCGCCTACTAATTTAGCCAGGGCGCCAACTACGGCTCCTGCTTTTATACCCTTCTTAATTAAATCATCGGTAACTGAAGCCATCAAAAACACTTTTCCCTGCTCTTCGTCTTTGGTACCCAGTACCATAACAGTATTTTCAGTTCGTTTGTTCAGAATGTCATAACCCAGCTGCTTTAGCTGATTCATATCTGAACCCGGCAGCTCACCCGTAATCAAATGAATGCCACCGGCAATTTCAACTCCTGAATCCAAAATTGAATCAAGCCCGGACGCAGCTTCTTTCATTTTAATTTCTCTAAGCTCTTTTTCAAGCTGTTTCTTATCCTTGAGCAACTCATTAATGAAAGCAACCGGATCTCCGGAAGCTCCAATGGCGTCTTTTACTTTTTGAAGCTCATGCTTTTCGTTGCGCAGTAACTCATCGGCAGCGTGCCCGGTAACGGCCTCTACACGACGAATGCCGGAAGCAACGCTCGACTCACCGAGAAAACGAAAATACCCGATTTGTCCGGTAGCCTTTACGTGCGTTCCACCACATAACTCCATGGAAAATCCAGGATCGAAAGTAACTACGCGGACCTTATCACCGTATTTTTCACCAAAAAGCATGGTAGCGCCGCGCTCACGAGCTTCATCAATAGGAACTTCACGCTCTTCCTGAAGAGCGATGTTTTCACGTATTTTCAAATTCACTTCTTTTTCGATTTCGTCCAGCTGCTCTGCGGTAACAGAGTCGTAGTGAGAAAAGTCAAAACGAAGTTTTTTATGATTTACCAGCGAGCCTTTCTGGGCAACATGATCCCCAAGCACATCACGCAATACTGCGTGCATGAGGTGAGTTGCTGAATGATTTTTTTCGATTTCAGAACGTTTAGCAACATCTACAATCGCAACACATTCAGCTGTTGGATCTTCCGGCAATACGTTTACTGTATGAATTCGTTTCCCGTCGCGGTTTTCTACAGCTACTACCTTTAGCTTCTGATCACCGCAATCAATACTTCCGGAATCCGAAACCTGACCACCGCTTTCGGCATAGAAAGGAGTCTTATCCAGAATAAGCTGTGCTCCTTTTCCTTCACCCAGACTGCGCCATGCAAGAATATTAGCGGCCGTTTCAGTTTCATCATATCCGGTGAATTCTGAAGTTTTTTCTTCACCAAGCCAGTTCCACTCACCGGCGTCTGATGTTTCGGTTGTAAATTTACCAGCCGAGCGGGCCCGATCTTTCTGCTCGTTCATCAGCTCTTCGAAACGCTCTTCATCAACCTTCAGGCCACGTTCACGCGCCATCAGCCTGGTAAGGTCGATCGGAAAACCATAGGTATCGTGTAGCTTGAATGCATCATCGCCGGAAATAACATCTGTTCCTTCCGCAACCTGACCAAAAAGGCTTATACCCTGACCAAGCGTTTTAAGAAAACTTTCCTCTTCCGACTTAATAACAGAGCTAACATAACCTAGCTGCGCATGAAGCTCGGGAAATACATCTTTAAACTGTACGGCAAGAACGCTGCAAAGCTCGTGCATGAAAGGCTTGCGAAGACCTAGCACATCCCATCCATATCGAACGGCACGCCGCAGTATCCTGCGTATAACGTAACCACGACCGTCGTTCGAGGGGGAGGCTCCATCTGCAATACCAAAGGACACTGCCCGGATGTGGTCTGCGATTACACGCATAGCAACATCGGTTTTATAATCTTTACCGTAGGTTACACCCCCAAGGCGACCGATTTCGTCGAGAAGCGGCTTAAACACATCGGAATCGTAATTGGACTTTTTGCCTTGCATTACGGCGCAGATACGCTCAAAACCCATTCCGGTGTCAACGTGCTGGGCGGGTAATGGATTAAGCTTGCCACTGTTTTCCCGGTTGAACTGTATGAAAACCAGATTCCATATTTCCATCACACGGGGATCGTCAGCATTTACAAGCGTTGCCCCGTCTACCTCTGCGCGTTCTTCGTCTGTACGAAGATCTACATGGATTTCCGAGCATGGACCACAGGGACCAGTGTCCCCCATTTCCCAAAAATTATCTTTTTTGCCAAACTTGAGAATATGCTCAGACTTGATGTCCGTCTCTGATTTCCAAAGCTCAATGGCTTCTTCATCTACGGGAAGCCCGTCTTGCTCGTCCCCACCGAAGACCGTGGCATAAAGACGGTCTTTATCTAGCCCCCACTCATCAACAAGAAGCTCCCAGGCCCAGCCAATGGCTTCTTTTTTAAAATAATCGCCAAACGACCAGTTGCCAAGCATTTCAAAGAGCGTGTGATGATAAGTGTCTATGCCTACTTCTTCAAGGTCGTTATGCTTACCGCTTACACGGATACACTTTTGGGTATTCGCCGCTCTCGACCACTCTTTGCCATCTTGTTGCCAGGTCTTTTGATCCCCAAGAAAAATCGGTTTGAACTGGTTCATACCCGCATTCGTAAATAAAAGGGTAGGATCGTCCTTTGGCACTACAGGAGCGCTTTGTGTGATAGCGTGTGCTTTCCGCTCGAAGAAATCCATAAATTCCTTCCTGATCTGCCCGGAGGACTTAAAACTCATAGAATTAGCTAATAACGATTACAGTTTTTTGGCAAGTCTTTAAAATACTAAAATATCTTTTTATTCGCTTGCCGCTCATTAAGATTTAGACAGCTTTAATTTTGGGTATTTCATTTCTTGAGATGAGAACGATTATACTCAGGAAAACAGAACTTTAATTCAAAAAAAAGCGCGTGGAGAAAGTGATCTCACCACGCGCTTAAATCAAAAAAGGAAAGTACCTCAGGATTCGGAAACTTCAATCTTTTTAATAACGTCGCCCTGCTTGATTTTATCAACGATCTCAACGTTTTCAACTACTTTGCCAAATACAGTGTGCTTTCGGTCAAGATGAGCCGTATTGCGCCTGGTATGGCAAATAAAAAACTGTGAGCCACCAGTATTGCGGCCAGCGTGTGCCATAGAAAGCACTCCACGGTCGTGGTGCTGATTTTCACCATCTAATTCGCATTTGATGGAATATCCTGGTCCGCCAGCGCCGGTACCATCGGGGCACCCACCCTGCACTACGAAATCCGGAATTACCCGATGAAACGTAAGTCCGTCGTAAAATCCGTCTTCAGATAGTTTAATAAAGTTTTCTACAGTTACCGGAGCGTCCTCTTCAAAGAACTCTACTTTCATCACGCCGTAATCGGTGTGGATCTGTGCTGTTTTCATTTCAGAATGATTTGATTTTGGTTTATGGTTTTTGATATAATTTCAGAAAATCAGGCGGCCTGATCCTTATACTGAAGCTCGTATAGTTTGCGATAAATACCGCCTTTTTTGCGTAATAACTGCTGATGTGTGCCAACTTCGCGTATTTCACCTTTGTGCATCACAATAATCTTATCTGCATGCTGGATGGTGGCTAGCCTGTGGGCTATAACAATGGATGTTCTGTCTTTCATTAAGCGATCGATGGCATTGTTTACAAGAGACTCGGTTTCTGAGTCCACATTGGAAGTTGCTTCATCTAAAATAAGAACACCTGGATTATACACCATTGCCCTTACAAAACACAGCAGCTGTTTCTGCCCCATAGACAGAGACGCACCCCGCTCTTGAAGCACATAATTGTACCCACCCGGAAGTTTATCTATAAAGTGATGTGCCTCGACGGCCTGAGCCGCGGTTTTAACTTTATCCTGACTAATATCTTCATTTCCCAAGGTGATGTTATCTGCAATGGAACCGGAGAATAAAGCATTATCCTGCATAACGAGTCCAAATGAGCTGCGCAGGCAATCTATTGAATAATCTTTAATGTTGATGCCATCGAGAAGAATCTCCCCCTCGTGTATATCATAAAACCGGGTTAGCAGATTTATAAGCGTAGACTTACCTGCACCTGTCGCACCTACCACGGCTACTGTCTGCCCTTGTTTTACTTCAAAACTCACGTTTCTCAGAATCTGGTCGCCATCTGGCATATATTTGAATGAAACATTTCTGAACTCAATATTATAGGATGATGGCTTCTTGCTTATGGCGTTTTCCTTCTCGATTACTTCATTTGGAGTATCCATCACATCAAATATACGTTCTGAAGACGCCAGTGCGCTTTGAAGTGTATTAAACTTATCTGACAAATCACGGATTGGCAGAAAAAACAGCCGTACGTACTGAATGAAAGCCAGAAGAATACCAAAAGTGAGTGTACCTGATAGTACGCTGGCGCCACCATACCATATAACCAATGCCATTGCCAGGCTGGATAATACTTCAACTGCAGGCCAGAAAATAGCGAAGTAAAAGATGGTTCGAATATGAGAGCCTGTATGTTCCTGGTTGATTTTTCGAAATTTTTCGGCCTCTTTATCTTCACGTCCAAAAAGCTGTACGATACTCATACCGTTAATGTGCTCCTGAACAAAAGAATTGAGGCGCGCTATCCAGTCTCTTACTTCAAGGAAAGCAATTCTGACTTTAGCTTTAAACCAAAACGTTGCATAAAACAAAACCGGCAGAGTGCTTATGGCGACAAGGGTGAGTTCCCAGCTCATCGTAAACATAAACAGCAAAATGAAGAAAATCCGGAACAGATCGCCAATTATATTAACCACACCTGAGGAAAGCAGGTCGCTAAGAGCTTCAATATCGTTCGTAGTTCGTGTAATGAGCCTTCCGATTGGGTTTTTATCGAAAAACTGAACGTGCAGCGACTGTATTTTTTTAAAGACTGCATTTCTCAGAGAAAGTAGCGCCCCCTGACCTACCCAACGGGTAATGTAGGTCATACCAATCATAATTATACTTTCTGCAATAAGTGCAGCAAGTATAATTAGTGTGATTCGGGTAAGACCCGGCACATCGCCTTCAGCTATGTAGTCATCGACCGCAATTTGAATAAGATACGGACGCAAAGGCCCCAGAAACGAGACAATAAGCGTAAGTACAAGTGCAAGAAGTATGTACTTGTTATACGGCTTAAGAAACTGATAAAGCCGTCGAATCAGGGTAGAATCGACGGCTTTAGATATCGTTTTATTAGATTTAGAAGCGGTCAAAGTCGTCGAACGGCGCTCTTGGTTTTATAGGAAGATTCGACTGATCGTTATCTTTATCGCTGTCTTTATTGGAGCGGTCCCGATCCCGATTCTGCTGATCTCTGTTACGGTTATCGTAGCGATCATCGCGCGAATCTGATCTCCTGTCACGGTTATCGAAATCACGGCCTCCGCTTCCGCGATTGTCGTAATCACGACCTCCACCACGGTTATCATAATCGCGACCTCCTCCGGTATTGCGATTGTCGTAGTCGCGACCTCCTCCACTGCTTCCTCGGTTATCACGATTGTCGTAGCTACGGCCTCCGCCGCTGCTTCCGCGATTATCATAGCTGCGACCGCCGCTTCCACGGTTATCGTAGCCGCGTCCGCCACCACTGCGACCACCACGGTCACCTCTGTCGTCAAAGCGTTTTCTTGGACGGAAATACTTGCCTTTTCCACCACCGCCTCTGCGGTTTCCACCACCTTGATTACGGCCACCCTGACCGCCAGGCTTCTGAATTGGCTCAATTGGAATCTTGGCTTTTATAATACCGCGTTCGTGCTCAGGATCGGTCATTATCGGACGTAGCTCCGTAGCAACCCAGGTATCAGGGAAAATTTTACGGGCTTCCTTAAGCAAGACAAACTGATTGGTATAACGAGCTGAAAAATGTGTAATAACCAATCGCTGTACTTCTGCCTTTTGAGCAATCGTAGCGGCATCTTCAGCTGTGGAATGATATGTTTCTTCAGCTTTATCCTTCAGGTTTTGATCGAAAGTAGCTTCGTGATAGAGCACCGATGCCTTGTAGGCCAGCTTAAGAGAATTAACTGAAAACAGGGTATCTGTTACATAAGCGAAGCTGTCGCCCTTCTTGGGTTCGCCCACAATATCTGCAGAGTGAACAACCGTTCCATCTTCCAGAGTTACGTCTTCACCAGCCTTAAGTGTTTTAAACTGAGCATCATTTGTGATTCCCAATTCTTCGGCTTTTTTGGCATCAACCTTACCAGGCTTATCCTTTTCCTGAAAACGATAACCGATACAAAGGCTTTTATGCTCAAGGGGTCGGGCCTCGACATAAAATTCAGGGTCGTCGAGGATAATTTCATGCTCAAAACCGTCTTTAAGTTCCTTAAAGATTATTTCGAACATTAACTCTATACCTGCTGCTTTAAGTGAAGCAGCAAGAAATTCTTTTAGTCCTTCAGGACCATAGATATACAGATTGTTCTCACGGCGCTGAAGCTGCATAGTGGATACAAGACCCGGAAGACCAAAAAAATGATCTCCATCCATGTGTGAAATAAAAATGTGGTCTATTTTGGATCTTTTAAGTCCCGCCTGTAGCGCTCTCATCTGGGCATTTTCGCCACAGTCGAATAAATATACGCTGCCATCTCTCCATAAAGCGGTAGATGAAAGATGTCTTTTTGCGGTAGGTGTTGCCGAGGCAACGCCTAGTGGCACAATTATCATGGTTATTCTCCTTTAGGTAGATACATTACTCATGGCAATCAAGCCATCAGTCCTCAAGTAATGTTATTGTATTTCTCTTATGGTTGATTGTTTCTTTTAATTTACAGCTTTGCTGATGTTTAGAGCTCGGCTAGTTCCTGCTCGAGCAGTTGCTTTTTGTTCATGTTTGAATAGAATCCGGCTGTAAGAAGTAACTCCTCATGAGTACCTTTTTCAATAATGCTGCCATCCCTGAGCACAAAAATTATATCTGCATCCTTTACACTTGAAATTCGGTGGCTAATTATAATCGAAGTTTGTTTACTAAGTTCCTTTCTCAGATGTTGCAATATAGCATATTCTGTTTTGGTATCAACTGCACTTAACGAATCGTCAAGTATAACGATGGGGGCTTTTCTGATTAATGCCCGTGCTATACTGGTTCGCTGTTTTTGGCCGCCTGAAAGGGTTATTCCACGTTCACCTAGCACAGTGTCAAACTGCTTATCAAATTCCTTAATGTTGTCCAGAACCTGAGCCTGTTCAGCTGCTTTTTCTATTTCCTGTTGAGTTACTTTCTCTACACCAAACGATATATTCTCCCCAATCGTATCAGAAAATAGGAAAGTATCCTGAGGAACAAAACCTATACTTTTTCTTAGCAGTCCTAACGGTATCTTTTTGATATCGGTTCCGTCAATTCGGATTGTTCCTGCAACAGGATCAAACAAACGAGGCAAAAGCTGTACAAGCGACGTTTTGCCACTACCTGTTTTACCAACAAATGCAGCCGTTTGACCTGCTTTAATGCTAAACGACACGCGGTCCACTGCCAGAGTCTCTGCCCCGGGGTATCGAAAACTAACGCTATCGAACTCTATATCGCCCTTAATTTCAGAAACTTCAAAATCAGTTTCCTCATCATCGTTAATTTCATCAGGGGTGCGCATCATTTTAGCAATACGTTCCTGAGATGCAGCTGATCGCTGAATTAAATTAATCGTATACCCGAGAGATGCCACAGGCCAGGTGAGGTAAGTCACGTATATAATGAATTCTGCAATATTACCTACGGTGATTATGCCATCAATAACCATCACTCCTCCCTGCCATATTACCAGGACTATCGAAATTCCGATAAGAAGGCTAAGCATTGGGTGGAATAAGGACTCTACTATATCGAGTCGAAGTTTTTTCTTCCTGTAAATCTCACTTTCCTTCCGGAACCGCTCAGCTTCGTAGTCCTCACGGGAATATGCCTTAATCAGACGAATGGATGAAAACGCTTCATTAGCCCTGCCGGCAAGTTCAGCGTACTGTTCCTGAATTTCGTTTGACCTGCGATGGATAAATCCACTCACCCAGTAGGCAAATACCGATAATACGGGCAACGGCAAAAGAGCCCAAAGTGTGAGCGTCGGGCTCACCATAATCATTATGGTGATAATTATGGCCGAACGCGAAATCGTTTGAATGGTATACATAAAAGCAGGTCCGAAGTATTCACGAACCCGCTGTATATCTTCGGTTGCACGCACATAAACATCACCCGTTTTATTGGAAGCGTAAAAGCTTTGAGGCAATCGTTGGATTTTATCGAATATCTCATTTCTCAGGTCAAATTCGATTTTACGGGAGGTAACGATTAGCGTTTGGCGTGTAGCGTATAGCAAAAAGCCGTAAATCACTACGGCCAGCATCAGATAGGCCGAATTGGTAAGCAGCATTGTACCCGCCTGAGGGGAAAGCAGGATTTCCCAGACCGACTGTTTTAGCTCACCAGTAGCCTCGTAGTATTCCTCAACCGAATCGATTGTTTCCCTTATTATGATTGGGATCCAAACGAGGAAAGCATTGGCCCCTACAAGAAAAAGGACACCCAGTAATATGGTGCCCTTATACTTGTAGAAAAACCGATTAAGTTTGAGGAGTTCTTTCACTGCTTAGCTTTGGGTGAGTTTCTTTGCCCAATGATGACCAAGTTCATAACCAGAAGCGAACGCATGTTCTATGCTGTCACCTTTCATGAAGTCACCGATCAGAGCAACGGGTGCGTAATCTGAACCCAGCTCAACAAAATCAGTTTCGAAATGATTTCCAGGCTGTGAGTAACGCCAAAGCTTCAGGTTGGCTTCATCATATTTTCCCGCCCAGTCGCCAAACAGTTTCCTGAGTGCGCTTACCATTTCAGAAATTATCTGATCATCGGGGTTTTCATCAAAAATGTGCTTCTTGGAGAAATCACCGTTAGACTGAACAGCTAACGAGAGCTTATTTCCGGTATCTCTTTTTGAACTTTCATTACTTATAAAATGAAGTACAGGATTATTAGCACAGATAATTCCTTTGTAATCCTGGGGCGGTGCGTTTTCGTAGGTAAGCATAAGCGTATGCTTTGGCCGGTAATTAACCGTATCTATATCTTTAATTACGGTCTTGAACATGGTCTCATCCGTACTGTTTTCAATGAGCCCATAGGTCTGTACCGCCGGAGTGGCAACAACAATTGCATCTACCTCAATTGCTTCACTGCTCTGAAGATTAATCATCCACGGTTTTTTCTTACCGCGTTTATCCCCCATGTAGGTGAATCCGATTACTTTTGTGTTGCGACGAACGTCAGACCAGCGGCTCAGGTATCGGCCAATAGAGTTGAGGCCTTCAGGTGCACAGAACATTTCGGTTTTAGAACGGTTTGGATGTCTGTTATAAAGCTCCTCACCATCATGAAAATGAAACTCATCGGCCCAAAGCTTCAGAATGCCCTTACCTTCAAGTTCTTTTAAGAATTCATACAGGCGGCTATCCAGTCCGGAAATATATGGGGCTCCATGATCGTAGCGAACATCATCGTATTTGTTGGAATAACGCGTACTAAGACGACCGCCAAATCCACGACTTTTTTCAAAAACAATAACTTCGTGACCAGCTTTAGCAAGGATTCTGCCTGCTGTAAGTCCGGAAATTCCGGCTCCAATAATACCTATAAGCATATTTTTAATTATTCAGCTAAACGTTAATTCTAAATTTGGTTAAGATAATAAAACTATGTGGAAAAAATGGTCATTCTGGGTTTAACGGCCGTTTTCCGGATAAGAGCAGGCCAGTATGCTACCACCTCACCTGCTTTCGGGCGCCCGCCAGCGAAACCTGTAACAGCACTTGGCCCGGTAAGAATAAGCGGAGCCAATTCCATGCCAAAGCGGTTTAAGTCGTCCCGACTCGGGCCGCTAAGGGCTACTCTAAGCTGCACTTCATCGGGTGTATCCCGATCAAAATCCGGACCTGCCGGCAGTTCTGTACAACCATTATAGCCAACGTACTCGGCGTTGTATGCATCAATTTGAAGATTAAGGTCTTCTGCCCTGGTTTTGAGAATCTCCCCTGCCCTTACGGCTTTTTTGAGAGCATCCGGCCAGGCGTAAACCAAGGTGCCGGAAATTTTGTAGCCATCGAGATAGCTGGCAGAAACTTTATAAAACGGAGTTTTGGGAGTGCCTTTTATACCCCAGACGCGAACACGGTTTTCACCTTCCTGCTCCAGGTTAATAGAGGTAAAGTCAGCCACACAGTCCGGGGTAATGTATTCGGCCGGATCACCGATTTCATAGAGCAACTGTTCTTTTACAGTCATAGTACTTACTAAACCACCGGCTTTTTCGTGCTTTGTTACAACGAAAGTTCCGTCGGGGTAGGCTTCTACAATCGGAAATCCGATATGCTCCATATCTGGCACGGTTTCCCAGTCGGTGAAGTTACCGCCGGAGCTTTGAGCACCACACTCAAGAATATGTCCGGCAACGGTACCTGATGCCATTTTATCGGCATCGTCAAAATCCCAGCCAAACTCGTGCACCATAGGCGCTAGACAAAGACCGGTATCAGTTACCCGGCCGGTTACCACAATTTGAGCTCCTGCATCGAGCGCTTCGACCATAGGCTCGGCCCCGTAATAGATGTTGGCACTAAGCAGATGTTCTTTAACTGTTGAAATAGCCTTACCCGTCTCCATATTTTCAAGCAGATGCCCATCAGCTATAAGCTGGTCGAGGTCATCAAGAATATTATCGCCATCCACTACAGCTACTTTTAAGTCTTTGTAGCCGGCCTTTTTGGCAATTTCCAGAATGGCATCTTTACAGGCAACGGGATTTACTCCGCCTGCATTGGACATCACCCTTACTTTTCCGGCAGCGATTTCGGGGAGAATGGCTTCAATTACGCCAACAAAATCCCTGGCGTATCCGAAATCCGGGTTCCTAAGTTTTTGTTTCTGCATGATGGACATGGTGACCTCAGCCAAATAATCCATCATCAGATAGTCTACATTACCTTGTTTTACCTGATTTACGGGTGCTGTAGGCAGATCACCCCAAAAACCTTGTCCTGATGCTATTCGAATCGAATCTTTCAAAATACGTTATGTTTTTTTTTGACCGGCAGAGTGCACAAAAAGGTTCTGCCGACCCTCATTTAAATTAAATTTCAGACCATTAATGATGGCCTCAAATTTAACAAACTGAGTTATCATAAACGAATACAGATTTTTCGAAGCCCGATTGGAATTACGGGGCTGCCTACGGTTTCACCTCATTGTTCTGCTCGGCATAGATCCGATGCTTAACTGCTTCGGCCATAAAGGAAATACCCGCATTAACAGATATAATGCCAAACAGCCCGATCCAAAACCACAGAGCCATGTGCCCCAGATCAAACTCAGCCGGACTGTTGGATTTAATTATAGCCGCCTCTGCAACCAGATTAATACCTAACCCAACAAGCGTTACAGCGATAATTGAGAAATATTTCCACTTCTTAAGCGCATTCATTTAGTTACCCTCATCAATCATTTAAAATAAATTTGTTTGGTTATCGTCTCCATACAACGTTGCAGTCGATTACGTTCCAATCACATAGGGGTTTTTAGCCGCAAAAGATATTTTCCAGAGCCATAACCTCAGCCCTGCTTATTAAAGAAGGTATTCGCGTAATGAATTACGTATTTTAGGCGAGTTATCACTATATTTAAGGCTGTTTATAACCGGTTAATATCCGGTGTTCGAACTGAGATATTACACATATCGTATTTGAGCGCATTAAATAAAGCGCTCAATCAGTTATCAGCTCAGTAATCAGCAGTACATTATTTTCCAGAATAAACTTTCAAAAAAGCGACCCATACACTTAATGTCTTCAGAAAAATCAGATCAGTCATCCGTTACCATTACTTTTCCGGACAAGCATACACGCACATTTCCAACTGGCGTAACGGGATTTGAAGTCGCATCGAGCATTTCACCAAGACTGGCCAAAGACGCACTCAGCATTACCCTGAATGAAACAGTGATGGATCTCGACCGGCCTATTACATCCGACGGTGAGATCAGGATTAACACCTGGGATACCAACGACGGCAAAATGACTTTCTGGCACAGTTCGGCCCACCTTCTTGCCGAAGCCGTTGAAGCACTTTATCCGGGCGTACGCCTGGGCATCGGACCTGCCATTGAACAAGGTTTTTATTACGATATCGACTTTGGAGACACTACCGTTTCTGTCGAAGACCTGCCGAAAATCGAAAAGAAAATGCTCGAGCTGGCACGGACCAAGTCCGATTTTGTTCGCCGTGAAGTTCCAAAGGATGAAGCTGTTTCTTTCTACAAAGAAAAGCAGGATCCGTATAAACTCGAACTGCTGGAAGACCTTGAGGACGGCACTATTTCTTTTTATACGCAGGGCAATTTTACAGATCTGTGCCGAGGCCCGCATATTCCAAATACGCAGAATGTAAAAGCTATAAAGCTGCTTAATGTAGCTGGTGCGTACTGGAGAGGTGATTCGGATAATAAGCAGCTTACCCGAATTTACGGTATCACGTTTCCGAAGCAGAAAATGCTGGACGAGTACCTGCACATGCTCGAAGAAGCCAAAAAACGCGATCATAAAAAACTGGGCAAAGAACTCGGTATTTATATGATTGACAGCATGGTCGGCAGCGGTCTGCCGATCTGGTTGCCAAATGGCACGGTACTTCGCCGTTCACTCGAAGCATTCCTTCGCGACGAGCAAATTAAGCGCGGCTACCAGGAAGTGATTACCCCTCATATTGCAAATCTTAAGCTTTACGAAACATCAGGGCACTATCCATACTACTCTGACTCTCAGTACGACCCGATTCAGGTAGACGACGAGCAGTATATGATGAAGCCGATGAACTGCCCGCATCACCACCGTATATACGGAAGAGAGATGCACAGCTATCGCGACCTGCCCGTAAGACTGTCTGAATTCGGCACCGTTTACCGCTACGAGCAGTCAGGCGAGCTTAACGGGTTGTCGCGGGTACGTGGCTTCACTCAGGATGATGCCCATATTTACTGTACCGACGATCAGTTGAAAGATGAAATTAAAAACTGCATCGACCTTACACAGTATGTATTCAACACCTTCGACATGCCGGTTGACATCCGTCTTTCCTTCCGTGATGATAACGAGAAGAAGTACGGTGGTAAATCCGAAAACTGGGAGCGCGCGCAGCGCGAAATACGCGAAGTTGCTGATGAGCTTGGACTGGATTACACTATCGCCGAGGGCGAAGCGAGTTTTTACGGACCCAAAATCGACTTTATTATACGTGATGCCATCGGCCGCAAGTGGCAGCTCGGTACCGTACAGCTCGACTATGTGATGCCCGAGCGTTTCGACCTTACATATATGGGTTCCGACAACCAAAAACACCGTCCTGTGATCATCCACCGCGCGCCGTTTGGCTCTATGGAACGCTTTACTGCTATATTAATTGAGCACTTTGCCGGCGACTTCCCGCTGTGGCTTTCACCTAAACAGGTAGCCCTTATCCCGGTTTCTGATCAGTATAATGAACTTGCATACGAATATGCCGAAAAACTGCGTGAAGCAGGCCTGAGAGTACATACCGACGACAGAAGTGAACAGATAGGACTTAAAATACGGGAATCAGAAACTGCTAAGATTCCGTATATGATGATTATCGGAGAACGTGAAAAAGCAAACAAAACGGTAGCCGTAAGAAAACACAAAATCGGAGATCTTGGAACGTTTGCTTTTGATGATTACCTTAATAAATTAGCTACTGAAGTACAAAGCCGTACTTTACCATCTGAAGCAGACAAAAAAACAACAAGCAATTAGGAGACACAACCATCGCAAAGAGATATAAACAATACAAAAACTACAACACCGAACGCATCAACGAAGATATAGATGCACTTAAGGTTCGCGTAATTAAACCAGACGGTGAGCATGACATTCTAAGCTCAGAGCGCGCTCTTGTTCTCGCTCAAAGTATGAATCTCGACTTAGTCGAAGTTGCACCTGAGGCAGATCCACCGGTATGCCGGATTCTGGACTATAAAAAGTTTTTGTACGAAAAGCGGAAAAAAGAAAAAGAAGCCAAGAAAAAGCAGCACACTGTAACGCTCAAAGAGCTTCGCTTCCGTCCTCATACAGATGATCACGACTATAATTTTAAAATCAAACACGCCAAAGAGTTCCTCACCGAAGGAAACAAGGTGAAGGCCACTGTTCAGTTCCGTGGCCGCGATATCATTTATAGCGACAAAGGCAGGGAACTGCTCGAGCGTTTTGCAGGTGATTTAAAAGAGCTCGGCAAAGTTGAATCCAGACCTACGCTAGAAGGCAAGCGGATGTCGCTTATAATTGCACCCGCCAAGTAAAAATTAAGGCTGAATACTGCATCAATTATGTTGTATTCAGCTTTTTTTATGTTTATATTTGCCATTCTGTATCCAAATCGAAAAAAATCAGATACGAAATAATGCCAAAATTAAAGTCAAACAGTGGTGCCAAAAAGCGCTTCAGATTAACCGGTTCCGGTAAACTCAAGCGTAAAAAGGCGTTTACAAGCCACATCCTTACAAAAAAGTCACCCAAGCGGAAGCGCAACCTGCGCAAGTCTTCTTTGGTGCATCCGGCCGATAAGAGCAACATCATGCGCTTATTACCGAATATCAAATAATTTTTATTAACATTTTAACCTAAGAGCTAAGCAAATGCCACGTTCAACGAACAAAGTGGCTTCCAGTCGCCGTCGCAAGAAGATTTTAAAAGCTGCGAAAGGTTACTGGGGATCACGTAGCAAGGTTTATACGGTCGCTAAAAATGCGGTCGAAAAAGGCCTTCAATATCAGTACCGGGACAGACGCAATCGTAAGCGTGAATTCCGTAAACTTTGGATTATCCGCATTAATGCGGCAGCCCGTCTGAACGGAGTCTCGTACTCCAAACTAATGGGATCTCTGAAATCCGCTAATATTGAAATCGACCGCAAAATACTAGCTGATCTGGCCGTACACGAGCCAGAGACGTTCACAGCAATTGTGAAACAGGCCACCGCCTGATTGTATTTCGTTTTTGATGATACAGGCAAGCTTAATAATTTAAGCTTGCCTTTTTTTTAACCATTCATACCTATGAGTCAACTCACAGACAAACTCAGAGAAGAGATTGAATCGGTAACAATCTCCACTCCGGAAGAGCTGGAAGCATTCAGACTTAAGTACCTTTCCAAAAAAGGACAGGTATCCTCCCTTCTCAGCCAGATTGGCAGCGTAGCAGCCGAAGAGCGCAAAGCTTTCGGCCAAAAAGTAAACGAGCTGAAACAACAGGCCACCGAAAAGTTTACACAGGCAAGCGAGTTATTGCAAAGTCAGCAAAAAACCGTTCGTAACGCTACTGACGACATCACCCTTCCGGCTGCGTCAGTTCCAACCGGCCTACTCCATCCCCTTTCTCAAACGCTCGATCGCATCAAAGATGTGTTCTACCGTCTTGGCTTTACAGTTTCAGACGGTCCCGAGCTGGAAGATGATTTCCACAATTTTACCGCGCTGAACTTTCCGCCTGAACACCCTGCCCGCGATATGCAGGATACATTTTTCATCCGAAAAACTGACTCTGATGAAGTAGATGACCTGGTACTACGCACGCATACATCTCCCGTGCAGATTCGATTAATGAAGGAGCAAAAGCCGCCCCTTCGCTCAATTATGCCGGGTCGCGTATACCGCAACGAATCCATCACTGCTAAATCGTACTGTCTGTTCCATCAGGTTGAAGGCCTTTACATCGATAAAGATGTTTCATTAGCCGAGCTTAAGGATACACTGGTAATGTTTGTCGAGATGATTTATGGTGAAGGCGTCAAATACCGAATTCGCCCTTCATTTTTTCCGTTTACCGAACCCAGCCTTGAGATGGACATCTGGTGGGGTGATGAAGAAACCGGAAAGTGGCTCGAAATTCTGGGTGCCGGAATGGTGCACCCTAACGTGCTGCGCTCTGTAGGAGTAGATCCGGAAGAATATAGCGGATTTGCATTTGGTATGGGCGTGGAGCGCATCGCCATGCTTTTTTACGGTATAGACGATATTCGACTCCTCTACGACAACGACAATCGCTTTCTTAAACAGTTTCAATAGATAAGCCATTATGAATATTTCCCTAAGCTGGCTCAGAGAATATATAGACACGCAGCTGAGTGATACCGAAATTGCGGATAAGCTCACTCTTACCGGACTCGAAGTTGAAGAAATCACAAACAGCGGCAGTGATTTTGGCGGTATCGTAATCGGTGAAATTCTTGCCGTACGTTCGCATCCAAACGCTGATAAGCTTACACTTTGTGACGTCAACACAGGCTCAGAAACCGTACAGATAGTATGCGGTGCTCCTAATGTTGCGGCTGGTCAGAAGGTTGTCGTCGCCACCGTTGGAACCGAGCTGCCTGTTGAAATCGAAGAAGGAAAAAACCTGGTTATCCGAAAGTCTAAAATTCGTGGTGAAGTTTCATTTGGCATGATTTGCGCCGAAGACGAACTGGGCATAGGAACAGATCATAGCGGCATAATGGTGTTGGATCCATCTCTTAAGGCCGGAACGCCTTTTTCGGAAGTAGTAAAGCCAACTAAAGATTCAGTTATCGAAATCGGCCTCACCCCCAACCGCCCCGATGCAGCCTGCCACGTAGGTACAGCACGGGATCTGCATGCGGTTACTGGTGAAACGTTCAAGCACCCCGGAGACAATCTTCCGGATTTTGAAGTAACTAAAAAGACGGACGGCAACCCATCTGTCAAGATTTCGATTTTAAATGACGAGTTGTGCCACCGTTACGTTGGTATCGTAATGAAAGGCATATCAGTCGCTGAGTCACCTGCCTGGGTACAACAAAGACTCAAGGCTATAGGTCTTCGCCCGAGAAACGCCATTGTAGATGCAACGAACTACGTGCTTCACGAAATGGGGCAGCCGTTGCACGCGTTTGATTTATCTGCACTTTCCGGTTCGGAAATTCAGGTGAAGTCGTTCGATAAAGACATCACTTTTACCACGCTCGACGAAACTGAGCGAAAAGTAGCTGCCGGGTCTCTGTTTATTTGTGATGCCGAAAAACCCGTTGCCCTTGCCGGCGTTATGGGCGGCATGAATTCAGAAATTTCCGATTCAACAACCCAGATCCTTATCGAATCAGCTTGGTTTGAGCCGGTTTCCATTCGTAAGACCTCCAGAAACCTGGCTCTTCAAACCGACTCTTCCTACAGATTTGAACGCGGCGTCGATCCGACAATCACGCTTAAAGCTGCATTGCGCTGCGCTGGTCTGATACAGGAATGGTGCAGCGGAGATATCGACGGACCAGTAGTCGACATTAATCCGGTGATCTACGAGCCTAAAAAGTTAACCCTTCGTCCTGAGCGCACCAACAAGCTATTGGGAACCTCACTAGGTGCAGAAGCCATGCTGCAGATTCTCGGGCGCCTTGGTTTTCTTCCTGAGCATACAAAAGCCGGCATTGAATGCACCATCCCTGCTTTCCGGCCAGATGTAACCATAGAAGTTGATCTGATTGAAGAAATCGCCCGTATTTACGATTACAACAACATTCCAACTACGGGGCGAATCACCTTTGCCAGACCTCCGGTAATTCCATTTAACGAGTCTTTTCTGCAGCAGGTACGCCTGGCATGTGTGAAGCTCGGACTTCAGGAAATCTACAGTAACTCTCTCCTGCCTGAGTCTGTACGCAAAGAAATGTCGGATGAAATGATTGAGCTGCTCATTCCAACGCTGAATCCTATTTCAAGAGACCAGGCCATAATGAGGCCTGATTTATCTTATGGATTCCTTCGCTCGGCTGCCTATAACTTCAACCGTAAAGCTTCTTCTTTCCGGGCATTCGAAATCGGCCGTGTTTTCACAAAAGGAACCGGCCGCTGGATCGAAGGCATCGATGAGCACAGGAATCTGCTCATGGCTGTATCCGGCAAGAAGCACAAACAACACTGGCAGCATGCTGAAACGGCCTTCACCTTTCACGATCTCAAAGCCCTCACAGACAGTATGTTCGATCAGCTTCGACTTGCAGAAAAAGTTCGTTATGAATACGAAGACGACCTCATACGCTTTCAAGTTGGAAAGAGCCAACTCGGTATAGCCTATAGGGTTAGCAAAGAGTTGCGCAAGAAGTTTGAACTTGATAATGAGGCCTATATTGCTGAACTTAATTTGGACCTGCTCGCAAAAGCTGCGGCAGATCTCGAACCCGTTCGATATAAACCCGTACCGAAATATCCTGCTTTTGAATATGACATAGCTCTGATTACAGACAGTAATGTTAATGCTGGAGAAATGCAGGAGTTCATCCTCCAGCATGGCGGCAAACAGCTTACTGATATTCAGGTTTTTGATGTATTTGAAGGCAAGCCTATGGAAAAAGGTCAGAAAAGCGTTGCCTTCCGCCTGTTGTTTCAGGACTCGGAAAAGACGCTAACGATCAAAAACGTTGAGCCAAAAATCAACAAAATCACCAAAGGGCTAAGCAAGACATTCGGTGCTCAACTCAGGGCCTGATTTTATGAGTGAACCAACAAAGGTTACCCGGGAACAAATTGCATCTTTTCGATCGCTTCTACAGGAGCTTACGGTCGAGAGCAAAAAGCTTGTTGAAAGCAATAAAGAGCTAAAGTCTGAGAATGCGAGGCTGAAAAAAGAAAATGCCAAGCTAACGGATAAACTTGCCGTTCGCGGAGCATCATCTTCTTTTTCACAAAAAGAAAGGCTGGTACTGAAGCAGCATCTTAGTTCTCTGATCAAACGATTAGACCATCATCTGGAGGAAAACGCATGAAATCCATCAAAGTAACCATACTTGGCAGACAGTATCCTCTGAAGGTAAATGATGAGGACGAAGAGAATATGCATAATATCGCCCATTTCGTGGATGAAAGGTTCCGTCTTTTTAAAAAACAGCTTACTAACCAGAATGAAACCACCATTTTGGTACTCAGCTGCCTGAGCATCGCTGAAGAACTTTTTCTCGCTAAAAAAAGCGATTCAGGAGAGTCCAAACTCATGAATTCATTGCTTTTTGATGAAATCAACAGTACTCTTAGCGACCTTCTCGAAGAAATTAAACATACTAATACACACTAAAAGGTGTTATATTAAAATAAGGGCAGCGTTTGGTTATTGCTTGAACGATAATTAATAAATAGGGAGTTCGGCTTTGTCCGGCAACGCCGTGCCTCATGTTCCGAAAGGAAATAGTGGAAGGCGAACCCGGATGAGAGGATTCCCACCGTGTTACAAACGGTTCTTTGCAATTCCCGCTGCCCTTTTTTTTATTTGCGCTCCAATTTTTATGCCAGAACATATTAACCTGCTATTCGTCGGAGACATCGTTTCAGATTCCGGCATTTCCCTCCTCGACACCGTCCTCCCTTCCATCATCAAGAAATACAGCTCCGACTTTGTTGTTATTAATGGAGAAAATGCCCACGAAGGCATGGGAACAAACGAGCACATAGTTAAGCATTTCTACAGTCTTGGTGCTCATGTAGTAACCGGGGGCAACCACAGTTTTGCCAAATGGAAGATCTATCCATACATGAAAACCGACCCAAAACTACTTCGACCTCTTAACTACCCTAAAGGCGCACATGGCTATGGTTATGGAATATATGAAGTGCCAGGCAGAGACGTAAAGATTGGAGTCGTAAACCTGATGGGCCGTACTTTCATGCAGCCTCTTGAAGATCCTTTCCGGGCTGCTGACGCTGTGATTGAGAAAATCAAAGCGGAAACAAACCTCATATTTATCGATTTCCACGCTGAAGCCACTGCCGAAAAACAGGCTTTCGGCTGGTACGTAGACGGTCGCGTTTCGCTCGTAGCTGGAACTCACACTCATGTTCCGACAAACGATCACCGCATTTTACCTAAAGGCACAGGATACATTACGGATGTTGGCATGACCGGGGCTTTCAACTCCGTAATCGGAATGGATAAAGACACCGCTATTAAACGGTTTCTGCTGCAGACCCCCCACCGGTACAGCTCCGCCAATGGAGACAACCGAATGTGTGCACTTCATGCAAAAATCAATATTGAAACCGGAAAGTGTGATCACCTTGAGCCCGTTATCTATCCTTCATTTAAAACCAGCGTTTTATAGCTTGACGCGCTTTTCAGTTTGATGTAGATTTAGCCCACTCAAAACCGATATAAGTACCAGGAGCTTACGTGATTATTCAGGCCAGCGGAATTACCAAAGAGTACATCGAAAAGGATAAAGCAGAACCGTTAAAAGTTTTACGGGGAATTGACCTCAATATCGAAGAGGATTCCCTGATATCCATCGTTGGCTCAAGCGGTTCCGGTAAAAGTACACTGCTTCATATAATTGGCGGCCTCGACCGTCCCACTAAGGGTGATGTGCTCTATCGCGGCACAAACCTCAACAGCCTGAACGCTGAGGAGTTGGCGCGCTTCAGAAATAAAAATCTGGGCTTTGTATTTCAGTTTCATCACCTTCTTCCTGAATTTTCGGCCCTTGAAAATGTATTCATGCCGGCATTAATAGCAGGTCGCTCACAATCCGTAATCGAAAAAGAGGCCATGGAGCTGCTCGATCGCTTCGGTTTGGGTAATCGAGCTTCACACCGCCCTTCTGAATTGTCTGGAGGTGAACAGCAGCGGGTTGCCGTTGCAAGAGCTTTAATTAACAAACCAAACATTCTTCTTGCCGACGAGCCAACCGGCAACCTGGACGAAGCCAATACCACAAGTCTTCTTAATCTGCTATTTGGGCTTAAAAAAGAGCTTGGAATAACTATTGTAATGGTTACTCACGACAAGCAAATAGCATCTCAATGCGATAGGAATTATCAAATAGAACTAGGCTTGATTTCGGAATTGTAGTATATATTAACGCTTGTCTATTAGGCGTTAAGGTCATATTTTAACCATTCTGTAAACTTTAACCATTTAAGAACGACATGTCCAACAGACTTTCGAAAGATGAGCTGGAATCAGATGCGCTGGTAACCAGTTACGTAAGAGCAACCACTTTTTACAGAGAAAATAAAGGCCTCCTATATGGTGGACTAATTGCTTTATTTGTAGTGGTAGGCGGTATTTTCTGGTACATCACCAACTCAGCTGCGCAGGAAGCTAACGCTGCTGAAAGCATTACTTTTGCCGAACAGCAATTCCTCAATGGTAACTTTGAGGCAGCGCTTTATGGAAGCGATGAACAGCTTGAGCCTGGTCTTGTGGAAATCGCAAATCGCTATCCTCGCACCACCGCTGGCAACCTTGCTTTTTATTACGCAGCCGTAAGCCATGCTGAAATTGGTGACTACGAGTCTGCACTAGAAATGATTAAAAATTTCAGCACACCAAGCGGTGTAATGGGTGTGGCTCCGATTACCCTCCAAGGAAATATACTTATGCAGCTCGAGCGTTATTCTGATGCCGCACGTATTTTTGAGCGCGCCGCAGAATGGGACGATAACAGCTCAACAACTCCTTTCAACCTGCTTCAGGCTGCCGAAGCATCCTACGCTGCCGGCGACTACAGCCGTGCACAACAGTTTGCTAACCGAATTAAGCGTGACTTCCCTAACTCACAGCAGGCTACGCAGGCTATCCGTATAGAAGGACTTCTTTCCGCAAAACAGTAAGTTTTCTGAATCTATCTGCAGTTTCCTTCGTACATATAAACTGAACATTCATAGTGACCTCATGAAATTGTTCTGATACCTTAAAGAGACCCGATTCATTCAGAATACGGGTCTTTTTTTGTTTCAGCTACATCGGATCAACAATCCAGGAACTTCTGAACCTGGCTTTAGTTTATTAGCCTTGTAATCGAACTTTTATACATCTTTTTGCTCGCTTAAAAGATGCTTTCCGCCCCTTTTTTAATACATTAGGTTCTGCAGTTTTATTTTAGACAGACAGATTATTCAATATATATGAACAGCTTTTTTCGGGGCACCCTTGATAGCCTCCCCATTCATTCCACAATTTTCCCGGCCGTGCTAATAGCATTGCTCTTTTTGCAGCTATCGGCCTGCGATTCGCCCCCGGGTTCATCACCCTATGAAGAAAGTCCTGCTCCTTTCAGCTATCTGGATATCGATCCAAATAACGTGGTTTTCAGCGCGGATGAAGAAATACGCGACACCACGCTTACCATAAATATCGAGGCTGGTCTTAAACAAGGGGCAATCACCAACAATCCCTCTTTTACCGTATCCAGACACGGAACTTCGAATGTATTCCGCGAAGGCCTGCTTACGCCCGGAGAGAATAATACAGTGGTTGGCAGCTTTACATTTACCGTGCCATCGAACACCTTCCAGGATTATACAGTCTACGTTTTCGATACCACAGAGGGCGGCCGAATCAGCAACACGTTTCAAACCCAGCTTCGTCTTCAGGGTTTTACCACGCAGCCGCCTGAAATTCTTTCCTTTAACTTTCCTGAAGTCGTACAGATTCCTGTCGAAGGCTTCCAGCCGATTCGTTTTGAAACTGAAGTTGAACATCCGCAGGGGCAAAATCAGATTCTCACTGTCTTCCTGTCGCTTGTTGATTCGGATGGAAACCAGTTAGGTGGTGAACCATTTACCATGCTCGACGATGGCGATTCCGACGGCTCCGGAGACCTTGAAGCAGGCGATGGCATCTTCACAAGAACCCTTGAAATCGGCCCTAATAACCAGCCCGATGTAATCGAAGTTTTCACATGGGCCATCGACCGACAAGGACTCTCCAGCGATACGCTTTCATCAACACTTACAATTCAGCAATGATATCATTTCGATTTTTAAGCCTGTTCCTCATACTTTTTGTATGGACTCAGGTTTCTATGGCACAAATTACCGGGCCAACACCACCGGAGACGTTCAACTCTATCAGCCAGAACAGCGTTTCCAACATGGGCGCACTGGGCGACTCGCTTTGGGTCGGACCGCTCCTGATGCTCAACATCAACAACGACATCGACTTTATTTTTCCGGAAAATGCCGACTCTGTAGCGGCCGGGCCTGGCAGAATGTTTTCCATTGCACTGGCACCCGATACCGTTGTTGCAGGCCTGGGATTCAACTTCGTAAGCGGCGTAGTTAGTGTGCAGTCCGGCCTCGGATTTCACATTTCCACTGATGGCGGCACAAACTGGGATTACATACCACAGCCGCTCGATGATCCTGATCAGACCAGCATTAGCTACGGCGGACAGCAGATTGAGTCTGTACCCGTAATTGTTCCTCAACAGTCGCCTCCCTACAACGTAGACTTCTCCGGTGAAACCATTTTTATGGCAGCCTGGGCTTCAGGCATTCGCAGAAGCACAGACTT
>PWID01000023.1 GCA_003555145.1 Balneolia bacterium | reverse complement strand
ATTGCGTCACCGAAAATAAAGGTTATGGACGGTGAAACGGGTAGAATACAGGTTGGCCAGGATTTTTCGATCAAGCAGAGAGACTTTGCCGGAAACGTGATTGATCAGTTCTTCAGCCCGGGTACCATCCTTGAAGTTACGCCATGGATTATGGAAGTAGATGGCGAACAGTTCATTTACATGGAAATCGAGGCTGAGAGAAGTACAGCGCAGCCCGATGCCGTTAGTACTATTATTAACAAGCAGGAAGCAACTACCAGAATTCTGATGATTGATGGTGAAACGACTGCAATCGCCGGTCTGTACGAAACAGAAAAAGTTACCGTTCGTCGCGGTATTCCAATACTTAAAGACCTGCCGGGCTGGTTCTTTGGCCTTCGTTACCTGTTCGGCTACGAGTCGGTTAACTACAGTCAGCAGGAATTGATTGTAGTGATTAAGGTCGATAAAGTCCCTGCAATCGGAGAGCGCTTCAGACTTGATATGCACCGCAGAGATTTCATCGAACAGGAGCTGCGTCAGCGAAGAGAAGAAGTAGATTACCCGATTCCGGTCCTTCAGGACATGGAGCCGTAGGAATATTCTTACCCTCAAAGTTTAAAAAGCCTGATGAGCATTAATTAGCTTATCAGGCTTTTTTTTGCCCGGAATTTCACTTGTAAAGTTCAACCTGATACCTGATACCTGATACCCCTAAAACCTAAAATGCACAAACAGCCGGCCGAAGTTTTTGCTGTCTTTTTCGATGCGGTGGTAGTGCTGTTTGATGTGCTTCTGCTCCAGAAAGCGCAGCACCTTCTTCTTTAGCTGTCCGCTGCCCTTGCCGGGAATGATTTCCACCAGCTTTATCTTCTTATCAATTGCCTCCTGAATCACGTCGTTCAGGGCATCATCGATCTGAGTGCCTTTGTTGTAAATGTCGTGGAGATCAACCTTTAGTTTGGCCATGGTGTGAGACGCAGAGTGCGCAGATTTAGACGCGAAGTAACGCAAAGTGAATGTTTGTTGTATTCTAAAATAGCACTTGAGTAAGTATAGCTCCAAACCGAATACTTTGCGGAACTCTGGGCATTATCTGCGTACCATTGCGTCCTGACCAGGAGTTTGGACTGAAATTTTCGGGCAAATTTATTTTTAAATCGTTTCAGGTTTCCGTATTTACTATTGTTGCAAATTGTGAACTATTGTTAACCAGTATGCTTTTTAATGTACCTTTCTAAAGTTTCCCTCTGCCTCTTTTTGCTATTATTTATCATTTCTGCACCCGCGCTTGCTGATCGCCCTGTATCCTGGGGGGATGTCTCGGATGAAGAATGGGAGATGATGTCATTTCCCGACGATGATGAAGCCACCGCCATTATCCTGATGGATTATGGCGAATCCTATTTCGACAACAGGCTGAATACCGTTTTCAGGCAACACAGACGAATTAAAATCCTGGATCCTGATGAAAGCAGTCATACCGAAGTCAGAATGCGGGTCTACCGTGAAAACCGTTCGCAGGAACTGCGCGAGCTGCGTGCCCATACCCTCAACAGAGACGAAAACGGTGAGGTACATCGCGAACGCGTTCGGGGTAGTGAAATACAGACCGAGAGGGATGGTGAATGGGAAGTAACCAGTTTTGCTTTTCCGGACGTGCGGCCCGGTTCCATCATAGAGTACTCGTTCATGATCAGATATCGCCAGTCTTTCAGTATCCCTTCCTGGTGGTTTCAGCACGATCAGCCAATCGTACACAGCGAGTACCGGGTCCTGGTGCCGGAGATACTGCAGTACCGGGTTTTCCCCGACGGCTTCGAAACCTTTGATGTAAATGAAGCTGAGCAAATCGCCGGTCACGCCGGTATGGCCGCCAATGTGCTGAACGTCAACTCCAATTCGTACTACCGCATGGTTCTCAAAGATGCGCCCGCCATACGGAGTGAACCGTTTATCACAACCGTACGCAACTACCGGAACAGGGTCGAATTCCAGATCACAGCTTATAAAGACCGCCGTGGGGCTACCAGGTATATGCTCCGGACCTGGGATGAAGTGGCCCGAAGCTATTCAGGTATGCACTATTTTGGCCGGCAGCTGCGCTCCAACCGTACGATCCGGAATACGGTGAATGAAGTGACTGACGGCCTTTCCGACCCGCTGGAAATAGCCATGAAATTGTACGATCACGTTGCGGAATCTATTGTATGGAATAATAGCTTAAGCGCGACGGCAAATAATCACCTTACTGACGTGATGGACGAAAACGTGGGCAACTCTGCCGAAAAAGCGCTGCTGCTAACCAACATGCTGCGTACGGCTAATCTCGACGCCAATCCCGTGCTTATTGCCAGCAGGGATTTTGGAAAACTACGATGGAATTATCCTCAGATAAATCAGTTTAACCACGTTATTGTTAAACTTACCATCGATGACACAGTGTACATGCTCGATCCCATTCTGCCTGCTATACCTTTTGGTCTGCTGAATCCTCGTTCTCTGAACTATGCGGGCTTTCTTATAACTGAAAACGACTCCCGTATGATCAGCGTCGATTCGCAGGTGGCGAGCGTCACGCAGGTAACCGGTATCGTGGAGCTCGACGCGGAAGGCAACCTTGAAGGTCAGGTGCAGCTCCGTCATTCCGGATACGCAGGAATCGTGCACCGTTCCTCGATAAAAGAGTCTGACAGGGATGAATACCTGATTAACCGGGTGTTCGATGGCGACCCGGATATCCGCATAGTTGAAAGCAGCTTCGAGAATGTAGATAACCCCCGGGAAATACTTCAGACAACCCTCACCATAGAGCGGCCGAACCATGCGGTAGTTGCCGGCGATATGATGTATGTCAACCCGTATTTACTGAACCGCATTACGTCCAACCCGTTCCGGAATCCTGTCCGCAACTTCCCGATTGAGTTCCCGTTCGGATTCGAATCGTTGTATTCCGTAACCATCACTATACCCGATGGGTACGAAATTGATTATCTGCCTGAGCAGCAGCTTTTCCGGTTCAGCGATAATACCTCATATCTTGTTCAGACGATGCCGATGGGCCAGATGGTACAGATAACTTCCCGCTTAATTCGTTCGGATGTTTTTCTGGAAGCTGAAGAGTATCATGACCTCCGCACGTATTATGATGAGCTCGTAAATCTGCATGAAGAGCAGATCGTGTTAAGAAAAACCGATGAATCGCTGCAAGAGTCGGTCACCGAAACCGGAAGTGAAGGAGAATAATCGATGAAGATCACTTTACGGGCCATTTTTGCCGTACTGATCCTATTGCTGCTGCAGAGTTTCGAACGCGCTGAGGCCGGTATTAAAAAGGATGATATCGCGATCACCGCCATCCCGCTGCAGCTTATTCTCGGTGCGGACGCGGTTGTACGGGAAGACGTTCGGCTGTTAGAATACCAGCGTCCGGGACGCGCGCGCATGGAGGTCCGGAAAGTGATTACAATCCTGAACAGCAGCGGCCGGGATCACGGGGATATCAGCCTGTTCTATAATCAGTTTAGCGATGTCAGCCGTATAAGCGGGGCGATTTACGACAGCAGCGGAGAGCAAATCAGGCGGTTTCGTAACCGGGATGCTGAGGATCGTCAGGCGTTCGATGGCATCAGCATCATTCAGGATTCCAGGGTAAAAACGCTCGAAATGTTTCATTCATCCTATCCGTACACCATAGAGCTTGAGTACAGGGTGGATTATACCGGTTTTATCAACCTCCCGGCTTTTATGCCGCAGTCTCAGAATACCTCGGTTCAGTACAGCCGGTATGAAATCAGCATGCCGGCCGATCAGAACCTGGATTATAAAGCCATCAATTTTGAGCAGAACGATCCTGAAATCACCCGGGATGGTAATCTGAAAAAGATGGTCTGGGAAATCCGGAATGCACCTAAAGTGAAGCGCGAGCGATTCGGACCCGCATGGAACAATCTGCTGCCCTATGTGCTGGTTCGGAGTGATGATTTCAATATGGACAGAAATACCGGCTCTCTTCGGTCCTGGGAAGATTTTGGAATGTGGATGCACGATTTATGGGATGGCCGCAACGAGATCAGTGATGAAACCCGGCAGGAAGTGGCATTCATAACGGAGGGATACGAAGATCCGCATGATATCATTCGTGTGATCTACCGGTATATTCAGAACCACACCCGCTATGTGAGTATACAGCTGGGAATCGGCGGATTTCAAACCGAAACGGCCGAACAAACCCAACGAAACAGATACGGTGACTGCAAAGCGCTCACTAACTTAATGCATGGTATGCTCACGGCAGCCGGTATTGAGTCCTATCCTGCCCTTATCCGCAGCGGAAGCAGGGGAGTGGTTACGTCGCCGGATTTTGTGTTTAATTCGTTTAATCACACCGTCGTTTTTATCCCTCTCGAGCAGGATACCGTCTGGGTTGAGACAACCAGCTCAAATTTTCCGCCCGGCTACATTGGCTCCGGCAACGCTAACCGGTATGCGCTCGTTTTTAATGAAAACGGCGGCACGCTGGTAAAAACTCCGGACTATAAGCCCCGGGATAATTTTCAGCTTCGGGAGGCTACTGTGCACCTTCAGGCCGACGGAAGCGCAACAGCCGGGATTCAAACCCGCTACGGTGGAGCCAGACACGAGCGCATTCGTAATTTTACAAGACTGGCCAGCGGACCGCTCAACCGCGCTCTGTATGATGACATTAGCCTGTCGCGTTTCGAAATGAATAACCACGAAGTAGGCGCAGCCCTGCTGGAACCCGAAGCCTGGATCAACCTTGATCTTGATATTTCCTCATACGCCAGAAGTATGGGAAACCGCCTGTTTTTTAATCCAAACATGCTTGCATCCAACCGCGGGCAGGTCGCTGAGACACAGGAGCGAACGCAGGCTATACACCAGAACAATTCCTATTATGATGTGGATGAATTCACCTATCATATTCCGGAGGGGTACCGGATCGAAACGCTCCCCGGAAATGTGATTCTCGACGAATCCTTTGGCTATTTTGAAACGGAATATATTGTTGATGAAGATTCCGGCACGCTAACTTTCCGCCGCACGCTTAAACTCATCCCTGAAATACTCCCGCCCGAAGAATTCGGCACGTTTCGCAACTTTGTGAATTCTATTCCCCGCCACGATTCGGCTCAGGTTGTGCTGGTAAAAGGCTAAGCTCGGTCCCACAGCTTTATATGCGGAACTTGTCCCGGCACCGCCACTCGGCGAATATAGAAATTAACGCAAAGTGAATGTTTGTTGTATTCTAAAATAGCACTTGAGTAAGTATAGCTCCAAACCGAATACTTTGCGGAACTCTGGCATTATCTGCGTACCATTGCGTCCTGACCCGCCCTTTCATTGGTAAGGTTTCTTTTTCTATTTTCTGATGCCTCATTCTCAACCTCAACCTCAACCTCAACCTCAGTCCTAATCTCCTTGCTGCTTTTAGCTTTTCTTACGTTTGCCCTTATTCTCCTGAGTATTGTGCTGTTCAAAGTGATGCGGGTGAAGCGCAGGTTCCTGAGTATGGGCGTTGAAATCAGCTTTCAGCAGGCGCTGAATATGCTGCTGCAGGGTGGATATGAGCAGGGCGTTGCCGAAGCCGCGGCACGGGCGGCCGAGCTGGACCTGGAGGTGCCGATGGATAAGCTGCAGATTCACGCGGCCTCGGGCGGCAATCCTTTGCGCATAGTGGAGGCTATGGCGTATGCGCGCGAGTGTAAGGTTAAGTCGGCTAAAGCGGGTCTAAAGCACATTAGTTTAATTGATCTTTCCGGCAAGGATCCGCTCGAAACTATAAAAGAGGCCGAGCAGAGCCGTACGGTAGAGGTCAGCGGACAGTTTGAGTTTTCCGGGCGTTTGTATGATTATCACTACAGAGCTTCGTTCTTCCGGCCGGTGCTGTCCATTGCCTTCGACAGCTTCAGCATGCATGAGATTGAGCGGGAGCTCAAGCGAAAAATCGAGGACCTTCACCGCTATCATAAGGAGCTGCTAAGAGTCGATGCAGGCCAGGATGATCAGATACGCGATCACCTCACGCAAAACGTCCTGAGACCGGCGTATTGGGAAAGAAGCTTCAGGCTGGTGCTGCATAAGCATAGTTTGGATGTCAAGCGAATAAAATTGTGAATTGTGAATTGTGAATTGTGAATTGTGAATTGTGAATGGTGAATTGTGAATTGTGAATTAGCATTAGGCTTCTGAATAATTTCAGGCTTCCCGACCTTCGACTTTCGACCTTGGACCTTCGACTATTTTGGGACGCCAAGGAGCGCGGATTATGTCCTGTCTGCCGCGGAGCTGCTCACTGTTTACTGATTACTGCTCACTGATTACTGATTATTGTTAATTCTTTAAACATTTTGCCCAAAGTGTTCGTATGATCAGCGATATCATTGCATAACATCACATTAAATTAAACAGGATTATTTTAAGAGGAGACAGATTATGGCAGGACAAGGATCAGCAGGTAACGTTATTGCCGCTTTGGCGAGTTTTTTTGTGCCGGGTTTGGGTCAGCTGCTGCAGGGGCGGTTCATCATAGCCGTTGTGATGTTCATTCTGGCAGGCGCGCTGTGGATCGTTTTGATGGGCTGGCTCATTCATTTGTGGTCAATTCTCGACGCAGCAATGTTTAAACCGTGATAAGTTTGTTAAAAGCTGTTTGTGGGTTAAGAAAAGGTTTGGCGATTTAATACATTATCAAACATCATCATACAGATAAAAGGACCATCTGTGCATTACCCACTAGTTAGAACAGACTCTAATGAAAAAGTCACGAAACAAGATTTTGACAACAGGCAAATTTAAGGGCATAAGCTACAGAGCCTGGAATATTCTGCAGCTTAACCGTATGGACAACATTTACCTGTTTACAGAGCACTATAAAAGAGAAGGGAACTTCTTATCCCTCCGGCAGTGTGGCCCTAAACTGGATCTCGAACTGACTGAATATTGCCTGAATCTGCTTAATCAGCAGTTTCAGCCCGTTGTTCCCGTGCAGCAGGATTTGGAGGAAACTGCGGAATTCATTCAGGAGATTGCCAACGGGAGAGAGCCGGAATTCAAGATAGAAGCTCAGATAGAAGCTATCCGTTCGGTCGAAAGCGAATTTCTTGAGCTCTCTGATCGCTCCCGTAATATGCTGATGCGCAATGGTATTGTCGGTCCCGAAAAAACCCTGAATTACTTCGAAATACACGGGAGCTTCCTCGACCTCAACCACTGTGGTGAGGCGACCGAAAGAGAGCTTTGCGCCTTTTGTGAAGGTTTTCTGAGTAAGAGCCCGGCTTAGTTGGTCGAAAGGTCGAAGGTCGAAAGGTCGAAAGTCGAAGGT
>PWID01000277.1 GCA_003555145.1 Balneolia bacterium | reverse complement strand
GAATTAAAATTTATGATATTAAATGCACCTGCTTCGGCTTCGTTCAGCACACCCTTCGACTCCGCTCAGGGTGCGTTTTGAGGTAAATAGAAATCATAAACAATGAACGCTGGTTGAGCGGAGTCGAAACCAGCATCGCCAAAACACTAATCGGTTTGTTTTTCACGCTTCACTCCTACGTGCTTATTAGCGCCATGTTAAATTTATACTAGAAGCGACTCACCAAACGCAAAAAGGCCACCCCTTATTCAAGGGTGGCCACACACATAAAACGTTGTTGCGTTAATCGCTGTACGATCCGGGATTCGCCTTCAGCTCTTGGCTAAGCGCAAAGTCCCATTTCTGAATGGCAGCGATAAGAAACCTGAAGGAGATCAGGCTTTTGCTTTTCCTTTAGCTTTAGGAGAAAAAGCGCGTGCTTTCTCCTTAATGCGGGCAGCTTTACCGCGAAGTGCGCGAAGATAAAACAGCTTGGCACGTCTTACTTTACCACGCTTCTTAACTTCAACGGTAGAAATAAACGGAGAGTAAAGCGGGAAGATACGCTCTACACCAATGTTGCTGGAGATCTTGCGAACGGTAAAGGTTTTATTGGCACCGGAACCGCGCATGTTAATTACCACGCCCTCGTACTGCTGAATCCGCTCTTTTTCGCCCTCGCGTACACGATAGTGAACATTAACGGTGTCGCCCGGATTGAAAGTAGGCACGTCGCGCACCTGTGTTTGTTCTACTAGTTTCAGCTTTTCCATGATTTTGCCTGATTAATGCTTTATTGGTTATTCAAATAAATGTCGTAAAGGTCCGGGCGGATCGACTTTGTTTTTTCTTCACTCAGTCGTTTTCTCCATTCCCGGATTTTTTTGTGATCACCGGATCGTAAAACTTCAGGTACTTCAAGGCCCCGGAATTCGGCGGGGCGGGTGTATTGCGGCGCGTCGAGCAGATCATCCATAAAGGAGTCGCTCAGGGCGCTTTCGGCATCGCCGATTACGCCTGGTATCAATCGTACCACTGCATCCACAACCACCAGAGCCGGAAGCTCGCCGCCAGACAAAACGTAATCACCAATGCTGTATTCAGCGGTGATGATTTCATCCCGTATACGCTGATCCACGCCTTTGTAATGCCCGCATAAAATCATGATGTTCGATTTGAGCGAAAGGCGGTTGGCGTCGGCCTGTGTAAACACGGGCGCGTCGGGCGTCATAAAAATGACTTCGTCGTAGCGGTGCTGCGCTGCAAGAGCATCGTGGCAGTCGAAAACAGGCTGTGGTGTAAGCACCATGCCTGCTCCGCCTCCAAATGGGTAATCATCCACTTTTTTGTGCTTGTCGGCCGAGTAATCTCTCAGATTGTGAACCTCGGTCTGTGCGTAGCCTTTCTCACGCGCAATCTTTATGATGCTGTGATTAAGCGGGCTGTGCAGCAGGTCGGGAACAGCAGAGAGAAGGTCAAACCGAATCATAGTGCAGCGCCTTAACCGTTATCGGAAGCGATCTCAAGGAGAGCTTCCAGATTTTGAGCGATGATGTGTCCCTTTTCGTAATCGATAGATACAATGTAGGCATCCACGGCGGGAATCATCAGCTCGGTTTTTCCAATCATGGCAATCAGCAGGGGATGGGCGGGATTTTCCTCCACCCCGGTAATGATACCTTCGATGGGCTCCGAGTCGTCTGAAATTGTAAACGACCCGCAGTCAAAAACGGTTGGCTCCTGTTCGGAGGCGTCGTCCTCAATATCAGCAACCGGTTCGGTTTCTGAATAGACCATAAGGCCTTTGAGGATTTCTGCATCCGTGCGGCTGGCAGTACCTGAAAATAAAACAAAGAACGATGAATCTGATAATGCAGTAGCGGCTTTAACCTGTTCGATCCTAAAGGGACGAAAGTCGCCGTTGTGCATCTTTATATACAGCAGTTCGTTTACTTCGGGGAGGTAGTCAGATTCATGATTGTAAACCACTT
The DNA here is from genome assembly GCA_003555145.1 of Balneolia bacterium. Taxonomy (GTDB): domain Bacteria; phylum Bacteroidota; class Rhodothermia; order Balneolales; family Cyclonatronaceae; genus Cyclonatronum. The sequence continues at coordinate 5,367 of PWID01000277.1, read as the reverse complement.
CACCCTTTATACCGTGAGCCTTTTTAATATGTCCGATGTAATACATAGGTTTTTGAAATGAAGGCTTCGGATTCGAACTGACGGATCAGAAGATCAATAAATTACTTCTCTTCTTTTTTCTCTTCGCCTTCAGCTTTTTCTTCCTTAGCGTCGTCGGCTTTGGCTTCAGCAGCTTCTTCAGCTGGCTTTTCAGCTTTGGCTTCTTTCTTAGAATCGTCTGCTTTTTCCTCAGCTTTGGCTTCGGGAGCTTTTTCTTCCTTGGTATCGTCGGCTTTAGCTTCAGCAGCTTCTTCAGCTGGCTTCTCGGCTTTGGCTTCTTTCTTGGAATCGTCTGCTTTTTCCTCGGCTTTAGCTTCTTCGGCCTTTTCAGCTTCTTTAGCCTCGGCTTCAGCGGCAGCTTTAGCTTTAGCTTCTGCTTCTTCCTTTTCCTTGGCTATGCGGGCTTCTTCAGCTTTTTTAGCAGCAGCTTCAGCACGTTTTTCCTGCTCGGCTTTGAAAGCTTCTTCTTCCACCTTTAATGCAGCTTTTTTAGCTTCTTTGCCGGTTGGGAGCTGTGTTTCCTTGCTGTCGCGGTCTTCTTTCCACTTGTTGAGGGTTTCCTCAATCTCTTCTGCAGATTTGTTCCAGCGCTGAAGGTGCATACGGTAGTATACGCCCTCTTTTCTGAGGATACGTTCTACAGTTTCAGACGGCTGTGCGCCTGTGTTGAGCCAGTAAATAACGCGCTCTGTATCAACTTTAACCAATACGGGATTGGAAACAGGATTAAAACGGCCAAGGTTTTCAATAATCCGGCCGTCGCGTTTCTTACGGCTGTCCGCCGCTACTATATGATAGTAGGGCGACTTCTTTCTGCCGTGGCGTTGTAATCTGAGTCTTACCAAAATGTTTCTCCTTTAAGAGTTGCTTTCGTTTTATGTGTTTTTAAAATATGCTGTTTGATGTAGAATGATGAAGCCGGGTTCGCTATTTGCCTGTCAGGTTTTTTAATCCCTGCATGGCGCGGCCCATTTTACCCATTTTAGTCATGGTTTTCATCATTTTCTTCATCTGGCTGAACTGCTTGAGCAAATCATTCACTGCCCTCACAGATGTGCCTGATCCGTTTGCGATACGGCGCTTTCGGCCGGCATTCAATAAATTTGGATCACGCCGTTCGTCCGGCGTCATAGATGAGATAATAGCCTCGATCGGAACCAGGGCATTATCATCAATCTCGGTATCCTTCAGCTTCTGGCTTACGCCGGGAATCATGCCTGCGAGATCCTGCAGGGATCCCATTTTCTTGATTTGCTGAATCTGGCTGTAAAAGTCCTCCAGGTCGAACTTGTCGGACTTAATCTTCTTCTGAAGCTTTTGGGCCTCATCTTCATCGAACTCCTGCTGTGCTTTTTCCACAAGGGAAACCACATCGCCCATACCCAGAATGCGCTGCGCCATCCGGTCGGGAAAGAAAGGAGTAAGTGAGTCGACTTTTTCGCCCATGCTGATAAACTTAATTGGTTTATCAACCACGTTTCTGATAGACAGCGCCGCGCCGCCGCGGGTGTCGCCATCCAGTTTTGTGAGCACCACACCGTCGAAATCGATGGTGGCGTCGAATTCCTTGGCTGTATTCACCGCATCCTGTCCCGTCATGGAATCTACCACAAACAGGATTTCGTTAGGCTGTACAGCTGCTTTAATTTCCGCGACTTCTTTCATCATCTTTTCGTCTACGTGCAGTCGACCTGCCGTATCGATAATGAGCACATCGTGCGCGTTCTGCTTGGCGTGCTGAAGTGCTTCTTTAGCCGTGCGAACGGCGTCTTTTTCTTCAATAGAGTAAACGGGTACTTCAATCTGTCCGGCAAGCGTCTTGAGCTGTTCTACGGCCGCGGGACGGTACACGTCGGCAGCTGCGAGGAGCGGGTTGCGGCCCTTACTCTTCAGGAACTTGCCAAGTTTTCCGGCAAAGGTTGTTTTACCAGACCCCTGCAGACCACAAATAAGAATAACGGTTGGCGGTGTTGCCGCGAAACGGATGTCTTCCTGAGTTTGGCCTAAAATAGACGTAAGCTCGTCGTAAACAATTTTGGTAAACTGTTGTCCCGGGGAGACGCTGGTTATAACATTAGCCTCAAGCGCTTCATCCTTTACCTTCTTAGTAAACTCACGCGCCACCTCATAATTTACGTCGGCATCGAGAAGCGCACGGCGAATTTCGCGCACGGCTTCCGCAATGTTCAGTTCGGTTATTTTCGACTGCCCACTGAGGGATTTAAACGTAGACTGGAGTTTTGACGACAGATCATCAAACATGATAGAAATACCTGAAATTCTTCGATAATTGCAAAGTCACGAAAAATACAGATTATTCTTGTTGAACTCAATAACTAATATTCATTCCGATTTAGCTCTCCGGGAAGGGTATACATCGGCATAAATGTATGATGTGGGCTGGTATAAAAGGGTAATGGCGTCTGCTGTTTTCGATCGCACCGGCATCATCCTGTTTTGTGTACTGATGCACTGGTATTCGGTTAGGGTCGCATTCGCTCCCAATTTTAAGTTTTAAGTTATTGTTGTCCGGGGAAACTATACTTGCTGTGAGAAGAAACCTATCAATTCTGTTAGGCAGGCACAAAAAAGGAAAGCCTGCCAATACTGTCGGGCAGGCCTGTCTGCCGCGGCGAAGACAGGCAGGCGCTAAAAACCACTAAGACGAAAAATGGCTCCAACCAACCCGGCCTATGGAAAAAAATAGCGTTAAGAAGCGCAGCGGAGTGGAGCGTAAAAAATAAAAACTCTCCGCTGAGTACTATTTCAAATTGCACTGAGCGCTATGGAGCTATTGTTTTTATTTAGTGGAACGGAGTACGCTTTAGCTAAATTTTTTTCCCAGCCCGGCGGTTTTTGGTTACCTTTTGTCCGCACAAAAGGTAAAAGATGTTTACTTCGATTGAGTAGCGATTCAGCCGCTTCTGTTGTGAAGAGGTTCGCCAACAGTGATACAATGTGTGAGTGCTCCGCTGAATTGCTTATATTCAGGCGATTATTGAGTTTTAATACAACTGAACAAACTGCACATACCTAAGACTATATGAATTACGAAACAGGATTTGGCCTGCTTAAAGGCAAAAAAGGAATCATTTTTGGCGCACTCGACGAACGAAGCATTGCCTGGCGCGTGGCGCTGGCATGCAAGCGTGAAGGCGCTGAGTTCGCACTGTCGAACGCTCCGGTTGCCCTTCGGCTCGGCAGCCTTGATGCACTTGCAGAAGAAACCGGCGCATCCGTTATTCCATGCGACGTATCCAAGGAAGAAGATGTGGAAGCCCTGATGCTTAAAGTTAAGGAAGAGCTTGGCAGCATCGATTTTATCCTGCACGCTATTGGTATGTCTCCTAACGTACGTAAGTCGAAGCCATACGAAGGTCTGGACTACCGACTGATGCAACAAACTCTGGATATTTCTGCCGTTTCACTTCATAAAGTAATTCGCTATGCCGATGAAACCGGCATTCTTAACGACGGCGGCAGCGTGGTTGCTCTTTCCTACATTGGGGCACAGCGTATTTTCTCCAAGTATTCCGACATGAACGACGCCAAGGCTCTTCTCGAAAGCGTTGCCAGAAACTACGGCTCACGACTGGGACACCGCGGGATTCGCGTGAACACCGTTTCACAGGCGCCGACCATTACTTCGGCCGGTTCCGGCATTAAGGGTTTCGACGGCATGTATACATTTGCCGAGAAAATGTCGCCAATGGGCAACCCGACGGCTGACGACTGTGCAGATTATTGCGTTTCTCTTTTCTCTGACCTCACCAGAAAAGTGACCATGCAGAATCTGTATCACGATGGTGGATTCGTAACCAACGGAATCAGCGAAGAGCTGATGCAGGATTTGTTTGACTTGTTCGAAAGCAAACAAAAAGGCGAATAGCAGCCTGAAGCTTTCGTTATAACAAAATTGTACAACACGCGCCCGTCCGGATTTCACTTCGGCCGGGCGTGTCTGTATATTGATGAGGCCACGGGCGCCATCACGCCATCACCCTGCACAAAACACAAAAGCACTACTCTTTGAAACCTGACGAAGGAATAGAAAAGGAAATTATTCTGGGTATCGATCCGGGTTCGCGTCGTGCGGGCTATGCGGTTCTGTGCCGCACCGGCTCTTCGTATAAAGCGCTCACCCTTGGTGTGCTGAAAGCCGAGAAGTTTGATGACCATGCCGAGAGGCTCGACTTTCTTTTTAAAGAGGTGATGAAGCTGATCGATACCTTTAAGCCCACGATGTGCGCTATCGAAACTCCGGTTTATGGCAAGGATCCGTTGGCGATGCTCAAGCTTGGCCGGGCGCAGGCCGCCTGTATTCTGGCCATTGTAACCAAAGGCCTTCCGGTGGCCGAGTATTATCCCAAGGCGGTGAAGAAGTCAATTACGGGAAACGGAAACGCTGCCAAGGAGCAGGTTGCTTACATGCTGGGCAAGCTGCTTAATATGGACGCCACTTCACTTTCGAACGACGCTACGGATGCCCTTGCCGTGGCCTGGTGCCATTCCATGCGCCGCGACGACCCGTCGGTGCAGAATCCGCTGAAGAAGCGCGGTCGAGGACATTCAGCCTGGGGCGATTTTATCAACGATAATCCGGATCGGGTAAAATAGCCGCGGTTCATTTTAAACGTCATTATCACACATTATAAACTATGATAGCATATCTGAAAGGTGTTCTCGCGGTAAAGCAGACTAACTTCGTAATTGTTGAAGCGGGAGGAGTGGGCTATCAGGTTGGGGTGAGCTCTCAGACGCTGGCCGAACTGCCGGCCGCGGGCACCGAGCTGCGGCTGGAAACGTATCATCACCGTACGGAAGCCGATGAAAAGCTGTTTGGTTTTGCCACGAGCAGCGAAAAATACCTGTTCGAAAAGCTCATCACCGTAAAAGGTGTGGGGCCGAAAGTGGCTTTGGGTGTGCTTTCAGGCATGTCGTCATCACACCTCATTGACGCTATTTCATCTCATAATATACAGGCGCTATCTGCGGCTCCTGGAATCGGTAAAAAAACGGCAGAGCGCATTGTGCTGGAGCTGGCCGATAAAATCTCGGATTCCCCGGAAGCGGCAGCAGGAGGAAGCAGCGCAGCTTCGGGCGGCAGGGCGCCGGCGGCTATATCAGAAGCAGCATCGGCACTTGAGGCGCTGGGCTACAAACGGGCCGCAGCAGAGAAGGTGCTTCAGCAGGTGGCCAGAGATTTTAAAGGCCAGAAGCCGGACGTGCAGGAGCTCATTAAGGCGGGTTTGAGGCATTTGTCTTCCTAGCGGTCAAAGGTCAAAGGTCCAAAGTCGAAGGTCGGGATATCAGTTGACAGTGATCAGT
>PWID01000216.1 GCA_003555145.1 Balneolia bacterium | reverse complement strand
GGGCTTTAATAATATCATTTGTAATACTCAGCCCTAAGCCTGTGCCTTGAGTCCCTTTCTTGGTCGTAAAAAACGGCTGCAGGATTTTGTCTTTAATTTCATCGGAAATTCCCGGGCCGTTGTCCTCGATTTCGATGATGATGTGATCGTTTTCGGATTTGGTGCGAACATGTAGCTTAGGGCTTTGAGTCACATCCCGCATAGCATCAAACGCGTTGTTGCACAGGTTTAAAATTACCCGTGAAAAATCTTCTGTGATCAGGGGAATGTCCCGAATTGAGTCATCCAAGTCCAGGTTGATTTCCACACTCAGGGCTTTTTTTCCAGCACGCATTCCGTGGTAGGCGAGGTTCACGTATTCCTTCACAACGGCGTTGAGGTCGGAAGGCTCCATTTTACCCGATCCGCCCCGGCTGTGCAAAAGCATTGATTTCACTATGCCATCGGCGCGGGTACCGTGTTCCAGAATCTTGGTGAGGTTGGCTTCGATGTCGGTGAGGGTTTCGTAAATGGCGGTGATGTTTTTGCTGTCGCTTTGTGAAGAAGCAGTCAATTGCGTCTCTACAAGGGCCAGGTCTTCCCGGATTTCTTCAATCATTTCAATTGAAACCTCTGAAAAGTTATTTACGAAATTCAGCGGGTTTTTGATCTCGTGAGCAATGCCGGCCGTGAGCTGACCCAGGCTTGCAAGCTTTTCCTGCTGTACAAGCTGCTCCTGTGCAGCCTGAAGCTCGCTCAGAGCAGATCGAAGCTTGTCGTACGATTCAGCATTTTGCATAGCCACGCCCACGTTTGCGGCAATTGTGGTGAGTAACCTCAAGTCGTTTTCCGAAAACCGGTTGGTCTGCTCTTTGCTCTGAACGCTTATAACGCCGATCGATTTTTCTCCGGCCAGGATAGGTACACCCAGATAGGATTCTACCATTTCACCCTTTTTTTCAGCTTTAATTTCATCGTAGGCCTTATCCAGATCATGGTTTATGAGCAGAGGTTTCTGATTAAGAATTATTTTTTCGGTGATGCCGTTGCCAAATGGTCTCGATTTAGAATTATCACCATAGAAATATGGGAAATGAAGCATATTCGACTTGCGGTCGTAGGTAGCCAGATAAACTATATCCGCATTGAAAGTTTCGCGCATTTGGTCGCCCACTAAACTGATTAACGCATCAAGCTCCAGCTGCGAAACCATAGCCCGGCTGATGTTATTTACCGTTTGCAGCTCAGCAGCCCGCTGTTCAGTTTCTGCGAGAAGGCGGGTGGTTTCATTAAACAAGCGGGCATTTTCTATTGCTACGCTCATGCTGTTGGTGAGGGTAGTGATTAACTGTAAATCGCTTTCTGAAAATGCGTTTTCTTCTTCCACATTTTGAAGACTAACGGAGCCTACAACAGTGTCTCCAACAATCATAGGGACAAAGATGGCAGATTTTGGAGCCAGCCCTTTTGTTGTGGGAGTATCTCCATGTTCTACAGCAAACGCTTCGAAATCGGTATTGATCAGAAGGTGTTTTTTAGTCTTAATGAGTATTTCGGTGGCAAAAATGAAGGGCTGTGGAGCCACATCAATCACTTCATCTCTTTCGACGGCATAATGCCATGTTTCAATTTTGTTCACATGGTCGAAAGTTCGGATAACCATAGTTTGTGTGTTTAATACCGCACAAATCTTTTCTCCTACCAGTTTGTAGATGGTCGCCATATCCATTTCCCGGACCAGGCCGTCCTGCACGCTGTTAATCACCGCCAGTTCGGCATTCCGCTGTTCGGTTTCGTTAAACAGGCGGGCGTTTTCCAGGGCAACGCTCATACTGTTAACCAGCGTGCCAAGCAGGCTAACATCCGAATCGTTGAAGGCGTGTTCACGATCCAGGTTTTGCAGGGTGATGTATCCAAATACAGTATCACCGGCTGTCATCGGAACATACAGGGCAGACTTGGTGGCCTTGGTGCCTTCGGCTACCGTGGGCTCCTCGCCGGTTAATTCTCTCCAGGCATCGTCTGCATTTTCATTGATCAGAATCAAATCTCCCGTGTCTATGAGGCGTTTACGGAGATTGTCTATGGGGCGGGGTGCGATTTTATGGAGCTGATCATCTTCAAACAAATGCTGAAAATGCTCGGTGTTATTTTCATGATTAAAAGTACAGATGCCAACAACCTGAGCATCAAACAAATCCCGGATTTTTTCTCCGACCAGATCATAGATACCCTGCATGTTCATTTCGGCTACCAGTCCTCGCTGCACGCTGTTGATTACCGCAAGTTCCGCATTACGCTGTTCGGTTTCGTTAAACAGACGGGCGTTTTCCAGGGCTACGCTCATGCTGTTTGCGAGCGTGCTTAGTAATCGTACATCTGAATCCGGAAAAGCATGTTCCTGATCCAAGTTTTGAAGACTCACATAACCCCGCACATCATCACCAATAACCATGGGCACAAATAAGACCGATTTTGGTAACCGTGTACCGGGTACTGTGTTTTTACCCTCGCCTGTAATTCTGTAAATGGCGTTATCGGCATCTTCATTTACGAGCAGGAGTCTTTTATTTTGAATGAGCCACTTGCGGATTTTATCGTAAGGCCGGGCCTCCGGATAGAATCGTGCGCCATCTTCGTAATAATACTGAAAACATTCGGTGCCTTTTTCATGATCAAATGTAGCAATTGAAGCAACCTGCGCATCAAAAAGGTCCCGGATTCGATCTCCTACCAGATCATAAATACCCTGCATATCCATTTCAGCCACAAGCCCTTGCTGCACGCTGTTTATTACCGCAAGCTCCGCGTTACGTTGTTCGGTTTCGTTAAACAGGCGGGCATTTTCCAGGGCCACACTCATGCTGTTGGCCAATGTATTAAGCAGGCGCACATCTGAGTCGCTGAAAGCATGTTCGTGGTCGAGATTTTGCAGGCTTACACAGCCCCGTACATTCTCATCCACAACGAGGGGCACAAACACAAGCGATTTTGGCAAACGGGTTCCGGGCACGGTGTCTTTGCCTTCCCCGGTAATTTTGAAGATTGTCTCATCGGCATCTTCATTTACGAGCAGCATTTTCTTGTTTTCTATCAGCCATACCCTTATCGGGGTCAACGGGCGGGATTCCGGAAACAGCCTTTCGCCGTCTTCAAACAGGTATTGAAAGTGCTCCTCTTCCGTATCTAAATCGAATGTATAGATGCCTGTAACCTGTGCATCAAATAACTCCCGTAGCTTTTCACCAATCAACTCGTAGATTTCACCCATCTCTTTTTTAACCAGCAGCGCCTGTTGCACACTGTTAATCATGGTAAGCTCTGCCTCGCGCTGCTGGAGCTTAGCGGCGATTTCTGAATCATTTTCTTTGTTCATACATGCATTTGCTAAGAAAGATTGTTGATGATCCCTGTGTTTTAAAAAATATGGTGATGTACTGCGTGGCAAATCTGATACCTGAACTGCAGCTCTGCTGCAAATTTGACTGCAGATTACAGACCATACGCTGGATGCAGTATTAAGTGCAAAAGATTCATTATATATAAAGTAAACTAATTAAACACTAAGTTTATCCCGAAGTTGAAAAAGAATTGGCCCGGCTTTTATGTCGGGCAGCATTCAACAGATACTTTTTAGTGGGGGATATGCGTGTGTCTACCCGCTGTTGAGCCTTATAACTGCGTTTGCTAAATGCTTTGAATGATTATGACTTTTCATCCACGATTCGATAACAGGATCATTTCGATGCATCATAACCAAAGACGAGCCAATTGATGCGCCAGATTCATCTTTAAAAGGGTTAAAAGCTGAGTCTGGTTCTTCAGTTTTTGGCCCCTGTAACAGTAAGTCAATCTTACCGCTCTCCAACAGACGACATGCAACGGCCTTATCAGTTGAAATAAGTATCTGGACGTCTGGTTCAAACAGGGCTTTCAAGTCGTCAGAGATTTCCATTAAAAGCTGATGAGAGCAGCAGTAGACTAAAATGGTTTTCTTCCTTGAGGTATTCCGGGCAGGGGAGTTGTCAGTAATCAGTTCTGCTTCAAGACGCACATATTCGGAAGGCATTGTATTCTCATCACTATCCTGTAGGGGTGGGGTTGTACGATTCTTTTCAGGCATGGGCACGACTCGTTCTAATGTTTAGCAAAATGGTGCATGTATAAATCTAATCCAGCTTTAGGAAAAGCTGTTATCCCTGTGTCGCAATCTTTTGATTCGAGGTCTATATCTCGCTTACGATTATAACAAAACTCAATTCATGAAAGATTTTTCTCTGCCTGTTTATAAAAAATCCTTGTTTTATGTTTGGGTTATGCGCGTGGTTTAATGGGAAGACTTATTACGAAGGCAGCGCCACCGAGTTCAGATTCGTCGATCTCGAGCTTGCCGTTGTGGATTTGAGTAATGAAATCGTAGCTAAGGCTCAATCCCAGACCAGTGCCTTCGCCTGTAGGCTTGGTGGTAAAAAAAGGTTCAAATATTCTCTCTTTAATGTCATCTGGAATGCCGGGGCCGTTATCTGATACTCTGATTTCAACATAACCATCAGTTTGGCGGCTTGTAATTTTTAGCTGCGGTTGGAAATCTCCGTCTGTTTTCTTTTTATGATTCCATACAGAATCGATTGCGTTTTCAATAATATTTTGAAGCACCTGGCCAACCTTTTGTGGTATTATGTTCACTGTAGAAACCGAAGGATCCAGATCGCTTTTTACCAAAACATCAAGGCTCTTGTTTTGTGATTTTTTACCCTGATAGGCTAATTCCGTATATGCTTTAATGAGCTTATTGATTTGGTATTCCTCAAATTCACCTTGTCCGCCCCGGGAGTGCTGCATCATTGAGCGAACGATGGAATCGGCCCGCTTGCCGTGTTCATCTATCTTCTGTGTGTTGAATGAAAGGCTTTTCATGATGTAATCGATTTCATCCTGATCGTTCATAGCCAGGGCTGTTTTTAACTCATCAACCAGTTCTCTCGACACTTCCGAAAAGTTATTAATAAAGTTGAGGGGATTCTTGATTTCATGAGCAATACCCGTTGAAAGACGGCCAAGCGAAGCCATTTTTTCAGCCTGTATGAGACGGTGCTGCGTTGATTTAAGCTCATGGTAGGCAACCTCCAGCTCGCGGGCTTTTTCAAGTTCGGCAGCTTTCAGATCATTTTCAGCCTGAAGGGCTTTAGCCTGGGCTTCGGCAGCCTTCGATTTGGCAATTGCTGTTTCGGCTTTGAGCTCTGTTTCACGCAGATGAGCAGCTTCGCGTTCCTGTTTGAGCAATCTGGCCGTTTGGAATTTGTCGACTACAAATATTCCAAATGCTAGAATTACAAAGTAAATCAGGAAAGCCCACCAGGTTAACAGGGCAGGAGGAGCTACGTAAAAATCATAGAAAATAGGCTCTGTGGAAGCTACTCCGCTTTCGTTTATGGCCTGGACTTCAAACCTGTAGCGTTTGGGAAGAAAAAAAGCGGATAAGTTTGTGAAGTTTACTCTGGTATCTGTCTTCAGAGGCGACCACTCATCATTAAAACCGAGTAGCCTTGTTTGGTAACGCACCTGGCGTTCGTTACCAAAACTTAGTGCTGCATATTCAAAGGTGTATTCGTTGCGTTCGCCCTGTATTTTTTCTGATATAACGTTCGTGAACTTAAGCCTTGGTGGAATTTTATTTATTAAATCCACGTCCGGATTATAGATGGAAATTCCGCGAGCTGTACCAAAATAAAGGTTTCCTGAAGGGTCGAAATGAACCGAACCGTAAAACCACACTTCGTTATCGACAAGGCCGTCCTGGCGCGTTACGTTACGCACTACTTCATACGTTTCGGGGTTGATTTCTGCGAGCCCCTGATTGGTACCAACCCACAGCATTCCTGAAACCGGTGATACTGCAAAACTTACCGCATTGCTTGCACGGAGCCCTTCGCTGGCGGTAATAAGATGTTTGATGTCGGTTGTGCCTTGCTCAAGCACGGCTAATCCTGATGGTGTTCCTACCCACATATTCCCGTTATACCACAGCATCTTTTCAATTTGATTGGACGGAGCCCCGTTTTCGGTAGACCACCAGGGTTCGAACAGAATTGAATGGTCATCCCTGGATTGATCTCTTTTAAGCGTTTCGGCTGTTATCGGCTCGGTGCTTCGGTAAATCCCTCGGTCTCTTGTTCCTACCCATAAATAATGATCGCCATCAAAAGCAACGGTATGAAAAATTGCAACCGGCAGACCTGTTGAGCCATCCAGGGTATACAGCCTTTCATTTACGACTGCATAGACCGCCTGGTATGCGGGGAACCAAATGCTCTCAATAGCGGAATCGCTGTCTGAATATTCCTTTATCATCAACTTCTCGACAGCAAGGATACTGGCAGCCGGATAAGTAGATAAGATTGCACTTGAGCCAAACACGGTTATTTCATTACTCGATGTAGCATCCTCAAGGGGAGTGGTATCCGTAAATGAAATGCTGTTGAGTCCACGTGCAGTGCCAATCCAGACCCTTCCGGACTGATCATAAATAAGTCCGTTTACCCAGTTACCTGTTAAGCCAGACTCCAGCTGTATAAACTCTGATTCAAACTGATCGTTTATGCAGGCTACCCCGCCTTCAGAGGTGCCGCCCCAAATGCTGCATGGAGTTGTATGGTCCAGAGATGAAAGTACGGAGTTAACGGAAGGTGATGGAAGTATAGGCTTTTCGCCTGCAAGTGAGTTGGCTGTAAGGTTTTTAAACGCCTTATAGTTATACCTTAGCTTGGATACCCCTCCGGATTGTGCAATCCAGATGTTATTTTCGCGATCCTGGAAAACGTTATAAATAACCTGAGCAAGGAGACCGTTGGCGCGGCTGTAGGTTGCCAAAATGTTACCGCTTTCTGAATCCACATTTTGAAGCCCTGATCCCTCACTTGAGATCCACAGCGTGCCATCCGAGGCAGCCGCTATATTGGGAATATTACTGCTTGAAGTTGAGTTAATGTAGATAAACTCAGCCTGTTCATCCTCTTCCTTCAGGCGCCAAACCTTACCACCTTGCTCCCCGCCCCAAAGTGTTCCGTTCGGGCTTTCAAACAGAGTGTTAATATTTACAGAAGAATCCGAGTTAAGCACTTCTTTAAAACCTTCATCTGTATACTGTAACAGACTTCCGCCTAGCAGGGAAATCCATACGGATCCATCATTTCTTGCCAGAAGGGATCTTACAGCAACAGGCCCATCCGCGCCGTTAACAGCTGTGGAAAGCGTGTCTGCATGCAGCTCATTTTCGGATGTGAAACTGTAGCGGACCACACCAAGGCTTTGGGTGCCTACCCAAATACGGCCTTCGTTATCAACATCCACCTTATTGTG
>PWID01000205.1 GCA_003555145.1 Balneolia bacterium | reverse complement strand
CGTTTGTGGAGAGACCGGTTATGAAGATTCTTAGTCGTTAAATTGCTTTGAAGTAGTCGAAGTATCCCGAGCTAAGGTTCGCTATTGATTAAATTGTGAATTTTGAATGGTGAATTTTGAATTGGTTGTCCGATTCATTTATAGACTTTTGGGGTTTAGCTCTAATTAACTCAGCAATCGTATATACTTCCGCGTTAATCTGCGCCTGCCTTAAGGAGTAAATCTGCGGATCTCTGCGTCCTCTCTCTGAACGGGTTTCATATGTGCCGGTGTTATTTTAGTAACCGCGCACCTGCATCACAACTTATCCAATTCATGAAAGTTACTGAAATACGGCCTTTAGGGGCTGGCGAACCTTTAACCGGCACAAACGATAAGCCCGCATTGTATTCCGATACGGTTCAGGCGGGGTTTCCGTCTCCGGCACAGGATCATATTGAGCGTCAGCTGGATCTCAACGAACATCTGGTGAAGCATCCGGTTGCTACGTTTTATGTACGCGTTCAGGGGGAGTCCATGAACGGCGCTAATATTCACGATGGCGATATATTAATTGTAGACCGCTCCCTCGAGCCATTACACAACCGTATAGTTGTGGCCGTGCTGGACGGGGAATTTACGGTCAAGAAGCTTCACAAAGATAAAGACTCGGGCGCCATCACCCTGCTGCCTGAAAGCGATGATCCAAACTTCGAACCTATTCTCATCACAGAAGAATCGGATTTCGAGGTCTGGGGCGTTGTTACGTGGGTTATTCACAGCTTGATTTAGTCGAAAGTCAAAAGTCAAAGGTCTGGATGCCCGATCATATTCAGAGACATTCGAAGACTGTTTAGCTCTCCGCCAGCCGGCGAATCGCGTTTGGGCTCACAGCTAGCGCTGTTTGCGCCTGTTTAGCTTCGCTGTTGTGCTCGCTGTCGCTGCGCTTGATAATTAGCAATTAACAATAAGGAATAAACAATTGAAAATGCTGGTTTCGACTCCGCTCAACCAGCGAACTGTGGAGTAAAATCTCTTTAGCCGTCCCCTGAGCGGAGCCGAAGGGTGCGGCACCCCATTTAAAACTTAAAACCTGCCTGCTGCAGGCAGGCTCAAAATTCAAAATTACCCTTTTGAGCTCTTCAAATTTCCCAGATTCTTATTATACCACAAGGCGTACCCTGAACGGAGTCGAAGGGTGCATGATGAATCTCTGAGTTATTAAAATTCAACCAAGCCCTAATTCAAAATTCATCCCGACGCCTTTCAGGGCCGGGATTTCGCTTCGCTCAACAATTCACCATTCACCATTCACAATTATTCAACAAGTGCATACAGATAACCACTCTCATTTACGAACTGATGCTTTCCGTAAGGCACCCTCCAAGGGTGAAGGGCCGTTTTATGCAATTGTGGACTGTAATAATTTTTATGCGTCGTGCGAGAGGGTGTTTAATCCGTCTTTGAATGATAAACCAATTGTGGTTTTGTCGAATAATGATGGCTGCGTGATTGCGCGCTCTTCGGAGGCTAAGGAGCTGGGTATTCCGATGGGGGCGCCGGCGTTTAAGTATCAGAAGGAGTTTGAGCATAAGGGTATTCAGGTGTTTTCGTCGAACTATGCGCTTTATGGCGATATGTCGGCCCGGGTGGTGAAGACGCTGCGGCATTTTTGTGATGATGTGGAGGTATATTCGATCGACGAGGCTTTCATGCTGCTTGAGGCGCCAAAAGGTATGAACGTACACGCTTTTGGTCAGCAGATTCGCGAGACCGTTCGCCGGTGGACCGGACTGCCGGTAAGCATAGGGATTGCATCATCCAAAACGCTGGCGAAGGTGGCTAATCACGTGGCCAAAAAGGAAAAGCTATGGGAAGGTGTGATGCATACCGATATGGTGAAGGATTTCGATGTATACCTCTCCCGCTTTCCGGTGGGTGATATCTGGGGCATCGGGCGCAAGCATAACGAATTCCTTGAGCAGAACGGCATCAATACGGCACTGGATTTTAAGCATACGCCCGAGCAGTGGATCAAAAAGCATCTTCACGTAACCGGACTGCGCACGCACCGCGAAATCAACGGCATACCGAGTATTGAGATGGAGGATAATAATCAGCCGCGTAAAGGCATACTGTCATCCCGCTCCTTCCGTAAACCCGTGAGCGATTACGATCAGATGGTAGAGGCCGTATCGACCTACATGAAACGGGCGGCCGAAAAGCTGAGGGCGCAGGAGTCAGTAGCCGGCGTGGTGCACGTATTTGTGAAGACCAACCGCTTCTCCAAAACACAGCCCTACTACAGCAATACCGCGGTGATGCCATTACCGCTCGCCACCGACTTCACCCCTGACCTCACCAAAGCAGCCATTGCGGGTCTGAAAGAAGTGTTTGTCCCTGGTTTCACGTATCAGAAAGCGGGTGTGATGCTTACCGAAATCCGCCGGCAGGATGAAATACAGGGCAACCTGTTCAGCGACACATCGAGAGACGATAAAAAGAAAAGGCTGATTGAAGCCGTGGATGCCATCAACAGGACAAAAGGCCGGGACAAGGTTATTTACGGGATGAACGGCACCCGGCCCGAATGGACGATGAAGCAGGAATTTAAATCCCCTTCTTACACAACAAAGTGGGATGAACTTCCGGTAGTAAAATAACCTGAAGCTCTATTCTATAGTTTTTTTAATTTGTGACACCTGAGCCACTTAGGTATATTGAAATCAAGCTAGTAAATCGTGTTCCCGACTGTTTGCACCGAACAGACTGACCAGGCTTTTCTTAAAGGTCAGTCGCTGATCAGTTTGCACAACTGAAAAGGGTAACTGGATTTATCCAAGTTTGTAACAAGACTCAACAAACTCAATCAAAATCAAAAACCAACTGCGGGCTGAATATAGCTGTCTTATATCAGCCGGTAAAACACATCGCTCTCAGCTAAATTGTCAGATTCAATCAACCTGAAAAGTCTGCTCAAGCCATAAACTGCACTTCATAAGCTTGTTTAACCCGCATTTAAGCGGTATTATTGCAAGCCGGTTATATGAGAATAAAAATGGGTTCAACAAGCTGGTGATTGCATTAATAACATCACCATCCGGATGTCCGGCAGCTTTTAAAATGGCTGAAAAAGAAAAAAGGGTTACTGAAATCGGACTGAGAAGAGAGAATGATAACGGCCATAAAGCCGTGAATGAATTATTTTATATAAAGCGGCGCCTATGCTTTGAACGCCGGTTAAAATACAGGTTCATTCATTTTCTGAAACAATACTACCACGCTATCACAGGGGTGGCATATTATATCGTACCAGGGTGAGCAAATTATGAGCATGAAAAACATTTCCAGAATTGATCAGGAATCGAAGAATACCTATGGCTGGTTTGTGCGCATCCGCAGAGACGGCAGACAGATCAGCAAGTTCTTCAGCGACGGTAAATTTGGCGGCAAAGAAAAAGCGCTGAAAACCGCCAAAGAGTTTCGCGACGGGCACATACAGGAATGGGAGAATTTCGCCCGCAGCCACGACCGGCCTATGCATGTGGGTACCAAGAGCAACATCGGGTATAACGGCATCAGCTATACGCAAAAAAAGAAGATGCGCAATAACAGAGAATACGTGGAGCACGTGTTTTCGGTATGCTACTCACCTGAAAAAGGCGTCAATAAAAACAAGACCTTCTACATACCAAAGTCCAAATCCAAGGCTGAGTTCAAAAAAAACTATCAGGCCAAGCTGGAAGAAGCCATTGAGTTCCGCGACAAGATGATGCACAAAATCTACGGCCTCAGATACGTAAACTTCAAGCTGCGCCAAAAGAAAGCCGAAGGCATGAATAAAGGCAAGAAAAAAAGCGAGAAAGTTGTTGGGGAGTAATTGGGATGTCTTTACAGGCTTTTGTTTTTAATCAGGGCTTATGGGCTCCGGTGGTTTGAAATTGTGAATTGTGAATTGTGAATTGTGAATTGAATTAACAATAAGTAATTAACAATAAACAATGGGTTGCTACAGTAAACAGTGAGCAGTAATCAGTAATCAGTTATACTGAGTCCCTATAATAACATCTACTCCTGGGACAAACTGCGAGACTCTGCGTGTACTATGCGCAACCTGTCTGACACAGCCGAGCCAGGCAGGCTCTGCGTCCCAAAACAATGAACACCTGAACTACGCCCGAATAATTTGAGTCCAAGAGACCTTGGACTTTCGACCTTGGACTTTCGACCAAAAAAAGCCCGCACGTTGATATCGAACGCACGGGCTTTTTTAATTTTATTTATCCAATTCAAAGATCAAAAATCAGTTATCAAACTTCAACAGGTTCCGGTGTTGGTTGTTTCTGATAGGCAGTTTTCTTGTACTCATCCAGGGTGAAGTTGTCTACGCGGATGGCTTCGGCACGTTCGGTTTCGGCGCGCTGTACCAGGTTGTAGTCGGCCTGTGTGATTATTCCCTTCTCGAGCGCTTCATCCAGCAGGAGCATCGGCTTTTTACGCGGCAGCTCTTTCTTTTTGATTGCGCCCTTGATCTTTCTGGCCACATCCTCAGCCTGAACGCTCAGCATGAACGCGCGCTCCAGCTGCGCTACCGGATCGTTCTCGGCTTTTGGTACAAACAGACCGCTTGTCATACGATCACGCTGCTCACCCGGAATCTGAACCGCTCTGGCCAGTTCCTTACCCAGTTGATCATTCGGCATGCTGCTCAGCTGATTCATTCTTGACCACAGCGCTATCGGTCCGCGGAACAGCCATCCCAGGCCGGGCGCATCCATATGGCGGAAAATTCCGTCGAATGCCTGCTGCATGTTCGCAAAGCTCAGCTGCATGGCATAGTGAAGGAAAGGCTCGTCTTCTTTACGTCTCCCCTCCGCTTCAAAGCGTCTTAGCACCGCGGTGCCCAGATACATCCAGATGAGGACATCAGCGAAGCGTCCGGTAAGCTTTTCGCGAACTTTAAGCGCGCCGCCAAGAGAACCTAAGGCAATGTCAGACACCAGCGCGAAGGTAGCCGACGCCCATGACATTTTACGATAATATGGAGCAGAGGCGCCCGAAACAGGTGATCCGGCCAGTCGGCCCCTCGTAACGCTCAGCATAATGGAGCGGAAAAAGTTCTGCACCACATGCCCAACGTGGCCCGAGAAGGCTTCATCAAACGCCTTCAGATCGTTATCGGTGAGGGCTTTGATTTCCTTCAGAGCAAACGGATGACAGCGAATGGCACCCTGACCAAAGATCATAAGCGTTCTCGTGAGGATATTCGCTCCTTCAACCGTGATTGAAACCGGCACAGAATAATACGCGTGGGCGACCATATTCTTCGGCCCTTTGGAGATGGCCGCGCCGCCCAAAACGTCCATACTGTCATTCACAGCCGAGCGGAAGTTTTCGGTGAAGCTGAACTTGGCGATAGCGCTCACCACGGCAGGCTTGGCTCCGTCCTGAAGCGCACCGCATGTAAATCGTCTCGCCGCCTCGAAAATATACGCCTGACCTGCAATTCGGGTGATGGGCTCCTCTATGCCTTCAAACTTACCAATCGGCAGACCAAACTGCTTACGAACGGCCGCATACGCCCCGGTAACCCGAAGCAGCGTCTTGATACCGCCAGCGCTTGATGCAGGAAGCGAAATTCCGCGCCCGGCCGCAAGGCTTTCCATCAGCATTTTCCAGCCCAGACCGGCGCCGTCTACGCCACCAATAATCGTATCTATGGGTACTACAACGTCTGTTCCGCGGGTCGGGCAGTTGTAGAACGGTACGCCTAACGGATCATGACGCTCGCCCAGCTTCACGCCCGGTGTATCGGATGGTATAAGCGCACAGGTGATGCCCAGGTCCTCTCCTTTTCCAAGCAGGTTTTCCGGATCACGCAGTTTAAACGCCAGACCAAGCACGGTAGAAATCGCTGCCAGGGTGATGTAGCGCTTGTCCCAGTTGAGGCGCAGGTACAGGTTACCGTCATCGGCTCTGAAAACAACACCGCTTGAGGCAATAGCACCCGCATCGGAGCCGGCATTAGGCTCGGTAAGCGCAAAACACGGGATGTCATCACCCACGGCCAGACGCGGCAGATAGTGATTTTTCTGAGCCTCGGTTCCGTAGTGAATCAGCAGCTCGGCTGGTCCGAGAGAGTTAGGCACCATAACCGTAGTAGCCAAAGGACCACATCGTGAAGTCAGCTTTGCAACAACCGCGCTGTTGGCAAGCGGAGAAAACTGAAGTCCGCCGTATTCTTTAGGTATGATGAGGCCAAAAAACTTCTCCTTCAGCATATATTCCCATACCTCAGGCGGCAGGTCACGATTCTGGAAAACTTCCCAGTCGTTCACCATCTCACACAAATGCTCCACCTGATTATCCAGGAACGCCTGCTCCTCTTCGGTAAGCTCGGGATATGATTCATTCAGAATACGGTTGAAATCCGGCTTACCTGAAAACAGCTCGCCATCAATCCAGACCGTACCGGCATCTATGGCCGTTTGTTCGGTCTGTGAAATGACCGGCAGGAAGTTCAGGGCTTTCATCAGTTTCATGATGCCGTTGGAGAAGGTCACCCGGCGGATGGGCTTCACGGCGAAGATCAGGGCCACTGCACCAAGCACCGCCCAGGCCCATACCGGAGCACCAAAGCCCCACATCAGCACGGCAGCGCCTAAAAGCCAGATGGCAAGCGGAGCGCCGGTAAAGCCAAAAAATAAAAACGCGAGAGCCGCGGCGATCCAGATCGCCCAGCTGTATTCAAATCCGGAAAATAGAGGGTCCATGGGAGGAAATTGTGAATGGTGAATTTTGAATGGTGAATTGGGGTGCTGAGGCAGGTTAGGGGCTCAGAGGTGGTTTAATTTTAAATTTTGAATGGGGATCTCGTCGAAGGTCAAAAGTCTAAGGTCTAAGGTCTTTTGGATTCGGGTAATCTTAATCGAATCGGTTATCGTACAGATCCGGAACATTCATTCAAAGATCAAAAATCAAGAATTCTAAATCATACATCAGGCATCTTAACACCGTTAACCTGTGGTTAATAAAAAAGGCGTTAAGCCGAAAGTGTGGTAGTTAGTAAGTAGTAGTTAACACTGTTAATCTACTAAACAAAAGAAAAGCTTGCAAGCGCTTTTTTGTTGAAGCAGCATCGATGTCTGTTTGAACAGCTCAGAAGCATTTGAGGACCGTTTGGGGCGATACGATGTTTTAATTTGGTACAAGGTTCGTTCGGGTTTCGATGCTTCGGTTCGGTTCTGGGCCTCATCGCCCGTTTAGGCCTGTCTGCCGAAGCGAAGCCAGGCAGGCTCGCTGTCGCTGCGCTAGGTCGTTGAGTCTATGTCGATCCAATTTAAGAAAGTTTGGCTCGCTATCGCTCGCGTTTGGGGCGGGACGCTGTCGCACCCT
>PWID01000045.1 GCA_003555145.1 Balneolia bacterium | reverse complement strand
ACTATCGGCCGATGAGCCATCACCCTTCATGCCAAGAAGCGATGACGAAAGCGAAGAGAATGATGCAAATGGAAACGATGAAGATTCCGTTGATGTGAGAATCGATCTTGAAAATATCGGGCAGCGCATTATAGCCATTGATGTTCCTCTGAGAAATTACTCAGGCACCGTAGCCGGACCCGAGGGTCATTTATTCTATACCGAAGTCCGGGAAAACATGCCTGATGTCCTTCATCGCTATAGTCTTGAAGAGCGGAGCTCGGTTGAGTTTCTGACCGGAGTAAATTACGCAACCACCAGCCACGACAGAAAACAGCTGCTTTACCGTGCCGGCGGAACCTGGGGAATCGTATCATCAGCTGGTCAGCCGGTAAGTTCGGGAGACGGTCGCATCTCAACCGACGGAATTCGTATTCAGGTTAATCCGCGCGAGGAATACCAGCAGATTCTGAAAGAAGGCTGGAGGTTTCAGCGGGACTTCCTGTATGTCGATAACGTGCATGGCGCTCCGTGGGATGACATCTATGAGTTGTACAGCCCCTGGGTTGAGCACGTGAGGCACAGAAGTGACCTGAATTACATCATAGGTATTATGGGCGGTGAAGTTGCTGTGGGGCACTCGTATTTCTTCGGCGGTGACTTCCCCGATGTGGACTCAGTGCCGGGTGGTTTACTTGGGGCAGATTATGAGATCAGCGACGGACTATTTCGCATTTCTAAAATCTACACGGGAGAAAACTGGAATCCTGGTTTAACCTCTCCGCTTTCAGGTCCTGGAATTAATGTAAACGAGGGGGATTATCTGCTGGAAGTAAACGGCCGGGCCCTCACTGCAGATATGAATCTGTATGAGCTCTTTGAAGCCACTTCAGGAAGGCAGACCAGAATAAGGGTAAATAACCGACCGACTTTTGATGGATCACGTGTGGAAACGGTTGTTCCTGTGAACAATGAAAACGGGCTGCGAATGCGCAACTGGATTGAGTCTAACCGGAAGATGGTGGATCATCTTTCCGGCGGGCAGCTTGCTTACGTTTACGTGCCCAACACGGGCGCTGTGGGGTATGAATACTTCAACAGGTATTATTTCTCGCAGCAGGACAAAGCCGGAGCTGTAATCGACGAGCGAAACAACGGCGGCGGGTCGGCTGCAGACTATATGGTTGATATTATGTCACGCGAGCTCCAGGGTTATTTCAACAGCCGGGCTAACGACCGCAAGCCTTTTACTACGCCCATGGCCGGAATATGGGGACCTAAGGTAATGATTATAAACGAAAACGCCGGTTCCGGTGGCGATCTGCTTCCTTATATGTTCCGCAAAATGGAGATTGGTCCGCTTATCGGAACGCGTACCTGGGGCGGCCTTGTGGGAACCTGGGATACGCCTCGATTTATAGACGGAGGTGGAATGATAGCCCCACGCGGTGGATTTTTTAATACCGACGGAGAGTGGGCAGTTGAAGGGGAGGGAGTGGCTCCGGATATCGAAGTTTTCCAGCATCCGGCGGAAGTAATGCGCGGGCTTGATCCTCAGCTCGAAGCATCTGTAAGAGAAGCAATGAGGCTTCTTCGTGATAATCCTGTAGAGCTTAAACCGGAACCCGAAGCGCCCGTTAGATGGGCAAGGCCCGACAGGTAAATTAGCAGAAAAGGTACTTTAAAACGTCTGGCGCGCAATGCGTTCAGACGTTTTTTGTTTAAAATAGCTCATATTATTTTGTCTCAAAATAGGTTGCAATTACTCAGCTAATAAGCTGTATATTACAAATTGTAACATCTACAAATAAACAGAACTGCAGCAGGTTATGTGGTCGCCTGAACTGCCCTTTCATAGAAACTAATTTATCTGTTCATATGCTGGTAGTCTTAACATTTCTACTTTTTATTTCTATACAGCTGATGCTTATAACGCTGTTTCCCTACTCGGGGACGGGTTATCTTATTTCTATTCCCTTAAGCATTACGATTACCAGTATTATAATCTTTGCTTATTACTGGCTTTGTGAACGTATAATGTTCGTCAATAAATTTTCTTTTATTTTTGCCACTATTTGCTTTCTCTTTATTGCATTCATTAATCTGGAAGTCCATGTTCCTGAAGGTGAACCATCTGCCCGGGTTCAGATACAGGAATATACACGTGTACTGTTCGATTATAATAATATTGATTGCTCTGAACTTACTAATCCTGTAACTACTCAGGGACGTCACAGAATGGCAGGTGGAGCTCAGCGTTACGTGGGCGTAATCCACAAGTGCAGGGATACCATTAATTATGATGGCAGATACGCTATATACAATAGATCAAACAGCGAGCGCCACATTCTAAGAAGTCCGGATCAGATACAGGAAAAGCTGGAAACGCCATCGGAACGCTACTTTTACAGCCTTCTTGAAAAGTGGTACGGCGATGAAAAAGAATAGTTAAATAAACCCGCGTTGAAATAAAACAGTTGATGCGTTCATCATATCCTGAAGAAATTACTGATAAAACCCAGATTTTAGCTATTCAGATTTTAATTGGAGGTCTGGTCCTATCGGCGGTTTTCTATGCCGTTATTGTATTAGTGTTTATGATGCCGGGCGTGGTGCAAAACGTATCTGAAGCCGATAGCTCATCAGCGCTTAATTATACCTACCTCACCTTTTTCACAATTGTGCTCACTGTTGTGGTGATACCGTTATCATATAAACTCTTCAATTCTAATCTAAGCAAGATAAGCGAATCGGGTGAGGCCATAGTCCAAATCAGAACCGCCTACGTTTTGAAGTTTGCAGCTATAGAGGGTGTTGCTCTGCTTGGACTCACAATCATGATTTTGGCAGCTACGGATCTTCAAATCGATGAGAACCCATTAATCTGGCTGAATGCCCTGCCTTTTTTGTGGCTGTTATTGACCTCCATCACACAATTCCCCACCGCTGAACGCATCAAACAACTTTATACCGAATACAGCGCGGTTTAATCTTCATCTTTAGTCAATTTGATTATGAATAATCTTGCATGCTTAATTATCGCATCAATACTGCTTTTTGCATCCTGTGCAGATCAGCCACAATCGCAGCAGCAGTCAGTCCCGGATGAAGGAAGAACTCTTACCGGTGCTGAGGGTCTCAGTTCCGAACAACTTGCATTCTGGGATAACATTCGTGAATTTTGCGGTCAGGCTTTTCAGGGGAAACTTGGTGACATCACAGATTACTATATGCCATTCGATGAATCTAATGTGATTCTGCACGTGTTTAACTGTACAGACGACCTCACCCATCTTGCCCTTCACATAGGTGATAACCGCTCAAGGAATCTGATGCTTACTCAATCGGAGGGTACACTTCGCCTGAAACACGACCACAGATACGAAGACGGCAGGGAAGAAGACATCACCCAATACGGGGGCGATGCACCTAAACCGGGCCTGGCTCACCGACAGATTTTCGAAGCGGATGCACATACTGCAGATATCCTTCCGCTGCGTTTCGATAACTTCTGGTTCCTCGATATAATGGATGAAAATACCCTCGCCTACGGAGTCCACTGGCCGAAAGAAGGGCATTCCATCAGAATTGAATTTGATATAAGCGAAGAAGTTGATACACCTCCCGCGCCCTGGGGATACGACTCGGAATAGAGTATCAGTGTAGCTGTAAGTAGTTCTTGCTTAAGTGTCTGGAATAAAATGAGAAAATTTTCTCTCTAATTATTTGAAGTGAGAAATAAATTTCTTTTATTACATCTGTAATAAAATTTACACATCCAAACACACTGGGTTTACCTTATGAAGCAGTCGCTACGCTATGTATTAATAGGAATTTTTATTGGTGCCATGCTCATCGCAGATGTTGCCGAGGCACAGTTCTTCCCACATAACGATTCAACCTATGCATTTGTAAGCACCACAAATGCATTCGGACGAATCCAGACTTATGATGGCGAAGACGGAAGATGGGATTCACTTGAGGATAAAATGATCGACAGATTTTATCAGCTTGCTGGCCTGAATGATTCTTACGTCTGGAATCCAAACGACGATCCGGATTTCAATCTGCTGGATACACTGTACTACGAAGGGCCTGATTCCCTTGAGTATTTCCGTGAGCTGGTAATGGACAACTCGTTCCGTGCAGAGGCACCGGTTGATATCGAGGTTCATACGCTTGTGAGAATGTTTAAAGATGAGTTTTATGGCCTTTCAAGACTTGGAGTCGTTAAAGATGGTGATAACGACTACTTACTATCTGTACTGCTTCGTGCCCGTATTTTTGAAGAGTTTGGTGGTGAGACCCTCGAGTGGGATGAATCAACCGAACGACTCTATATCTTCAATAACAATGGCGCTATTGGCATTCAGTCTCTTACGCTCGACCCGCAGGGAGTAGTAATACTCGACTTTGATGAATACGACAGTACGGAAGCACCTCGTGATAACGCCCGTGATTTCGCACGCTGGGATATTATGGAGCAGTCCGGATTTCCATCATCTTCACTTACCGCAGGGCCGGACGGCGGCTGGGCGTACATGAACTTTGGAAGTACGGAGAATATCGCAACCGGCGATACAGCCTACGTGTGGATTGCTTTCACTCACGGCGCTGACCTCGACGAAGTTGACGACCGCCTTGATGCTGCAGTTGCTAAAGCAGATGATCTTGGCATAATAGGCGATCCTGTTTCTACCGAACCAACAGACAGCCAGCTGCCTTCTCGTTTTGCGCTAGAGCAAAACTATCCGAATCCGTTTAACCCGACTACAAACATTCGATTCGACCTGCCTGAAAGTGCGCACACTTCGGTAACGGTGTATGATATGCTTGGTCGCCAGGTTGCTACGCTTCTAAACGAGCAAATGCCGGCCGGTACCCACACCGTTAACTTTGATGCCAGTTCTTTGTCATCCGGTATTTACCTGTACCGCATGCAGGCTAACGGACAGACGCTTACACGCAGCATGACGCTGATTAAGTAACGCAATCGTACAATTGCCATTAAATATACAGCGGCGGGCAGGGGTTAAGCCTGTCGCTGTATGATGGCGCTTCCCTTCGCAATTCCCGCAATATCTCTTCGACTATCATGAGAAAACTACGCCTGGCCTTTTTCCTGTGCGCATTTATTCTGCTATTTGGTCTTACGGACTACGCATTAGCTGATAAAATCGCAGGAACCATCACCGACTCAGAAACCGGTGAGGAGTTAATCGGAGCCAATGTTTATATAGTAGAAACTGGTCAGGGTGCTTCTACAGACTTGTCTGGTGAGTATGTAATTCTGAACGTAAATCCGGGCACCTACACGCTTCGGATCTCTTATGTTGGTTATACCACTCAGATCATTCAGGAAGTACTCGTTCGTACTGATCTCACTACAACAATCAATGTAGAGCTGCAGCCCGATGCAGCAATGTCTGGTGATGAAGTGGTTGTAATCGCGGACCGTCCGCTGATTCGTGTCGATGAAACGGCCACCAGGCAATCGATTTCAGGAGACGATATCAAGGCTCTTCCGGTTCAGAACTTTGCTGATGTAGTTAATCTCCAGAGCGGCGTTGTTTCATCCGGCAGACGTTCTTTCAACGTGAGGGGAGGGCGCTCCAATGAAGTCGCTTATATGATAGACGGGGTGATGGTCCGTGACCCGGTCAGCGGCTCAGTTGCCACAAACCTGGGTAACGACATGATTGAAGAGCTTACCCTGCTTTCTGGTACCTTCAATGCTGAGTATGGCAACGCGATGTCTGGTGTCGTAAATATTACTACCAGAGAAGGCGGAAATAACTACCGCGGTCTGGTTGAAGTAAATCAGTCGTTTGGATTCGTGAACGAGCAGTCAGATACGCTTTTCGGAAAACCTTCAAGTAACTTGTATAGCTTCAGAGTAGACGGGCCGATTATTCGCGATCGCCTTTCATTTGTCCTTTCCGCCGAGCATTATGATGAAACGCCATTCACGCCCTTCGGCTACGATAATGGATATAATGGATTTGCCAAGTTCACTATCCGGCCCTTTGCGGGTACCAAGCTGAACGTCTCGGGCCGCTATTCGCAGGAGAACTATCAGAACTATAACCATTCGTATAAGTACATACCCGAAAGCTGGAATATCCAGGAGGCTGAAAGTTTCCAGGGGATTCTACAGCTTACGCAAAGCCTGACCAGCAGAATGGCGTTGAATGCCACAGTAAGCTACTTCTGGCAGGATTATTTCAGAGGATTGGATAAACCAATTGAAGAATACCAGCAGTCGGTAACGTTTCGAAATCCGACTTTTGTAGGTGAATTCTACGAATCTGCTGATCCCACATCCAGGGAAGAAACAACAACCAGCACGCTCAACACCAGAGCCGACCTGATCTGGGCGCCGAACAATACGCATGAAATAAAGGCAGGCGTGCAGTTTCAGCAGTTTAATATCGACTGGTTTGAGATCATCAATATTCAGGCTGTTCAGCCATACATTACCGATGTTTCCGGTCAGCGGCCTTATGAAGGTGCTGTCTATATTCAGGATAAAATAGAGCAGGATAACTTTGTGCTCAATATCGGACTCCGCTTCGATTTCGCCAATCAGCGTACAAACTTCCGTGCTGATCCGCTTCGTGAAGAGTCCGAAGTTTCATCCAAACCGATTTATCAGTTCAGTCCCCGGATCGGTATTTCTCATCCTATATCGGCCAATTCTATTTTAAGATTCAGCTACGGGCGATTTTTCCAGAATCCGGACTACCGCTATATCTACGAAAACAACTTCTATGAATTTGGCACTCGTGAGCCTTTATTCGGCTCTCCTGACCTTGATGCACAGCGCACCACAGCCTACGAATTCGGCCTGATTCATCAGTTTTCCGAGCGGGCTGCGGTAACGCTTTCAGCTTACTACAAAGACATCCGGGGTTTGATTGGCACTGAGTTTATCCCACAGGGATCCATTGTAAACGACCGGCCTGCCTTTACATCCTATTCAGTCTTTGTGAATGAAGCTTATGCAAACGTACGTGGTTTTGAACTCAGTACAGACCTCCGGCTCACCCGGAACCTGGACATCACCGGTTCCTATACCTACAGTATTGCAAAGGGAAGCGCCAGTTCAGAGCTGCAGGGTTTTCCCCGAAGAATTCCTGATACACGCCTATATTTTCTCGATTTCGACAAGACCCACCTGCTGAATGTACGCGGTAATCTGGCATTCGGTCAGAATGAGGGGCCATCATTCTTTAATTTCCGGCCGCTTGGCAATACCAATATAGGGCTGATACTTTCCGGCTCTTCTGGTTACCCGTACACGCCTTCCGGCCGGGATATTGGCTTTGTTGAGCGTAACAGCGAGCGCTTGCCGGTAACCTACAATATCGACGTATTCGCAAGTAAATCATTCAATATCACCGATCGTCAGCAGCTGTCCGTTTTT